>NZ_CATKQD010000054.1:0-572 GCF_949768175.1 Pseudomonas sp. IT-P74 | reverse complement strand
TCCAGACCGGCGTAGCCGCTGGCCATCGAGCGCTTGTTGACGATGATGGTCTTGGCCTTGAACGCCTCGAGGATCGGCATGCCGGCAATCGGCGATTTCGGATCGTTCTTCGCGGCCGGGTTGACCACGTCGTTGGCGCCCAACACCAGTACCACGTCGGCCTGGCCGAACTCGGAGTTGATGTCGTCCATCTCGAACACCTGGTCGTAAGGCACTTCGGCCTCGGCCAGCAACACGTTCATGTGGCCGGGCATCCGACCGGCCACCGGGTGGATCGCGTACTTCACGGTCACGCCGCGATGGGTCAGCTTCTCGGTCAGTTCCTTCAGCGCATGCTGGGCCCGCGCAACCGCCAGGCCGTAACCCGGCACGATGATCACGGTGTCGGCGTTGGTCAGCAGGAAGGTCGCGTCGTCAGCCGAGCCGGATTTCACCGGACGGGCTTCTTTCGAGCCCGCCGGGCCGGCCGCCTCTGCCGTGTTGCCGAAGCCACCGAGCAGCACATTAAAGAAGGAGCGGTTCATCGCCTTGCACATGATGTACGAGAGGATCGCACCGGAGGAGCCCACCAG
>NZ_CATKQD010000053.1:0-622 GCF_949768175.1 Pseudomonas sp. IT-P74 | reverse complement strand
GGTGCCGCTACCGGCGTTGCCCGAGGCGTTCTGCACACCGCTGTTGTCCAGGGTGATCAGATTGGTGGCGTCGGAGATGCTGGCGGTCGGCGTGAAGGTGGCCGTCCAGGTGATGCCGCCATCGCTGCTGTTCACCGTGCTCAGCGTGCCGTTGGCGATACTCAGGTCGGCGTTGCTGAATCCGCTCACCGCCTCCGAAAAAGTGATGGTCACCTGCGTGGTTTCGCCGACGCTCAGAGCGTTGTCGGCGACCACGATGGTAGCGGTCGGCAACACAGTGTCGATGGTGAAGTTGGCGGAATTGGTCGTGCCGGTGCCGGTGTTGCCTGCCAGGTCCGCGACGCCGGTGTTGTCCAGGATGATCAGGTTGGTCGTGTCGTTGACATCGACAGTTGGCGTGAACGTCGCCGTCCAGGTGATGCCGCCGTCGCTGCTGCTCACCGCACTCAACGTGCCGTTGGGAACGGACAGGTCTGCGTTACCGAAATCGCTCACCGCCTCGGAGAAGGTGATGGTCACCAGCGAGGTTTCACCCGCGCTCAGCGTCGTATCGGCCAGCACAATGGTCGCGGTCGGGCGTTGGCTGTCGACAGTGTAGTTGTTCGAATCCGTGGTTCCGCTG
>NZ_CATKQD010000052.1:0-642 GCF_949768175.1 Pseudomonas sp. IT-P74 | reverse complement strand
GGCGGCCAACGTGGCCATCACCGACACCGTCAGCGAAGTGATCGCGACCCTGACTGCGGACAAATCCACCGTGGCCGAAGGCGGCTCGGTCACCTACACCGTGACCCTGACCAACGCGGCCGGCCTGCCGATCAATAACCATGGTCCGTTAGAGTTCACCCTCTCCGACGGCACCAAGATCACCGTCCCGGCCAACACCGCGACCGGCACAGCAACCATCGCCGCGGCCGACGACGTGTTCACCGGCGGCCAGGCAGCGATCGTCAACAAACTGGAATCGGTCAGCGGCGCGGACAACTTCGAAAAACTGACCCTGAGCCAGACCGACGTCAAAACTACTGTCACCGATGAACCATCGGGTCAGGGCGACCAGGTCACGGTGAGCATCGAAGGCAACGGCGGTGTGCAGGAAAACCTTGCGCCGACCTTCACCGTCAAGCTTGACCAGAAGCTCGATCACGACCTCAAGGTCACCCTGAGCAATGGCGGCACCGTCACCATTGAAGCGGGCAAGCTGTCGGCCATTTACACCGCACCGGTGCAGGGCGACGACGTTTACAAGGACGGTCAGACCCTCTCGATTGGCGTCAGCGATGCAACGGTTGACGGCAAAACCTTCGAAAACCTGGTGATCGACGGCAC
>NZ_CATKQD010000051.1:0-655 GCF_949768175.1 Pseudomonas sp. IT-P74 | reverse complement strand
GCCGGTGTGACGTTCCAGACCACGTGGTAGCCGACATAGATCGCCAGCACGAAAATGATCAGGTTGTAGATACCGTGAGAGATCAGCATGTCTTCCATTATTTTTATCCTCAGCCGTTCTTGCGCACGATCTGGCCGTCGCGGCACATCAGGCACGCGGCGACGATATCGTCTTCAAGGTTGATCACCAGTTGTCCGTCTTTATCGAACAACAGTTTCATGAAGTCCAGCAGGTTGCGGGCGTACAGCGCCGAAGCGTCAGCCGCCACGGCGCTGGCCAGGTTGGTCGGGCCCACGATGGTCACGCCATGTGCGACGACCACCTGATCGGCCACGGTCAGCGGGCAGTTGCCGCCCTGGGCGGCCGCGAGGTCGATGACCACCGAGCCCGGTTTCATCTGCGCCACGGTTTCTGCACTGAGCAGCGTCGGTGCCTTGCGGCCGGGAATCAGTGCGGTGGTGATCACGATGTCCGCCTGCTTGGCGCGTTCGTGCACGGCCGCGGCCTGGCGCTGCATCCAGCTGGCCGGCATCGGGCGGGCGTAACCGCCGACACCGACGGCGCACTCACGCTCTTCATCGGTCTCGTACGGCACGTCGACGAACTTGGCGCCGAGGGATTCGATCTGCTCTTTTACCGCAGGACGCACGTCGGA
>NZ_CATKQD010000050.1:0-666 GCF_949768175.1 Pseudomonas sp. IT-P74 | reverse complement strand
TGTGGGAGATTCTATGGTTGAGGGAAAGTCCTCAACTGGCTTTTGGCTGATATTCGCTTTGCCCTTTCAGCAAGGCGAATACCACCCGAGCAAGCTTGCGAGCCAGCATCACTAGCGCCTGAGTGGTGCTGAACCCCCGAGTTCTTTGTTCTTCGTAATACCCTTTCCAGGCTTTCGTACGGCTAGCCGACATCGCTGCATTGTGCAGAAGTCGGCGGGCCTCGGGGTCACCGCGCTTGCTCAAACTGCGGCGAGCGTCCTTCTGTCCTGATTTCGCCACCCGTAAATCCATGCCCAAGAAGGCGATAAATGCATCCGCGTTTCTAAAATCTCCTCGCTGAAATGCGGTTATCAAGCGGGCCCCAGTCAAAAATCCAATACCCTCAACTTTCAGGCAGCGCTTCAATTGACCGAGCAAACCGGCCTCTTTGAGTTGATCGTTGATCGTCTTTTCGATCAGCGTCTCAAGCTGCTGCATGGACTTCACTTGCTCGGCAAAAGCCGCCTTGAGCAGCGGCTCATTCGACCAGCTCTGCACCAGGCCGACCCTGGCCTGGACCAAGGCTGCGCGACGGCGGAAAAGGCTCAGGAGCTGGCGGTACAGCGGTGAGGGCGGGGTCCAGGGACGCAACTCCTCGGCCTCGTTCTTCAGGTAACGAGCCAGCA
>NZ_CATKQD010000049.1:0-696 GCF_949768175.1 Pseudomonas sp. IT-P74 | reverse complement strand
TCGTTCTTTAAAAATTTGGGTATGTGATAGAAAGATAGACTGAACGTTACTTTCACTGGTAACGGATCAGGCTAAGGTAAAATTTGTGAGTTGCTCTTAGGAGCTCAATCGAATTTTCGGCGAATGTCGTCTTCATAGTATAACCAGATTGCTTGGGGTTATATGGTCAAGTGAAGAAGCGCATACGGTGGATGCCTTGGCAGTCAGAGGCGATGAAAGACGTGGTAGCCTGCGAAAAGCTTCGGGGAGTCGGCAAACAGACTTTGATCCGGAGATGTCTGAATGGGGGAACCCAGCCATCATAAGATGGTTATCTTGTACTGAATACATAGGTGCAAGAGGCGAACCAGGGGAACTGAAACATCTAAGTACCCTGAGGAAAAGAAATCAACCGAGATTCCCTTAGTAGTGGCGAGCGAACGGGGACTAGCCCTTAAGTTGATTTGAGATTAGCGGAACGCTCTGGAAAGTGCGGCCATAGTGGGTGATAGCCCTGTACGCGAAAATCTCTTATCAATGAAATCGAGTAGGACGGAGCACGAGAAACTTTGTCTGAATATGGGGGGACCATCCTCCAAGGCTAAATACTACTGACTGACCGATAGTGAACTAGTACCGTGAGGGAAAGGCGAAAAGAACCCCGGAGAGGGGAGTGAAATAGATCCTGAAACCGTATGCGTACAAGCAGTGGGAGCC
>NZ_CATKQD010000048.1:0-758 GCF_949768175.1 Pseudomonas sp. IT-P74 | reverse complement strand
GACCAACCTGATCACCCTGGACAACACCGGCGTGCAGGCTGCCGCCACCGGTAACGTGGGCAGCGGCACCACCGATTCCAACAACTACGCCATCGACACCGTGCGCCCGACGGCCACCATCGTGGTGACGGACACGGCGTTGAGAATCGGCGAAACCTCGCTGGTGACGATCACCTTCACTGAAGCGGTGAGCGGTTTCACCAACGCCGACCTGACGATTGCCAACGGCACCTTGAGCGCGGTGAGCAGCAGCGACGGCGGCATCACCTGGACGGCAACCTTCACGCCGTCGGCGAGCATCAACGACACGACCAACCTGATCACCCTGGATAACACCGGGGTCAGCGACCTGTCGGGCAACGCCGGCAGCGGCACCACCGATTCCAACAACTTCGCCATCGACACGGTCCGCCCGACCGCCACGATCGTGCTGGCCGATACGGCGCTGGCGGCGGGCGAAACGTCACTGGTAACCATCACCTTCTCCGAGGCCGTGACCGGCTTTACCAACGCCGACCTGAGCGTCGCCAATGGCACGTTGAGTGCGGTGAGCAGCAGTGACGGCGGCATCACCTGGACCGCCACCTTCACCCCGACAGCAGGCATCATCAGCGCGACCAACGTCATTAGCCTGGCCAACACTGGCGTGGCGGATCTGGCGGGCAATACCGGCAGCGGGATCAGTTCCTCAGGCAACTACGCCATCGACACCGTCCCGCCGACCGCAACAATTGTGGTGGCCGACAACGCCCTGAGAG
>NZ_CATKQD010000047.1:0-766 GCF_949768175.1 Pseudomonas sp. IT-P74 | reverse complement strand
GTATGTGTTCATCCACCGCACCGCGACCGACTGGGTATGCGAGGGCGCCTATCAAACCTACAGCAGCGGCTTGTGCAAGGCCATATGGCCTGCCACCCCGGACGAGCTGGGGCTGGGCGGCCTGCCGGACTTCGGCGATCGGGTCATCCAGGTCAGCGATCCTGAAGACGTCAACGAAGCCCGGCTGCTGTTCACCCCGGACCTGCTGACGCCGCGCCTGCTCGCCGAGATCCGCACGCAACCGCGGCTGCGCAACACCCTGCGCAAGGTCGACATCCGCCAACTGATCCAAAGCTGCAGCCACACCGCACACATCATCGAGGCCCAGGCGCTGGACAGTAGCGTCGCCGACCTGCTCGGGCCGACTTCCCCGCCCTTGATGGCCCACCTTGGCGAGCAACTGTTTGCCCCCCCGGCCGGCTACTCGGCCCTGGCGGGTGTGGCTACGCGGCTTGGCGCAACGGCGACCCAGGCGCAGGGTTTTGCCGTGGTGTTGGACGACCCGATCGGCATCACCCAGGAGCTCAATGCCTGGCGCAATCAGAGCGTGGAGACGCTCGAAACCTTCATGCGCAAAACCGACGGCGAAGGCATCGACAACCGGCGCAAACACACCATCGCCTTCGGCCTCGAAAACCTCAAGCTCACCCTCGCCGAACAAGCCGAGCAACGCTACGTCAACCACGCCAACGCGCTTGGCGTGAGGTACACCGACCGCGAGTACGCCAGCAGCAACGTCCACATGGTCACGGCGTCGATGGGCAGT
>NZ_CATKQD010000046.1:0-766 GCF_949768175.1 Pseudomonas sp. IT-P74 | reverse complement strand
TTATGTGTTCATCCACCGCACCGCGACCGACTGGGTATGCGAGGGCGCCTATCAAACCTACAGCAGCGGCTTGTGCAAGGCCGTGTGGCCCGCCACCCCAGGCGACCTGGGGCTGGGCGGCCTGCCGGACTTCGGCGATCGGGTCATCCAGGTCAGCGATCCTGAAGACGTCAACGAAGCCCGGCTGCTGTTCACCCCGGACCTGTTGACGCCGCGGTTGCTCGCCGAGATCCGCACGCAACCGCGGCTGCGCAACACCCTGCGCAAGGTCGATATCCGCCAACTGATCCAGAGCTGCAGCCACACCGCACACATCATCGAGGCCCAGGCGCTGGACAGTAGCGTCGCCGACCTGCTCGGGCCGACCTCCCCGCCCTTGATGGCCCACCTTGGCGAGCAACTGTTTGCACCCCCGACCGGCTACTCGGCCCTGGCGGGTGTGGCTACGCGGCTTGGCGCAACGGAGACCCAGGCGCAGGGTTTTGCCGTGGTGTTGGACGATCCGATCGGCATCACCCAGGAGCTCAATGCCTGGCGCAATCAGAGCGTGGAGACGCTCGAAACCTTCATGCGCAAAACCGACGGCGAAGGCATCGACAACCAGCGCAAACACACCATCGCCTTCGGCCTCGAAAACCTCAAGCTCACCCTCGCCGAACAAGCCGAGCAACGCTACGTCAACCATGCCAACGCGCTTGGCGTGAGGTACACCGACCGCGAGTACGCCAGCAGCAACGTCCACATGGTCACGGCGTCGATGGGCAGC
>NZ_CATKQD010000045.1:0-785 GCF_949768175.1 Pseudomonas sp. IT-P74 | reverse complement strand
CAAATAGGGGAAGACGTATTTGATGTACAAATACAGAGCGATTGTAGGTATGGCGGGAATGATCCACATAAATATATAGTCGACGGTATTCAGGTGATCACCGTTACCGAGAAATAATGATATGTAATTTCCGCCGATATAGTAAATTGTTGCAATGAGCATCCATATTAATAAAGCTCCTCCAATGCCGGGAATTAAAGTAATCAATCCTCGCTTTTCGTCGTTTGGTGTGCGCACATCAATATAGGTTAAATTATAGGCATACAGCGAATCGTTGTCCGAAATCGCGTGGGAAACCGATTGAGTTACCCGGATCGGCGGTAGCTTTTCTTCGTTCGCTATTTGTTGGTCAGCTTCTCTCGCCAATGCTTCGTAATCAGTCGTCGCACGCCCGTCGTACATAAGCCACTCAAAAAAGTACATTAGAAGGTCGCCTCGATAGCTTTTGAAGATTTTTTAGCTCTTGCTCTACGGATAATGGGGTTCCGCTGCTTTTATTCCTGCCCTCGAAGTGCAGTTGTCCCAGCCTCGCCTTGAACACCAAGGCCCGCGCAGTGTTAAGCGGGCCGTCCAGTCTGGACGCCGCGCTGCTTTGCAGCAGGCGGGTGCCGAAGGTGTTGGTCAGCAGCACCGCGCCGCTGAGTCGGAGGGTGGGGTTACTGAAACCCCAGTAATCGGCTGAATCGGATTTCATGGGATCAGCGACCTGCATCCTCAATGGAGCGAGGAAACCTTGGCTCGTAACACAACAGCAGGGAGACCCAATGGCCACAGGCATGCACAAT
>NZ_CATKQD010000044.1:0-416555 GCF_949768175.1 Pseudomonas sp. IT-P74 | reverse complement strand
TCGGCGCTACATGGAAGAGGGGCCGGAAGCGGCGCCCAAACCCAAAAAACTCATCGGCAAATTTCCCTGGCCGTGGCGCTCTTTCATGGCTGTGTGGCAACTGGACAGCCGGTTCGTGAAAATCCCTCAGCTGTGGATCTTCGTGCCGATCTATGGCCTGTTACTGCCGTTGATCCTTGTGCATGCCTGTGGCCATTGGGTGTCCCTGCTGTTGTGTTACGAGCCAAGGTTTCCTCGCTCCATTGAGGATGCAGGCCGCTGATCCCATGAAATCCGATTCAGCGAGTACTGGGCCATGGCTCAACTGTTCATGCAACAAGGCCCACAAGCCCTGCCCACCTTCCCCCACCCGCCCCGCGACTGGAACAACGAAGACGTGACCTTCAACCTCGCGCGCCGTTTGGCGCCCAAGGTGCGGTGGCCGACGGAAATAGACCTGGAATCACGCACCGCACCCTAATGTCGCAGTAGCAGGGCGGACAATGCGAACTTGTGATCAGCTCCGAGCCTTCCCGAAAGGGAATAGCTGCCATGATGCGCCGCTCATAGGACAAAACGCCTCGTCCACCGACAGCCCCGGACAAGCATGAACCTCCATTGAATGGCGCACATCGTTTGATGGTCGATTGATAGTCGCGTGACTTTTCAGCAGGCAAAAAAAATCCCGCTGAGCGTCTAGCTCGCGGGATTTCTTTGGTATTTATGGCGGAGAGATAGGGATTCGAACCCTAGGTACCGGTGAAGGTACAACGGATTTCGAATCCGTCCCATTCGGCCACTCTGGCATCTCTCCAACGGCGCGCATCATAACAACACTTTCGCAGGAAGCGAACCCCCTGAGCGAAATATTTCTGTGCTATCAGATGCTTGCGTCGGTTAAAGCGGCACGCCCAGACGATTGGCGACTTCTTCGTAGGCTTCGATGACGTCACCGAGGCCCTGACGGAAGCGGTCCTTGTCCATTTTCTTGCCGGTGGCTTTGTCCCACAGACGGCAGCCGTCCGGGCTGAATTCGTCGCCCAGCACGATGGAGCCATCGTGGAACACGCCGAATTCCAGCTTGAAGTCGACCAGCAGCAGGCCGGCATCGTCGAACAGCTTGCTCAGGACTTCGTTGACCTTGAGCGACAGCTCTTTCATGCGAACCAGTTGCTCGGCGGTGCCCCAACCAAAGGCCACAACGTGGGATTCGTTGATGAACGGGTCGCCCTTGGCGTCGTCCTTCAGGAACAGTTCGAAGGTGTAAGGGTTGAGCTTCATGCCCTCCTCGACACCCAGGCGCTTGACCAGGCTGCCGGCGGCGTAGTTACGCACGACGCACTCGACCGGGATCATGTCGAGTTTCTTCACCAGGCATTCGTTGTCGCCCAGCAATTTGTCGAATTGGGTCGGCACGCCGGCCGCTTCGAGCTTCTGCATGATGAAGGCGTTGAACTTGTTGTTCACCATGCCTTTGCGGTCAAGCTGTTCAATACGCTTGCCATCGAACGCCGAGGTGTCGTTGCGAAACAGCAGGATCAAACGGTTAGCGTCGTCGGTCTTGTAAACCGATTTGGCTTTGCCGCGGTAGAGTTCTTCACGTTTTTCCATGATGGGCTCCGCTTGCTAAGTAGATGGGCTAGGCGATGTGGCGCCAGTCGAGCCCTGAATCTTGATCGGCCAGTTGCAGCCAGTCCGGGTCGCACCCGAGGGTGTCGACAAAACATTGCCGGGCCAGCCGCGGCAGGTTGTTCTTGCTGCTCAGATGGGCCAGGACCAGGTGTTGCAGGTCTTTCCAGCCCAGCTCGGCCACCAGGAATGCCGCCTGGTGGTTATTCAAATGTCCCAGTTCACCGCCCACCCGCTGCTTGAGAAAGTACGGGTAGTGACCGCGAGCCAGCATGTCACGGCAGTGATTGGACTCGATCATCAACGCATCGAGGTCCCGATAGCCGTCCAGCACCTTGTCACAATAGGAACCCAGGTCGGTCAACAGGCCGAAGCGCCGCAAACCGTCACTGAAAACATATTGTGTCGGCTCCTGTGCATCGTGGGCCACGGCAATGACACCGATGCTCAAGTCGCCGATTTGCAGCTGCTCGCCGCCGGCCAGAAAGCCTGCGGGTTCAATCGGTTTGCGCATCCCGCGCAAGGTCCCGCGACTGAGGTAGACAGGCAGATTGTAGCGCCGAGACAGCAAACCCACGCCATGCACGTGGTCGGCATGTTCGTGGGTCACGAGTATCGCGCTCAGCTGCGCAGGGTTCACACCCAGGCGCAGCAGGCGTTTTTCGGTTTCCCGCAGGGAAAACCCACAATCCACCAATACATACGTATCAGCGCTGGCTATCAGCGTGCCGTTCCCTTGGCTACCGCTGCCGAGAACGGCAAAACGCATGCGATCAGCCCAGGTTGTCCTGAATCTTGCTCAACACTTTACGCGCCACGTCTGCTGGCGCCACGGTGTTGATGTTTTTCTCGACGGTGACCTGGACGTTCTCGCCAACCTTGCTCAGGCGAACCTGATAACGCTCGGCGCGGGCCTCAAGCTCTTCCTTGCTCGGCGCGCTGCCGAACAGGCTGCTGAAGAAGCCTGGTTTGTCGTCTTTGCTCTCGGCTTTTTCGGCCAGGTTGATGTAGTACAGGCCCAGGCTACGGTTGATGTCTTCAACACGCCATTCGCCTTGTTCCAGCGCGCGACCGACGCTCGACCAGGCACGATCCAGGTCGGTGCCGACGTTCAGCACAGGGTTGCCGCTGCCGTCTTCACTCAGGCTGACACGGCTAGGCGCGTCGAAATCACGGGAAGCCAGCATGGAGACCGAACCGCCCTTCTCGGAGATACGGCTCATGCTCGCGAGCATATCGTCGACCAGTGCCGCGTCCAGGCCAGTGTTGACCGAACGGTTGGTGAAGGCCACATCGGCGGTGCTGCCGGCAGGACGCTCGGCGCTGACCACATAGACTTCACTGGTGTTGCGCTGCACGCCTGGCTCGATGCGCACCCGCACGCGGGTTTCGCTGTCCGTGCTGACGCCAGCCGCGCTCAGGCGCTTGGCCATGGCCGCGGACAGCTCATCGGAATGCTGCCAGGTCGTGGTGAATTCACCGGTTTGCGGACGCTGTTCATCCAGACGGAAACCATTGTCCTGGAAGAACTGGACGGCCACTGGCCAGATTTCAGCCGGTGGATTCTGCGCCAGGATGGAGCTGGAGCCGCCGCTCTTCTGCAGAGAATAGGGGCTGGCGTCCGCAGCCGCCGTCAGTGGCTGCGGGCGAGGAACGATGTATTCGCCCTTGGCGGTGTCATCGGCCACGTTACGCGGGATCGGCAACAGCGGATCCAGACGCTTGGCGGTATGGATATCCTGCGGTATTTGCATCGGTGCAGTCTGTTGCGCTTCCAGGTAATCGCTACCACGGTCACGGAAATAACCTTCCGGGCCCCAGATCCATCCACAGCCACTGGTGCTGGAGATAATCAAGGCAAGTGCGGAAAGTCCGGCCATTCGCTTCATGCGTTGTACTTCCTCAATTAAACCAGGACGCCGCACTGGCGCAGGGCCGTGCGCAGCGTTTCGTGACAAGGTGTGCTCAGCCAGGTCAACGGCAGGCGAATGCCTTCGTGCATCAGGCCCATTTCAACCAAAGCCCACTTCACCGGAATCGGGTTGGCTTCGATGAACAGGTCCTTGTGCAGCGGCATCAGTTTTTCGTTGATTGCCCGTGCAGTCTCGGCATCGCCCTTGAGAGCGGCCTCGCACAGATCGGCCATTTCACGCGGCGCGACGTTGGCGGTGACGGAGATGTTGCCCTTGCCGCCCATCAGGATCAGCTCGACCGCGGTCGGATCATCGCCGGAAAGGACGACGAAGTCCTTGCTTACGCCGTCGAGGATGGCCTTGGCGCGCTTGAGGTCGCCAGTCGCTTCCTTGATACCGATGATGTTCGGCACGGTGGACAGGCGGATCACGGTTTCGGCCTGCATGTCGCAGGAGGTGCGGCCGGGAACGTTATAGAGAATCTGCGGGATGTCGACCGATTCGGCGATGTGCTTGAAGTGCAGGTACAGGCCTTCCTGGGTCGGCTTGTTATAGTACGGCACGACCAGCAGGCAGGCATCGGCGCCGGCTTCCTTGGCATTTCGGGTCAATTCGACCGCTTCGCGGGTCGAATTGGCGCCGGTACCGGCGATCACCGGAATGCGACCATTGACCTGCTTGACCACGGCACGGATGACTTCGATGTGCTCGTTGACGTCGAGGGTTGCCGATTCGCCGGTGGTGCCGACGGCGACAATGGCATGGGTGCCGTTTTCAAGGTGGAAGTCCACGAGTTTGCTGAGGCTGTCCCAGTCAAGACGCCCCTGTGCATCCATGGGTGTGACCAGTGCCACCATACTGCCCGCAATCATGAAACCGCTCCTGCCGGAAAAAGAGAGCCGTAATGGTACTGGCGCCAAGATGCTTGCACAAGCGAAGTACTGTGCTGCCGCCATTCCCCTTGGCGCCGGTTTTCGCTACCCTTCAGACTTTGATCGGTACAGACAAGCTCGTGCGTCGGGTTTCAGCCTCCATTTTCGGCATCACAAGCCCTGATCCAGCGTTGCCGCCTCTCGCTCCCGCCCTGCCGGAGCACGTTGCAACCTGCCGCTTGGGGTTTTCTGAATTCGCATCCGCAGGCTCGCTCCCGGCAAAACGCCCTCTGGACGTACCGACCGCTCATCGCTTTAGGAATGCTGCATGTCCACCCCCACAGTTCGCGAACAATTCCTTGTTATCAGTGCCCTCGGCGCCAACCCCATGGAGCTGACCAACGTCCTGTGCCGCGCCAGCCATGAAAACCGCTGCGCCGTTGTCACCTCTCGCCTGACCCGCCATGGCGAATGCAGTGCCCTGGTGCTGGAAATCTCCGGTAGCTGGGATGCCCTGGCGCGCCTGGAAGGCAGCCTGCCAGTATTGGCCAAGCGGCATGCGTTCACGGTCAACGTGGTGCGCAGCGCGGCCCTGGAAAACCGCCCCCAGGCCCTGCCGTACGTCGCCTATGTCAGCTCGGCCTACCGCTCGGACATCATCAACGAGCTGTGCCAGTTCTTCATGGACCACAATGTCGAGCTGGAAAACCTGACCTGTGACACTTATCAGGCTCCGCAGACCGGCGGCACCATGCTCAACGCCACGTTTACCGTGACCTTGCCGGCCGGCGTGCAAATCAGCTGGCTGCGCGATCAGTTCCTGGATTTTGCCGACGCGCTGAACCTCGATGCCCTGATCGAACCCTGGCGCCCACAGAACCCAATGTAAGGAAGCTTTCATGGCCGTTGCCATCGACCAACCGATCGCCGATTTCGAAGCCCCCGCCACGAGCGGGCAGACCGTCAGCCTAGCGGGCCTGAAGGGCAAGCAAGTAGTGATCTACTTCTACCCCAAGGACAGCACCCCAGGCTGCACGACCGAGGGGCAGGGTTTTCGTGATCAATATGCTGCATTCAAGGCCGCCAATACCGAAGTGTTCGGCGTGTCTCGCGACAGCCTGAAATCCCACGAGAACTTCAAGTGCAAACAGGAATTCCCCTTTGAGCTGATCAGCGACAAGGACGAAGCCATCTGCCAGCTGTTCGACGTGATCAAGCTGAAAAAGCTCTACGGCAAGGAATACATGGGCGTGGATCGCAGCACGTTCCTGATCGATGCCAACGGCGTGCTGCGTCAGGAATGGCGTGGTGTGAAGGTGCCGGGGCATGTTGATGCTGTATTGGCTGCCGCTCAGGCCCTCAACAAAGCCTGATTTCTTCGAGACCTGTTCCGACGCTATCGCGAGCAGGCTCGCTCCTACAGTTGACCGAGTTGTTTTGACTGACGCGATCTGATGTAGGAGCGAGCCTGCTCGCGAAGAGGCCCATCAGCCTCACTGAAGATTTAAAGCAGCGGCGATACCACCGGTTCCTTTCGCGGCCACGCATCCAGCACGGCCTTGAACAGCGTCGCCAGGGGAATCGCAAAGAACACCCCCCAGAACCCCCACAGCCCGCCAAACAGCAGCACTGCGCAGATGATCGCCACCGGGTGCAGATTCACCGCCTCCGAGAACAGCAATGGCACCAGCACGTTGCCATCCAGCGTCTGAATGATCCCGTAGACCGCCATCAAGTAAATGAACTGATCGCTCCAGCCCCACTGGAACAACGCAATCAGAAACACGGGCACGGTCACCACTACGGCGCCGACATAAGGCACCACCACCGAAATCCCCACCAGCAGTGCCAGCAGCGCCGCGTAGTTGAGCTCAAGGACAACGAAGGCGATGTAGGTCACGCCACCGCAAATGAAGATTTCGATGACCTTGCCGCGAATGTAATTGGCGATCTGCCGGTTCATTTCATGGGCGACCCGGGTGATCAACGCCCGCTCACGGGGCAGGTACCCGCGCACCCACTGGCCGATCATGGCCCGATCCTTGAGAAAGAAAAACACCAGGATCGGCACCAGTACCAGGTAGATCATGATGTTCACCAGCAATGGCAGGCTCGACAGCGAGAACGTCAGTGCCCACTGGCCAAACTTGCCGATTTCGCCCCGCGCCACTTCGATGGCCCGCAGCACTTGTTCGTCGGATACCAGGTGCGGATAGCGCTCGGGCAGCAACAGCAATAGCGACTGCCACTTGGCAAGCATGCCGGGCAACTCGTTGAACAACGTGATCAGTTGGTGCCACAGCAACGGCACGACCACCACGATGAATACCAGCAACAACCCCATGAACAACGCAAAGACCAGCCCCACCGCTGCCCAACCCGGCACGCGCAGGCGCTCAAGGGCCACCACCAGCCCCTGCATCAGGTACGCCAGCACCATGCCGGCGAGTACCGGCGCCAGCATACCGCCCAGGGTCAGTACGACGGTAAATGCCAGAAACAGCAGGACAGCCAGCACCACCGCTTCTTCATCGGAAAAATAGCGCTGAATCCAGTCGCGTAACACTTTGAACATCAATAATCCTTAGGAGCAAACGCAGCCGATTTCAGGCTTTTTTCAACCAGTAGCGGTAAACACCCGCGTCATCTTCTTCACGAAGCAGGGTATGACCGGCCAATCGGGCAAAGGTGCGAAAGTCGCGCTGCGAACCCGCATCGGTGGCGATGACCTTGAGTACCGCACCACTGGCCAGCCGGTTGAGCTCCATCTTGGCCTTGAGCAACGGCAACGGGCAATTCAGGCCACTGGCGTCCAGTTCAACGTCATGCTCTACAGCGTCGGTCATTGCATCACTCCGGGTCAGGTGGTTGAGTTGCCTAGAATATCTGGTCGCAACGCCGGTGTCCGGCTACAGTAAGGTCTTTGTCGACTAAGGCTTTGTGCATGACATTTTTGCGCCCTACCCTGCTGACGCTCGCTTGCCTGCTCGCCTCACCGGGCTTCGCCGACGACCTGCCGTCACTCGGCGACGCCAGTTCTGCCATTGTCTCACCGCAACAGGAATACCAGCTCGGCCGCGCCTGGCTGGCCATGTTGCGCAGTCAGGTTTCGCAGCTCAACGATCCGCAACTCAAGAATTACGTGGAATCCAGCGTTTACCGACTGGTCGAGACCAGCCAGGTCACTGACCGGCGCCTGGAGTTCATCCTGATCAACAGCCCGCAGCTCAACGCCTTTGCGGCACCCGGCGGGATCGTCGGGGTGAACGGTGGTTTGTTCCTCTACGCCCAGACCGAAGGCGAATACGCCTCAGTATTGGCGCACGAATTGGCTCACTTGTCGCAACGCCACTTTGCCCGAGGCGTCGAAGCGCAGCAACGCATGCAAGTACCCATGATGGCTGCATTGCTGGCGGGTATCGTGTTGGCAGCCGCAGGTGGCGGTGACGCCGGGATTGCAGCCATTGCCGGCACACAGGCCGCAGCCATCCAGGAACAGCGGCGATTCTCCCGCCAGAACGAGCAGGAGGCCGACCGTATCGGCCTCCTCAATCTGGAAAAGGCCGGTTACGACCCCCGCTCGATGCCCAGCATGTTCGAGCGCCTGGGGCGTCAGTACCGCTACGATGCCAAGCCACCGGAATTTCTGCTGACTCACCCGGTCACCGAGTCGCGTATCGCCGACACCCGCAACCGCGCCGAACAGTTTCCAACGGGCGGTATCGAAGACAGCATGCGCTACCAACTGATCCGCGCACGCGTACAGCTGATCTATGAAGAAACCCCGGGGCTTGGCGCCAAGCGCTTTCGCGCACAGCTCGACGAGAACCCGAAAAACGACGTGGCTCGCTACGGCCTGGCGATCGCCCAGATCAAGGGCGGCCAATTGAACGAAGCACGGGAAAACCTCAAGCAGTTGCTGGCCAAGTCACCCAATGAAATCATCTACAACCTGGCTCAGGTCGATCTGGATATCACCAACAATCGCCTGGCGGATGCCCAGTCCCGGGTTGACCGGTTGATGGGCCAATACTCTGGCAACTACCCGCTGAACCAGATGCGAGTCGACCTGCTGCTCAAGCAGAACCGTACTGCGGATGCGGAGAAAGCCCTCGAAGGCCTGCTCAAGTCGCGCCCGGATGATCCGGACGTTTGGTATCAGGTTGCCGAGACGCGCGGCCTGTCGGGCAATATCATCGGCCTGCACCAGGCTCGCGCCGAATACTTTGCGCTGGTCGGCGACTACAAACAGGCCATTCAGCAACTGGACTTCGCCAAACGCAGGGCTGGCAGCAACTTCCCGCTGTCTTCGCGGATCGACGCACGGCAACGCGAGTTGATGGAACAGGAGCGCATGATCAAGGACATGATGGGCTGACGCCCCGAAGACAAACAGTCCAGACAAAAAAACCGCCTCTTTCGAGGCGGTTTTTTATTCAACCAACAACCGGATTATTCAGCCAGTTTGAAGGTGATGAAGCTCGCACGCCCCTGACGCAGTACCCGCATCGACACCGAGCGGTTCTTTGGCAGCGCCTTGGCGATGTCCGCGAACTCCTTGGTGGAACCGATGGCCTGGTTGTTCAGATGGGTGATCACATCACCCGGCTGCAAGCCGATCAGCGCGGCAGGACCGTCCTGCACTTCCTTGATCAGCACACCACCTTTGAGGTCGTAGGTTTTCTTCTGCTCGTCAGTCAGCTCGACCACGGAAACACCGAGGCGATTGCTGCTGCGCTCGATGCTGGATTTTGGCTCGGCGCCCATCTCCTTGCCTTCTTCCGGAATTGCACCGACGGTCAGCTCGACATTCTTGCGCTTGCCTTCACGAATCACTTCCAGATTGGCTTTTGCACCAGCCTTCAACGCGCCAACAAGGTGCGGCAGGTCGGCCGACATGACGATCGGCTGACCGTTCATGCTCAGGATCACGTCCCCCACTTGCAGACCACCCTTGGCAGCCGGGCCATCATCCTGGATTTGGGCCACCAGCGCACCGGCCGGTTTCTCCAGACCGAACGACTCGGCCAGATCCTTGCTCACTTCCTGAATCACGACGCCCAGCCAGCCACGGCTGACCTTGCCACCGGATTTCAGCTGATTGGAAACATCCATGGCCACGTCGATCGGGATTGCAAACGACACGCCCATGAAGCCACCGGAGCGGGTATAGATCTGCGAGTTGATCCCGACCACCTCACCGTTCAGGTTGAACAGCGGGCCACCGGAGTTACCCGGGTTGATCGGCACGTCGGTCTGGATGAACGGCACATAGTTTTCGTTCGGCAGGCTGCGACCGACGGCACTGACGATACCTTGGGTCACCGTGTGGTCAAAACCGAATGGCGAGCCGATCGCGACAACCCATTGGCCGGCCTTCAGGTCCTGGGATTTACCGAGCTTCAGCACTGGCAGATCCTTGCCTTCGATTTTCAGCAGCGCCACGTCGGAACGTGGATCGGTACCGATCAGCTTGGCTTTCATTTCGCTGCGATCGGCCAGGCGGACGAGGATTTCGTCAGCATCGGCGATCACGTGGTTGTTGGTCAGGATATAGCCATCGGAAGAGATGATGAAACCCGAGCCCAGGGACGTTGCCTCGCGCTGACGGTCACGAGGTGAGCGTGATTGTGGCGGCATGCCCCGTTCGAAGAATTCGCGCAGCATCGGCGGCAAGCCTTCGAGGTCGGGCATTTGCTCGCTGACTTTGCGGTCTGGCAGCTTTTGAGTGGTACTGATGTTCACGACCGCAGGCGAGGCCTGTTCGACCAGTTGCGTAAAGTCAGGCAATTCGACCGCTTGGGCGGTGACCGCCTGACCGAGCACTAGCACGGTGGCAATAATGGAGAGGTAGGACTTCAAGCGAGGTATCGACATACGGCTCCCGTTACGACGAGCATGGTTAAGCGATATGGAGCAAGGAACACCGGGAACGATACGCCGGTATTTTTGTTCCGGGAACAACAAACAAGGCCAGAGCCGAGGGGCTCTGACCTATAAGAAATTTACGGGATTTTTGCAAATTGAAATGCTCACGAAACATTTCGAATTCAGCTCACTGCTTGGTTGCAGCGGTGTCGGTGCGCATCGAAAGCGCTATCCGTTCAGCAGTACCGACCGGTATCTCGCCGACGACCGTCACCATCATGTCGCCCTGTGCCGTGGCCAGGCGCCGGGAAACCGCAACGGTCGGCCCCAACTGAGTACGGGTGTCGGTGACTGTTTCGCCATTCAACGGCTCGAGGAATACCGAAAAGCGCGTCAGGCCATCGTCATACATCAGGCTGTTGACCTGGGTCTTGGTCTGCGGATCCTTGCGAGCGGTGCTGCTGGTCAGCTCGAAGCCGGGCGGCAACCAGTCGGAACGCCAGACCTGGGCAGACTTGGCGGCAGAAGCCTTGTCACTCTCGAGGTTGACCGGCTTGCAATCATTACTGGCCTGCAGGTCTTTTTCGGAAGGAACGTCAGCGGTATCCAGTTGCGTGAACTGGAAGCGCTCCAACAACCGCCCCTTGTCGTCCAGCAGCAAGGACTTCAGAGGCAGGCCGGTCTCTTTGTCCAGATGCAGTTCAAAGCCGTAGCGGTGCTGATCGCGGGGTTTCAGCGATACGATCACCGCCGGACGCCCGGCGACACGCGACTTGCCGATGACGGCGAGGTCATACCAATTCTTGAGCTTTTGAGGATCGAGTGCACGGGCAGCGGAGTTCGGGGAGTCCCCAAGCCCGGCTATCAGTGTGCCGCTGACGCATTGGGTTTGCCCATCAATGCGCACGACTTCCTGAGCGGAACCGTCGAGCTGGATCAATCGCTCTCGGACCTTTCCATCCTGGACGTGGTGCCAGATGTTATGGGTAGAAAAACTACCGTTACGCTCGTAGACGAAAGTACCCTGAAAGCTTTGCTGTTGCTCTGCCTGGCCCAGGCGGGTCAACCAGTCCTGGGCTTCATCGGCTTGGGCTGGAACGATGAACCAGCCGCTGAGCAGAAGCGAAAGTAGAGGTATGGCGCGCATGATCCTCCTTAACGGTTTTCCAGGCTTGCGGCACGAGCGTACGGCAGAGCGCTCTCAGTGCCTTTCAGTGCAGCCTGTTGTGCGTGTTGGCGCAAGTAACCTGGCAGACGCTGATCGTGCCAGCCTGGCTGACCTTGCAATACGCCGTTGGCCATTGGGCCGGTAGCATCCGAACTCTCATTGTAGCCTGCCAGAACGGCTGGGCCTTTTACTTGAGGAGCGGCCAACGCGGGTTGAGTGGATTGCTGGGCCAATTCGACGCCGGCGATCTCATCCTGGTTGTACAGACGCACACCGGCCAGCACCGCCAGGGTCACGGAAGCTGCGACCGCCAGACGACCCAGGCTGCGCCATGGACCACGGGAGGCTTTTGCCGGTACGGCTTCGTCAGCCAGGGCAGCAGAAACAGCCGCGGCGATATCCAGGCGTGGAAGCAGCAGATCCTTGTGCATCACTGCCCGAGCGATCTGATAACGAGCCCAGGTATCACGGGTTTCAACATCGTCGCAGGCATTCAATACCCGACGCAATTCCAATTCGTCCGCTTCGTTATCCATCACTGCGGACAGCGATTCCTGCAGGGCTTCACGACTCATGGCGTTCCTCTCTTGGCTGTCGCCGCTGTCTTTAGTTTTCCTGCAACAACGGCTGCAGGGCTTTGTCGATGGCCTCCCGGGCGCGGAAGATCCGGGAGCGCACGGTGCCTACCGGACATTGCATGACACTCGCAATGTCCTCGTAACTCAGACCATCAAACTCACGTAAAGTTAAAGCCGTACGCAAATCTTCCGGCAGTTGCTGAATGGTTCGATGGACGGTGCCTTCGATCTCATCCCGCAGCAAGGCCCGCTCTGGCGACTCGAGATCCTTGAGGCCATGATCGCCATCGTAGAACTCTGCATCCTCGGAACTGACATCGCTATCCGGCGGCCGACGGCCGCGTGAAACCAGATAGTTTTTCGCCGTGTTGATGGCGATGCGGTAAAGCCACGTATAAAACGCGCTGTCTCCGCGAAAATTTCCAAGTGCACGGTATGCCTTGATAAAGGCTTCTTGTGCCACATCCTGGGCTTCATGGGTGTCGTGCACGAAACGCACGATCAACCCGAGAATTTTGTGCTGGTATTTCAGCACTAGCAGATCGAAAGCACGCTTGTCGCCGCGCTGAACGCGTTCGACCAGTTGCTGATCCTCTTCCTGGGTTAGCATGAACACTCCTCGATGAGCTCGGAGGAGGCTTGCAGAAGTAAACCACCAGACTTGCAAACATAGACTCGTGCTTTTCGCAAAAGTTCTCCCCCTCCAGGCAAGTTTCCTGCGGGCTCTGATTTGGCACGCACGAAAAGCGCAGCACGAGTTGACCCGGCTGCGCGGATAATCTTGTCATCGGATTCTTCAGCAAGGATCGAACTGCAATCCCGCGCTGAAACCGACACTGTCCCTTGTTTCAGGCAACCGTCTATTGATCTTGGCCCTTTGGCAAAAGTTCCAAATATTTATAGTCGTGCCAACCCGACATTGTGCAACCGTGAAGGGAAAAAGACTGTTAAATCGGCGATACAGTCATTCTCGCGCCCAACGGGCAGAAAAACATCCGACGAAGCGTCCGGTGTTTTGGGTCACGGTAGTTTCACAATGCCATGAACGCTCGGGTATTGTGCCGCTCCCCCCCTCTATATACTAGTGGGCTGTGCGGCTGCACTGACTCGACAGTCCAGCTGCGCCAACCCCGACCCGGGTCGCTTTGAGCGGAATCCTGAAATGAGCCAACAGTTTCAACACGATGTTCTGGTAATTGGCAGCGGCGCTGCCGGCTTGAGCCTTGCGCTGACCTTGCCCGGTCATTTGCGCATTGCCGTTCTGAGCAAGGGCAACCTCGCCAATGGCTCGACTTTCTGGGCCCAGGGCGGCGTTGCGGCCGTGCTGGACGACACCGACACCGTTGAATCCCATGTCGATGACACCCTCAATGCCGGCGGCGGCCTGTGCCATGAGGAGGCCGTGCGCTTTACCGTCGAGCACAGCAAGGAAGCGATTCAATGGCTGATCGACCAGGGCGTGCCCTTTACCCGCGATGAACAGTCGGGTAACGAAGACGGCGGGTTCGAGTTCCACCTCACCCGCGAGGGCGGCCACAGCCATCGGCGCATCATCCATGCCGCCGATGCCACCGGCGCGGCCATTTTCACCACCCTGCTCGACCAGGCCCGGAAACGGCCGAACATCGAACTGCTGGAGCAGCGGGTGGCGGTCGACCTGATCACCGAGAAACGCCTGGGACTCGAAGGTGATCGCTGCCTCGGCGCCTATGTGCTCAATCGCGGCACCGGCGAAGTCGACACCTACGGCGCCCGCTTTGTGATCCTCGCCTCCGGTGGTGCGGCCAAGGTTTACCTCTACACCAGCAACCCTGACGGTGCCTGCGGCGATGGCATTGCCATGGCCTGGCGCTCGGGCTGCCGGGTGGCGAACCTGGAATTCAACCAGTTCCACCCTACTTGCCTGTATCACCCGCAAGCCAAGAGTTTCCTGGTCACCGAAGCCCTGCGAGGCGAAGGTGCGCACCTGAAGCTGCCCAACGGCGAGCGCTTCATGCCGCGCTTCGACCCACGGGCCGAGTTGGCGCCACGGGACATCGTCGCCCGGGCCATCGACCATGAAATGAAGCGACTGGGTGTCGATTGTGTCTACCTGGACATCAGCCACAAGCCCGAAGCCTTCATCAAGTCGCACTTCCCGACGGTGTACGAACGCTGCCTGGAGTTTTCCATCGACATCACCAAACAACCGATTCCGGTTGTCCCGGCGGCGCACTACACCTGCGGCGGCGTGATGGTCGATCAACAGGGCCGTACCGATGTACCTGGGCTGTACGCCATTGGCGAAACCAGTTTCACCGGCCTGCACGGCGCCAACCGCATGGCCAGCAACTCGCTGCTGGAATGTTTCGTCTACGCCCGTTCGGCGGCGGCGGACATTATTGAACAACTGCCCCGGGTGCCGATGCCGGCCCCCCTTCCCGTCTGGGATGCGAGCCAGGTCACCGATTCCGATGAAGACGTGATCATTGCGCACAACTGGGATGAACTGCGGCGATTCATGTGGGACTACGTTGGCATCGTGCGCACCAACAAGCGTCTGCAACGTGCGCAACACCGCGTGCAACTGTTGCTGGATGAAATCGACGAGTTCTACAGCAACTACAAGGTCAGCCGTGACTTGATCGAGCTGCGCAACCTGGCCCAGGTGGCCGAGCTGATGATTCTGTCAGCCATGGAGCGCAAGGAAAGCCGCGGCCTGCATTACACCCTCGACTACCCGGACATGTTGCCGGTCGCGCTGGACACTATTCTGGTGCCGCCCACCTACGTCGGCTGAATTTGAGCCGGACCCGCAGGCGTCGGTGCACATCCGCCGCCTGCGCATCCCGGGGCACGCAAATGGCCCGGACCCGGCGCTCGCCACGCAGCCGAAAACGCAATACCACCACCAATGGCAGCGCCAGGCTGTCCGGGCGCAGTTGCACGGGCTGCCAACCCTTCGATTGATTCCACAACTGCCAGCCATCCGCATCGCGACGCAAGCCGCGGAATGCCTGTGGGTGCGTCAGTAAAATCTGACGCGGCAGCACCCAAAAGCCATGCAGCAGACAGCCAAAAACACCGAGCAAACTGGCCCAGAGTGGAATTGACAGTAAAAACAACGAACCCAACGCGAACAGCTGGGCCAGAAGATACGCCGCCAGCAACTGCCGTGAGGCATGCCAGCGGCATTCGAACCCGTTATTTGGGCTGGACACGATCCAGGATCATGCGGACCATGCGTTGCAGCTCGGGATCTTCCGATTCGCTGCGTTCCATGAACCAGCCGAACATGTCCTGATCCTCACACGTCAGCAGTCGGACGTACAACGCGCGATCCACTTCGTTGAGCGTTGCGTAAACCTCTTTCGTGAACGGTACCAGCAGCACGTCAAGCTCAAGCATGCCGCGGCGGCTGTGCCAAAAGAGGCGGTTCAGTTCAACATCTTCGACCATGGAGCGCTCCTCAAATAGGCCGCAAGTATACAGGCCCGCGCCCCATCGAACAGTCGGCTTTGGTCGGCCACCGTCGAGCCTTTGTTAACTACCCATTTCGAAGGCGCGCCCTTATGATGTCCACCAGACTTTTTACCCTGCGATGACCCATGGCCGATTCTGCTTTTTTCTGCACCCTTTCTCATGAAGGTGTTCTCGCGGTCCGCGGCGCGGACGCCAGCAAATTCCTGCAAGGCCAACTGACCTGCAACCTCAATTACCTGAGCGACTCCCGGGCCAGCCTCGGTGCGCGCTGCACGCAAAAAGGCCGGATGCAGTCGAGCTTCCGCATCCTGCTCGAAGGGGACGGCGTGGTCCTGGCCATGGCCAGCGAATTGCTCGAACCGCAACTGGCAGACCTGAAAAAATACGCGGTGTTTTCCAAGTCGAAACTGACCGACGAAAGCTCCGCCTGGGTCCGCTTCGGCGTTGACCATGGCGACGCCGCACTGGTCAGCCTCGGCCTGGACCTGCCGGCGGAAACCGACAGCGTCGTGCGCAACGATGGGCTGATTGCTATCCGTGTCTCGCCGGAACGCACCGAACTGTGGGTCGCCGCCGGTCAAGCCGATGCGGTCAAAGGCAAGCTTTCAGCGGTACTGAGCGAAGGCGATCTGAATCAATGGCTGCTGGGTCAGGTCCGCGCAGGGATCGGCCAGGTCATGCCCGGCACCCGCGAGTTGTTCATCCCGCAGATGCTCAACCTGCAAGCGGTCGGTGGCGTGAGTTTCAAGAAAGGTTGCTACACCGGGCAGGAAATCGTCGCGCGGATGCAGTACCTGGGCAAACTCAAGCGCCGCCTGTACCGCCTGCAACTGGCTGCTGGCGAACTGCCTGAACCGGGTACCCCGCTGTTTTCCCCGACCCACGGCAGCTCCATCGGCGAAGTGGTGCTGGCTGCCCGCGCCGGACAGAACATTGAACTCCTGGCTGTGTTGCAAGCCGAAGCAGCAGAAAGTGGAGACATCCACCTGGGCGCGCTCGAAGGGCCGTCCTTGAAGCTGCTCGACCTGCCTTATGAACTGGACCGCGACCGCGAAATCCAGCAATAACGGCAGTATTTGACGCAACACCTAGAGAGACTAAATGAGCGAGCTGGCGGAAAAGGTCCAACAGGATTTGGTTGAGGCCATCAATAACGATGACCTGGTTCTGCCAACGTTACCGGAAGTGGCCCTGCAGATTCGCAAAGCCGCGGAAAACCCGGAAGTCAGCGTCAGCACCCTGAGTAAAGTGATCGGCCGTGATACCGCGCTGTCGGCACGCCTGATCAAAGTGGTCAACAGCCCGCTGTTGCGCGCGGCCCAGGAAGTGACCGACCTGCATACCGCGATCACCCGCCTGGGCATCAACTACAGCTGTAACCTGGCGATCGGCCTGGTCATGGAGCAGATTTTCCATGCCCGCTCCGAGGTGGTGGAACAGAAGATGCGCGATGTCTGGCGCAAAAGCCTGGAAATTGCCGGCGTCAGCTACGCCTTGTGCCGCCGCTACACCCGACTCAAGCCCGATCAGGCGGCCCTTGGCGGGCTGGTGCACCAGATCGGTGTGCTGCCGATCCTGACCTACGCCGAAGATCACTATGAGCTGCTGTCCGACCCGGTCAGCCTCAATCATGTGATCGACCGGATTCATCCGCTGATCGGCGAAAAACTGCTCAAGGTCTGGGAATTTCCCGACATGCTGGTGCAAGTTCCACAGCTATACCTGAACTTCAAACGTCAGTCTGCGCAGGTCGACTATGTGGATCTGGTGCAGGTGGCCAGCCTGTATTGCCACAAAGACACTGACCATCCAATCTCGCGCATCGATGCCTTCAGCGTGCCTGCTTTCGTCAAGCTCGGGATCGATCCGGACGATAAGGCGATGTGTGCTGACCTGGAAGAAACACGCTCGATGTTTTACTGATCAAGACCGCGTCGCCCCCATCGCGAGCAGGCTCGCTCCCACAGGGATTTGTAGTTCTGCATAGATCCAATGTGGGAGCGAGCCTGCTCGCGATGGGGCCAGAACAAGCCCCATCACTCCCCCGCAATAAAACTCACCCGCACCTTCAACCCCGCGTGCTCACCATCGTGCAGGCTGATCTGCGCCAGATGCGCGCGGCAGATCTCACCGACAATCGCCAGACCCAATCCGGAACCGGCCACTTGCTGATTGCGTCGGTAAAAACGCTCGAATACCCGATCCCGCTCTTCAAGTGGTATGCCGGGACCATCATCTTCGACTTCCAGCACGGCGGGCGCCGAGACCCGCAGAATCACGTTGCCACCCGGCGGCGTGTGGGCCAGCGCGTTATCCACCAGATTGCTCAGCAGTTCGTTCAATAGCGTCGGCTCGCCCCGCAGCCAGACCGGTTCATCCGCCTCCAGCGCCAGCGCGATGCCACGCTTGTGGGCCAACGGCGCCATGGCCATGCCCAGTTCCCGAGCCAATTGACTCAGGTCGAGTAACTGCGCGCCGCCCTCGGCAATCGCCCGGGCGCCGTTTTCGACCCGTGCCAGGGAAAGC
Source organism: Pseudomonas sp. IT-P74 (assembly GCF_949768175.1). NCBI lineage: Bacteria > Pseudomonadati > Pseudomonadota > Gammaproteobacteria > Pseudomonadales > Pseudomonadaceae > Pseudomonas > Pseudomonas sp. IT-P74. Next base: position 398,560 of record NZ_CATKQD010000044.1, on the reverse strand, counting down.
AACTGATTGGCCAGATGGGTCAAGCGATCCGTGCCCTGGGCGGCGGTTTCCAGCGTGCTGCGCCAGGTTTCGGGCTCGGCTGAGCGCATGCCCAGTTCCAGGCGCGCCTTGAGCGCCGCCAGCGGCGTGCGCAGTTCGTGGGCAGCATCGGCGATGAATTGCGCCTGCTTCTCGAACTGCCCGCGCAAGCGCTCGGTAAAGTGATTGAGCGCGCGCACCAGTGGCCATAATTCGCGCTGCACTTCCACCAACGGCAAGGGGCGCAGATCGTCCGGCTGGCGCTCTTCCACCGCCGTGCGCAGACGCTCAAGCGGACGTAACGCGGCACTCACCGCAAACCACACCAGCATCAGCGCACCGATTGCCAGCATGCCCAAGCGCAACAAGGTGTCGGCCGCCAGACTACGGGCCATGCTGACACGCGCTTCATCGGTTTCCGCCACGCGAATTTCCGCCATGCCGTTCATGTTCGGCTCGCTCACGGGTTTGAGCAGGCTTACCACGCGCACGTTCTGCCCGCGATACTGGGCGTTGTAGAAGCGTGCCAGCGCCGGATAGTCATCGGTGCGCGGTGTTCCCGGCGGTGGCGCCGGCAGGTTTTCGTATCCGGAAATCAGCTTCTGATTGATGTCGTTGACCAGGTAGAAAATTCGCCCGGCACTGTCGTAGGCAAACGTATCGAGGGCCACGTAGGGCACGTCGGCACTCAGGGTGCCGTCGCGTTGGGAGACGCCGGCGGCGATGGTTCGCGCCGAGGCCAGCAGGGTCCGGTCATAGGCCGTGTCGGCCGCTTCACGACCGTTCCAGTAGGCGCTCAAACCACTGGCCAGCATCAACACCACCAGCAACAGCGCCAGGTTCCACAGCAACCGCCAGCGCAAGCTGCTGGGCTTATGCATCGCGGCTTTCCAGCAAGTAACCGAGGCCGCGGAAGGTCACGATGGCGACCGGCTGGCCATCGAGTTTCTTGCGCAGGCGGTGCACGTAGATTTCGATCGCATCGGGGCTGGCTTCCTCATCAAGACCGAACACTTGCGACGCCAGTTGCTCCTTGCTCATCACCCGACCGGGGCGCGCGATCAGGGCTTCGAGTACGGCCTGTTCGCGGGAGGTCAGGGTCAGCAATTCTTCGCCAAGGGTAAAACGCCGGGTTTCCAGGTCATAGGCCAGCACACCGCAACGCTGAATGCGCTCACCGCCCAGCACACTGCGGCGCAACAAGGCTTTGACCCGGGCTTCGAGCTCGGTCAGTTCGAACGGCTTGGCCAGGTAGTCATCGGCGCCGAGGTTCAAACCGTGGACCCGGTCCTTGACGTCGCTTCGGGCGGTCAGCATCAACACCGGCAGGTTCTTGCCCCGCGCCCGCAAACGCGCCAGCACTTCGAATCCATCCATGCGCGGCAAGCCGACGTCGAGGATCGCCATGGCGTACTCCTCGCTGCCCAGCGCCAGGTCGGCTGCCACGCCATCGTGCAGAACGTCCACGGTCAGCCCGGTGCTCTTGAGCGCCTGAGCGACACTTTCGGCGAGCTGCAAATGGTCTTCGACGAGCAGGACACGCATGGATCTTTACCTCATTCAGGGATGGTCGACGCCATTCTTTGGCGCGGAGTTTACAGCGGCATCCATCGCTGTGAAGCCCGAAAAATCGTGAAAGCCCGCTGAAAGGTTAGCGAAAGGTTGGGACGTTAGAGTCGGCCCACGGATGGTTTCGACTGCCAACCATCGAATCGTAGTTTGAAAGCGTGCTTTGACATGTAACTACCGAAAAACGCCTCGAAGCGTTTTCGCCAATAAAAACAATAAACGAGGTATTGCACCATGCTGTCCACACAGCTTCAGGCTTGCCCGCCCCGCCCTTTCTCTCGCTCCCCGATGTTTACGCTTGCCAGCGCCGAAGCCGGCTGCTCGTCGTTCAGTCCGTACGGACTCGAACGCGCCAGCACCGTGCGAAATCGTCGCACCTGAATCATCCCGAAAAACAACAACTCCAATGGAGACAAAAATGAGCCGTTCAATGCGCCGTTTCGCCCTCGCCGCCAGCTGTGTGCTGTTCGCCGGCCAACTCATGGCCGAGCCAAAACGCCCGGAATGCATCGCCCCGGCCTCGCCCGGCGGTGGTTTCGACCTGACCTGCAAACTGGCGCAAAGCGCGCTGGTCAACGAAAAACTGCTGACCAAACCGATGCGCGTGACCTACATGCCCGGCGGTGTCGGCGCGGTGGCGTACAACGCGGTGGTCGCCCAGCGTCCGGCCGATGCGGGCACCCTGGTGGCCTGGTCCAGTGGTTCGCTGCTGAACCTGGCCCAGGGCAAGTTCGGTCGTTTCGATGAAACCAATGTGCGCTGGCTGGCCGCTGTCGGCACCAGCTACGGCGCCATCGCGGTGAAAAGCGATTCGCCCTACAAGACCCTCGACGATCTGGTCCAGGCGCTGAAGAAAGATCCGAGCAAAGTGGTGATCGGTTCCGGGGGCACCGTCGGCAGCCAGGACTGGATGCAAACTGCCTTGATCGCCAAGGCCGCCGGGATCAACCCCCGTGACCTGCGTTACGTTGCCCTCGAAGGTGGCGGCGAGATTGCCACCGCCCTGCTCGGCGGCCACATCCAGGTAGGCAGCACCGACATTTCCGACTCCATGCCGCACATCCAGAGCGGCGACATGCGCCTGTTGGCGGTGTTCGCCGACAAGCGCCTGGACGAGCCGGAAATGAAGGACATCCCGACCGCCCGCGAGCAAGGCTACGACATCGTCTGGCCAGTGGTCCGTGGTTTCTACCTCGGGCCGAAAGTCAGCGATGAAGACTATGCCTGGTGGAAGGACTCCTTCGACAAGCTGTTGGCATCACCCGAGTTCGCCAAGCTGCGCGATCAGCGTGAACTGTTCCCGTTCGCCATGACCGGCCCGGAGCTGGACACTTACGTGAAGAAACAAGTCGCCGACTACAAAGTGCTGGCCAAAGAGTTCGGCCTGATCCAGTGATCGCCCCTGTCTAGCGGCCGCGGCTCCGTTTGGCGGAGTCGCGGCACAGGAGTTCCCCATGCTCTTACAACGCATTTTTGCTTCGGTGCTGTTGCTGGCCTGTCTCGGCCTGGCATTGATGGCGTGGCCGTATCAAGCGGCTTTTTCCTACGAACCGGTGGGGCCTCGGGCCTTTCCGTTGCTGATGCTCGGTCTGATGGGTTCGGCACTGCTGTACATGGTGTTTCGTCCCGCGCCGATCAAGCACAGCGATGACGAGCCGCCGCTGGACCGCGAAACCCTGACCAAGATCGGCATCTGTGTGGCGCTGTTGCTGGTGTTCGCCGGCACCTTCGAACCCCTGGGTTTCATCGTCGCCAGCATCCTGATCGGCGTGCCCATGGCCCGTCTGTATGGCGGTCGCTGGGTGCCGAGCATCGTGATCATCAGTCTGATGGCCGTCGGCCTCTACCTGCTGTTCGACAAGTTGATGGACGTGCCGCTGCCGCTTGGCGTGCTCGACGTTCTGGAGAACTGATATGGATACTCTTGGCTATTTGGGTCAGGGTTTCGGCGTCGCGCTGAGCCCGTACAACCTGGTGACCGCACTGTGCGGCACCCTGATCGGCACCGTGGTCGGCCTGTTGCCGGGCCTGGGGCCGATCAACGGCGTGGCGTTGCTGATCCCGATCGCATTCGCCCTCGGTCTGCCACCGGAATCGGCGCTGATCCTGCTGGCGGCGGTGTACCTGGGATGCGAATACGGCGGCCGGATCAGCTCGATCCTGCTGAACATCCCGGGCGAAGCGTCCACCGTGATGACCACCCTCGACGGTTACCCGATGGCCCGCAAAGGCCTGGCCGGTGTAGCGCTGTCGCTGTCGGCATGGAGTTCGTTCATCGGTGCCTTCATCGCAACCTGCGGCATGGTGCTGTTCGCCCCGCTGCTGGCGAAATGGGCGATTGCCTTCGGCCCGGCGGAATACTTCGTGCTGATGGTGTTTGCGATTGTCTGCCTCGGCGGCATGGCCGGTGACCGTCCGCTGAAGACGTTCATCGCGGCGCTGATCGGCCTGTTCCTGTCGACCGTCGGCATCGACGCCAACAGCGGTGTGTATCGCTTCACCGGGGACAACATCCACCTGACCGACGGCATCCAGTTCGTCGTGCTGGTGCTGGGCCTGTTCTCCATCAGCGAAATCCTTCTGCTGCTGGAAAAAACCCATCACGGCCAGGAAGCAGTGAAAGCCACCGGCCGCATGATGTTCAACTTCAAGGAAGCGGCGTCGGTGTTCGCGGTGAATATCCGTTGCGGCGTACTGGGTTTCATCATGGGCGTGTTGCCGGGTGCCGGTGCGACCCTGGCCAGTGCCGTGGCCTACATGACCGAAAAACGCATGGCGGGTGCCAAGGGTACTTTCGGCCAGGGTGACATGCGCGGCCTCGCAGCGCCGGAAACCGCCATCGGTGGCGCGGCCTGCGGTGCGCTGGTGCCGATGCTGACCCTCGGCGTTCCAGGTTCCGGTACCACGGCGGTGATGATCGGCGCATTGTCGCTGTACAACATCACCCCGGGCCCGCTGCTGTTCCAACAGCAACCGGACATCGTCTGGGGCCTGATCGCTTCGTTGTTCATCGCCAACGTGATGCTGGTGATCCTCAACATCCCGATGATCCGCATCTTCACCCGCATCCTCGCCGTGCCGAACTGGGCGCTGGTACCGGTGATCGCGATCATTACCGGGATTGGCGTCTACGCGGTGCACGCGACAACGTTCGACCTGTTCCTGATGATCGGCATCGGCATCTTCGGTTATATCCTGCGCAAGCTGGACTTCCCGCTGTCGCCGGTATTGCTGGGCTTCATCCTCGGAGGCCTGATGGAACAAAACCTGCGCCGCGCCCTGTCGATTTCCAACGGTGCGCTGGAAATCCTCTGGTCGAGCCCGATCACCTTCGGTTGCTGGATCCTGACGGCGATCATGCTGCTGATGCCGCTCATCCGCATCTGGCGCAAACGTTCGGCCGCGCAAGGCGTTATCGCCGATGTCTGATCGGTCCCCCTTCACACTCTGGTGGGGAACCCCGCTGGTCGGCCTGCTGGGCGGTTTCCTCGCCAGCCAGGTCGGCTGGCCTTTGCCGTGGATGGTCGGCTCATTGCTGGCGATCATCCTCGTGCGCTGTCTGACACCCTGGCAATTGGCCGAAATCCCTGGCGGGCGCAAGTGCGGCCAGTGGATCGTCGGTATCGGTATCGGCCTGCACTTCACTCCAGTGGTGGTGGAGCAGGTACTCAGTCATTTCGGTCTGATCTACTTCGGTGCGTTGGTCACCAGCCTGTCGGCGGTCGTCGGCGTGTGGCTGATGCGCCGAACCGGTGAAGATCGCGCCACGGCGTTCTTTTCCAGCATGCCCGGCGGTTCCGGGGAGATGGTCAACCTCGGCGCCCGCAATGGCGCGGTGCTCAGCCGTGTGGCGGCGGGGCAGAGCTTGCGGGTGTTGGTGGTGGTGCTGTGCGTACCGGCAGCCTTCAAGTATTTGTTGGGCGACGGTACGCCAAATTCCCACGTTGGCAGCATCGATTGGCGCTGGCTGGCGGTGTTGTTCCCCGCGGGTGCGTTGGCGGCCTGGATCTGGGAGCGCCTGCGCCAACCCAACCCCTGGCTGTTCGGGCCGTTGCTGGTCAGCGCGGCGGTCAGCATCGGCTGGGATCTGCACATCGGTTTGCCCAATGGTGGTAGCCAGATTGGCCAATGGTTGATCGGCAGCGGCCTGGGCTGTCACTTCAACCGGCAGTTTTTCCGGCATGCGCCATCGTTCATGGGGCGCACCTTGATCGGCACGGTGTTGACCATGTTGATCGCCACGGTGGCGGCATTGGGCTTGAGTGCGCTGACCCATCTGGATCTGCGTTCACTGACTTTGGGCATGATGCCTGGCGGTATTGCCGAGATGAGCCTGACGGCGGAGACCCTGCAACTGTCGGTGCCGCTGGTGACGGCGATGCAGGTGATGCGGCTGTTGTTTGTGCTGTTTCTGGCGGAGCCGTTGTTCAAGTATTGGAACCGGAATCCGGAGTAAGACCGAGTTGAATTCATCGCCAGCAGGCTGGCTCCCACAGGTTTTGTAAACACCGCAAACCAATGTGGGAGCCAGCCTGCTGGCGATGCTTTTCAAACCGGCGGCAACCGCCACTCGATCGGCGTCTCGCCATTCTGCTCCAGAAACTTGTTGGTGCGGCTGAAGTGCCCGCAACCGAGAAAGCCGCGATAGGCCGACAGCGGTGACGGGTGCACCGAGGTCAGTACCAGATGCTTGGTCGCATCGATCAGCTTCTGCTTGCTCTGGGCATGAGCGCCCCACAGCATGAACACCAGATGCGGTTGCTGTTGGCTGACCACTTCAATGACCCGATCGGTGAAAAACTGCCAGCCCTTGTCCTTGTGCGCATTGGCGTTGGCGCGCTCGACGGTCATGGTGGTGTTGAGCATCAGCACGCCCTGATCGGCCCAGCTCTGCAGGTAGCCATGGTTGGGGATGTCGATGTTCAGGTCGCGCTTGAGTTCTTTGTAAATGTTCACCAGCGACGGCGGCGCCGGTACGCCCGGTTGCACCGAGAAGCACAAGCCATGGGCCTGGCCCGGGCCGTGATAAGGGTCCTGACCGAGGATCACCACCTTGACCTTGTCCAGCGGCGTGGAATTGAGCGCGTTGAAAATCATCGGCCCCGGCGGATAGATCTCCTTGCCCGCCGCCCGCTCCTGTTGCAGGAAGTTTCGCAACTCTGCCATGTAGGGCTGGTCGAATTCGGCACGCAGTGCTTCCTTCCAGCCCGGTTCGAGTTTGATACGGTCGTCAGCAGTCATGGTTACATCCGGAAAAAACAATGGGGCGAACCCTAGGAAAGCGCATCACGCTTGTCAATTGATCTGTCGCAGATCCGGCACTTTCCCACACAGCGATCATACTTAACCCTCAAATTCCCGATCGAGGTCACGATGAATCTGCACTTCGAAGAACTCACCGGCACCGACGGCGCACGCATCGGCATCGCCAGCCTGGATGCCGAAAAATCCCTGAACGCCCTGTCCCTGCCGATGATCAACGCCCTGCGCGACCGCATGGGAACCTGGGCCAAGGACCCGCAAATCGTCTGCGTCCTGTTGCGCGGCAACGGCGCCAAGGCCTTTTGCGCCGGCGGCGAAGTGCGCAGCCTGGTGGAGGCCTGTCGCGTCCATCCGGGTGAAGTACCGCCACTGGCCGCGCAGTTTTTTGCGGCGGAATATCGCCTGGACTTCAAACTCCATACCTACCCTAAACCGCTGATCTGCTGGGGCCATGGCTATGTGCTCGGCGGTGGCATGGGGCTGTTGCAAGGGGCAAGCACCCGTATCGTCACGCCGAGCAGCCGCTTGGCCATGCCCGAGATCAGCATCGGCCTGTACCCGGACGTCGGCGCCAGTTGGTTTCTGTCGCGCCTGCCTGGCAAGCTCGGGCTGTTCCTGGGCCTGACCGGCGCGCACATGAACGGCCGCGATGCCATCGACCTGGACCTGGCCGATCGTTTCCTGCTCGATGAGCAGCAGCCGCAATTGATCGAAGGCCTGTTGCAATTGAACTGGCAGGAACAGACACCGATGCAGCTCAACAGCCTGCTCAAGGCCTTGCAGCAGGAAGCCGTGGCGCAGATGCCCGAAGCCCAGTGGCTGCCGCGCCGACAGCAGATCGACGAGTTGCTGGATGTCAGCGACGTGCGTTGCGCCTGGAAGGCCATCAGCGCCTTGCGCGATCACACCGACCTGTTGCTGAGCCGTGCAGCCAGGACCCTGAGCGAAGGCGCGCCGCTGACCGCTCATCTGGTGTGGGAGCAGATCATCCGTGCCCGGCACCTGTCGCTGGCCGAAGTCTTCCAGATGGAATACACCCTGAGCCTCAACTGCTGTCGTCATCCGGAATTCAGCGAAGGCGTACGTGCCCGATTGATCGACAAGGACCAGAAACCGCACTGGCACTGGCCGGACATCAACAAAGTGCCGGACGCGGTGGTAGAAGCGCACTTTCACAAGGCGTGGGAAGGTCGGCATCCGTTGGCGGATCTGTCCGAATACTGAAGTCCAGGCATAAAAAATGTGGGAGCGATCCTGCTCGCGATGAGGGCGTGTCAGTCGACGTTATTGCTGTCTGACACACCGCCTTCGCGAGCAGGCTCGCTCCCACAGGTTTTGTATTTATTCGGTTTAACGGTTAGCGGTGATTACTCCGCCCGCTGCGATAGCCGCGACCGTCGTGACCGCGATAGTCGTTGTTCCAGTTCCCGCGGTTACGGCCGTCCCAGTGATGGTTCTGATGCATGCGGTAGTCGCCCCGCGACGGCTGATAGTAACGAGGGGCCGACTGGTAATGGCGCGAGGGTTGATACATCCGCGGATGCGAGTAATAGCGCGACGGTTGATAGATCCGCGGCTGTGAGTAATAGCGCGGTGTCGGCTGGTAGTAGCGCGCTGGAGGCACGTAATACCGGGGCGGCGGTGTGTAGTAACCGCCACCATTGTAGTAGTAGGAACTCCCCCCGGCGTAATGGGTTGGCGCCGGCGAGGTATAGGCCTCGGAACTGTAGTAACTGCCTCCTTCATCGTAATAAGGCACGCACCCACCAAGGGATAATCCCAACACAGCTAGCAGAAGTATTCGGCGATACATAGCGGCCTCCTGGACCGCGGGCAAACCACACCAGCGACGCTGGCAGGCGACAGTCAAATGTTCTCTGACTGTCGAAATATCAGACACCGAATTCGGAATCTGGTGCGCCCCTGAAACAAGTAGAAACATCTGGCCGATGAAAGGTTTTTCATCCATTCACGCCCTGATCAACGGTGGCCACCGCGATGGCCACCGCCATGATGTCCACCGCCGTGGCCACGGTAGTAACCATGCCCACCGTAGTAATAAGAGCGATGGCCACCGTAATAACGTGGACCGTAGTAACCGTAGTAATAGGGCGAGTAGTAGCCGGGGTAGTAATAAGGTCCCCCGTAGACGTCGGCAGGACCGGCGTAGTAGTAGCAGCCAGACAACCCAAGACCGAGTACTGCACCTAACAACAATCGACGTAACATGGCGGCCTCCGTAAAGACCTGCGACAGCAGTGACACCTTTTTTGACTGGCAATCCCCTGCCAAGTGCGACGTTGCATCCACCGTCTGATCAGCGGCGGACAGGTTCCATTGCGGTGCACCCGCGCACCATCACAAGGCAGCGCGCCTTTCCAACCAACACCGTCGACCTCCCTGGCCCCCATGCTAGAGCGCTCGGACCAACTTGGCACGTCTCTCGCTTTAGCGCACTTGTTCCAAAAAAAGTGCAGGCGTCACTACAGGTTCGCGGCACCACAATTTGCAATGGCTGACTAGGGTTCCGGCTCGCAATCGCGAGTGACTGGTCCGAGAGTTGGCGACCTCCAGTTGAGGTTACACGGCGGGACAAAAGCCCGGGAGACAAGCCACCGTTAGCGGTGCCGCTGCCGTCCTGTCCGTTCTTGATCAACTGGAGAACCACCATGTCTCAGCTTCGTTTACCCGCCCTGCTCGCCGCTGCGTTCGCCGCCCTCGTGAGCTTCTCGTCCCAGGCCGCCCAGAAAGACCACTTCAGCGTGTGCTGGACGATCTACGCCGGCTGGATGCCGTGGGAATATGCCGGCAGCCAGGGCATCGTCGACAAATGGGCAAAAAAGTACGGCATCAAAATTGATGTGGTGCAGCTCAATGACTACGTCGAATCCATCAACCAGTACACCGCCGGCCAGTTCGACGGTTGCACCATGACCAACATGGACGCGCTGACCATTCCGGCCGCTGGCGGCGTCGACAGTACCGCGCTGATCGTCAGTGATTTCTCCAACGGCAACGACGGCATCGTGCTCAAGGGCGAAGGCAGGAAAGTCACCGACCTCAAGGGCATGGACGTCAACCTCGTGGAGCTCTCTGTCTCCCACTACCTGCTGGCCCGGGCCCTGGATTCGGTGGACCTCACCGAGAAAGACCTGAAAGTGGTCAATACCTCCGACGCCGATATCTCGGCCGCCTTCAACACCGATCAGGTCAACGCCGTCACCACCTGGAACCCGATGCTCTCGGACATCAAGGCCAAGCCCGCGGTGACTGAAGTGTTCAACTCCAGCCAGATCCCCGGCGAAATCATGGACATGATGGTGGTCAATTCCCAGACCCTCAAAGACAACCCGGCCCTCGGCAAGGCACTGACCGGCGCCTGGTTCGAAGTGGTCGAGTTGATGAGCGCGAAAAACGCCGCCAGCAAAGCCGCCCTGGAGCACATGGCCAAGGCCTCCGGCACTGACCTGGCGGGTTTTCAGGCGCAACTGGACACCACCAGATTGTTCGCCACCCCGAAAGAAGCCCTGGCGTTCAGCACCAGCAAGCAACTGCCGGAAACCATGCGCAAGGTCGCCGAGTTCTCCTTCCAGCACGGCTTGCTGGGTGAAGGCGCCAAGGACACCAGCGCGGTCGGCATGGCCTTCGCCAACGGCGTGACCAGCGGCGACAAGGGCAACCTCAAACTGCGCTTCGACCCGAGTTACGTGCAGATGGCCGCCGACGCCAAGCTGTAATCAGGAGACCTGGCCATGCGCCTGATCAACCGTCACCCGGACCGCCCGAGTCGCCTGTTGCTGGTGATCCTGCCGTTCGCCCTGGTGCTGTTCGCCTACTTCATGGGCTCGGCCGAGCGATTAGCGCAAAACCCCAACGACAAGCTGCTGCCCAGCGCCGTGCAGATGACCGATGCGGTGAAACGCCTGGCCTTCGTCGCCGACAGCCGCACCGGCGAATACCTGCTCTGGCAGGACACGGCATCCAGCCTGCGGCGTCTGGCCATCGGCCTGGGCATCAGCGCCCTGGCCGGGCTGTGCCTGGGGATCGCCGCCGGTACCCTGCCGCTGTTCGGTGCGCCGCTGTCACCCTTGCTGACCGTGCTGTCGATGGTGCCACCGCTGGCGATCCTGCCGATTCTGTTCATCGTCTTCGGTCTGGGTGAGTTGTCGAAAGTGATGCTGATCGTGATCGGCATCACCCCGGCCCTGGCCCGGGACCTGGAACAGCGCGCCCGGGAAATACCCGTGGAGTTGCTGATCAAGGCCCAGACCCTCGGCGCGTCTACCTGGACCTTGATGCTGCGGGTGGTGTTGCCGCAACTGCTGCCACGACTGCTGATTGCGCTGCGACTGATGCTCGGCTCGGCGTGGCTGTTCCTGATTGCCGCCGAAGCCATCGCCTCCACCGACGGCCTCGGCTACCGGATTTTCCTGGTGCGCCGCTACCTGGCGATGGACGTGATTTTGCCCTACGTGGTGTGGATCACCTTGCTCGCCTGGCTGATGGATTGGGGGCTCAAGCAACTGACCCGCCACGCATTCCCTTGGTATGAAGGTGCGGCCAAATGAGCTTCATCACGGTGAAAAACGTCTGGCAGCAATACGCCGATCAAGTGGTACTCGAAGGCCTCAACCTGAACGTCAACGAAGGTGAGTTCTGCACCCTCGTGGGGGCTTCCGGTTGCGGTAAATCGACCTTCCTTCGCCTGCTGCTCGGCCAGGAACGCACCAGTCGCGGCGAGATCCTGCTCGACGGTCAGCCCTTGGCCGGCGAGCCGGACGCCAGCCGTGGCGTGGTGTTCCAGCGCTACTCGGTGTTCCCCCATCTCAGCGTGCTGGACAACGTCGCCCTCGGCCTTGAACTGCCCTGCTCGCCGCTACTCGGACGCCTGTTCGGCAGCGCGAAAAAAGAGGCCCGCGAACAGGCTTCGGTGCTGCTGCACAAAGTCGGCCTTGGCCACTCGCTGGACAAGTACCCGGCGCAGCTCTCCGGCGGCATGCAACAACGGCTGGCCATCGCCCAGGCGCTGATCATGAAGCCGCGTGTGTTGCTGCTCGACGAACCGTTCGGCGCCCTCGACCCGGGCATCCGCAAAGACATGCACGCCTTGCTCCTGGAGCTGTGGCGCGAGACCCGACTGACGGTGTTCATGGTCACCCATGACCTGTCCGAAGGCTTCAGCCTCGGCACACGCCTGCTGGTGTTCGACAAGGTCCGCCTCGACCCGCATGCGCCCGGCCGCTATGGCGCACGCATCACCTACGACATCCCTTTGAACAGCGACCGCCGCACCCTCCGTGCCGCCGTCGATGCCTTGCCGGCTCCTTTGGCGGGCACGCTTCGTATCGCTTAGAGGAATTTTGCAAATGACTGATTCGACCCGACTGTTCCCGCCCTTCGCCGAAGAAATGCTCCCCGGCGGCGGCCATCGTTCCTTCGTCTTGAAACGCGGACAACTGCTGCGCCTGACCGACCTGCGTGGCGGCGCCAACGTCAGCCTGACATTACTCAACGCCAATGAAAAAACCGAACGCCTGAACCTGCCCGACAGCCTCAAATGCCAACACACCACCAAGCTCACCACAGGCCACTGCCTGTACTCGGACATGGGCCGTGTGCTGGCTGCCATCACCGCCGACACCTGCGGCTGGAGCGACAGCCTGGGTGGCGTGCTCTGCGCTGAAGAAGTGGCGCAAAAGTACGGCGCGGGCCGCTATCAGGAACTGCGCAACGGCTTCTTCCGCAACGGCACCGACAACCTGTTGGTGGAGCTGGGCAAATGGGGGCTGGGCCTGTCCGATCTGCTGATGACCCTCAACCTGTTCAGCCGCGTGAGCGTCGATGACGCCGGGCGCTTCCATTTCGTCGAGGGCAACTCCAAGGCTGGCGACTACATCGAGTTGTACGCGCCGATGGACACCCTCGTGGTGCTCACCGCCCTGCAGCACCCGATGGACCCGTCGCCGGAATATGCACCGAAACCGCTGAAGCTCAGCTGGATGAACGCCGACGCCAGCGTCGCCGAACACTGCCGCACCTCGCGCCCGGAAAACGAGCGCGGCTTCATCAACACCGACCGTTTGTTTGTCTGAGGATCGCTGCCATGTCACCCGCAATCGCCATCGCTCCACAGTCGCCTGAAACGGCCGTCTACCGCGCCACCATCCCCGCCGGCGAACCCTGGCTGATGGAGGTCAAGGCCGGACAGACCCTGCGCATCCTCGACCTTGAGGGCAACCAGGCTGTCGACACCTTGTTCTACAGCGTCGCCAATCCCAGGGAGCGCTACGACGTGCAGCGCACCCTGCGTCGGCAGAACAGCGTGTACCTGAGCACCGGCAGCGTGCTCTATTCCAACCTCGGCAAGCCGATGCTGACCATCGTCGCCGACACTTGCGGGCGTCACGACACCCTCGGCGGCGCCTGCGCACAAGAGAGCAACACCGTGCGCTACGCCCTGGAAAAACGCCACATGCACAGCTGCCGCGACAACTACCTGCGCGCCTGTGCTCACGATGGCCGCCTGGGCAAGAGCGACATCGGGCCGAACATCAACTTCTTCATGAACGTACCGGTCACCGCCGACGGTGGGCTGACCTTTGAAGACGGGATATCCGCACCGGGCAAGTACGTCGACCTGCGGGCCGATATGGACGTGATCGTGCTGATCTCCAACTGCCCGCAACTGAACAACCCCTGCAACGCCTACAACCCCACCCCTGCGGAGCTGCTGGTATGGAACTGAAATTCCCGAGACTGCGCCGCTGGTTGTTTGTCTTGTGCCAGGCACGTTCCGGGCAGTGCTTCAAACCGTCCAAACACCACTAAACCCTGTGGGAGCGAGCCTGCTCGCGATGGCGTCAGCACCTTCACCACTTGTGTTGGCTGACCCACCGCTATCGCGAGCAGGCTCGCTCCCACAGTGATCTGCGTTGATGTTGCCGTCGGGGACGACCCCGGTGCCTTTCGAAAAACTGCGGGACGGCCCGCATCCCCATCAGGGGTTATGCCATGTTCGAAAAAGTCCTGATTGCCAACCGTGGCGCCATTGCCTGTCGCATCCTGCGGACCCTGCGTGAACTGCAAGTGCAGGGCGTTGCCGTGTACTCCGAAGCCGATGCCGCCAGCCTGCACATCCTGCAAGCCGATGAGGCCCACTGCCTCGGTGAGGGTGCAGCGGCTGGAACTTACCTGGCGGTCGACAAGATCCTCGCCATCGCCAAGTCCACCGGCACCACCGCGATCCATCCCGGCTACGGCTTTCTTTCGGAAAATGCCGCGTTCGCCGAAGCCTGCGAGGCCGTCAACATTGCCTTCATCGGCCCAACGCCGGAACAACTGCGGGTGTTCGGCCTCAAGCACACCGCACGCGCCCTGGCCAGACAACACGGCGTGCCGATGCTCGAAGGCACCGAACTGCTCGACAGCCTCGATGCCGCGCTGCTGGCCGGTGAACAGGTTGGCTACCCGGTGATGCTCAAGAGCACGGCTGGCGGTGGCGGGATCGGCATGCGCGTGTGCCGTAGCGCGGCCGAGTTGAGCGAATCCTTCGAAGCGGTCAAGCGCCTGGGCCAGAACAACTTCAGCGACGCCGGGGTGTTCATCGAGAAGTACATCCAGCGCGCCCGCCACCTGGAAGTGCAGGTGTTCGGCGACGGTCACGGCGAAGTGATCGCCCTCGGCGTGCGTGATTGCTCGGTGCAACGACGCAACCAGAAAGTCCTCGAAGAAACCCCGGCGCCGAACCTGCCCGACGGCATGGCCGATGAGCTGTGCGCAGCGGCGATCAAATTGGCCAAGGCAGTGAATTACCGCAGCGCCGGCACCGTGGAATTCGTCTTCGACAGCGAGGCCCGGCGCTTCTACTTCCTGGAAGTGAACACCCGTTTGCAGGTGGAGCACGGTGTCACCGAACAGGTGTGGGGTGTCGACCTGGTGCGCTGGATGGTGCAACTGGCGGCCGGCGACCTGCCGCCCCTGAGCGATCTGGTACAGGGTTTGAAACCGGTGGGCCATGCGATTCAGGCGCGTTTGTATGCCGAAGATCCGGGGCGGGATTTTCAACCGAGCCCAGGCTTGCTCACCGCCGTGGATTTCCCCGTGGCCAATGGCATTGAACTGCGTATCGACACCTGGGTCGAGGCTGGCTGCGAGATCCCGCCCTACTTCGACCCGATGATCGCCAAGGTCATCAGTTGGGCGCCGACTCGCGAGGAGGCCGCTGCGGATCTGCATCAGGCGCTGGGGGCCAGCCTGCTCTATGGCGTGGAAACCAACCGCGATTACCTGCGACAGATTCTGCTCGATGCGCCTTTCGCCAGCGGCCAGCCGTGGACCCGTTGCCTGGAAGGCCTGGTCTATCAGGCCAATACGTTCGAGGTGCTCAGCGCCGGCACCCAGACCAGCGTTCAGGATTATCCCGGCCGTCTCGGTTACTGGGCGGTCGGCGTGCCGCCATCGGGGCCGATGGACAGTCGGGCGTTGCGTCTGGGTAACCGTTTGCTGGGCAACGACGAAGGCGCGGCGGCGCTGGAAATCACCATGAGCGGGCCGTTGCTGCGCTTCAATTGCGAGGCGGTGGTGGCGGTGACCGGCGCGGTGATTCCATTGCTGCTCAACGGTGAAAGCGTACCGATGAGCACGGCACTACTGATTCCAGCGGGCGCGACGTTGAGCCTCGGCACCATCGCAGGCACAGGTGCACGCAGCTATCTGTGCCTGCGTGGCGGCCTGCAAGTACCGGATTATCTGGGCAGCAAAAGCACCTTTACCCTCGGCCAGTTTGGTGGCCACGGTGGCCGCGCGTTGCGAGCCGGTGATGTGTTGCACCTGCCAGCCCTCAATGACCGCTGTGCCGGTCAGCAACTGGCTGAAGAACAGCTCACCGAGTTGCCGGCGATTCGGCAGATCCGGGTGATCTACGGCCCCCACGGTGCGCCGGAATACTTCACGCGAAACTACATTGGCACCTTCTTCGCCACACAGTGGGAAGTGCACTTCAACTCCAGCCGCACTGGCGTTCGCCTGATCGGACCGAAGCCTGAGTGGGTGCGTGCCGACGGTGGTGAAGCCGGTTTGCATCCGTCGAACATCCACGACAATCCGTATGCGATCGGTGCGGTGGATTTTACCGGTGACATGCCGGTCATCCTCGGCCCGGATGGCCCGAGCCTCGGCGGGTTCGTGTGCCCGGTGACGGTGATCGAGGCGGATCTTTGGCAACTGGGGCAGCTCAAGGCCGGGGACAAGGTGCAGTTCCTGCCGGTCGATATCAAAACTGCCCGAGCCCTCGCCTTGAAATGGAATCCCTCCTGTAGGAATGAGCCTGCTCGTGATGACGGCATCACCTGCGACATCTCTGTGACTGAAACACCGCAATCGCGAGCAGGCTCACTCCTACAGGGGATTGTGTCGCCTGTTGTGTTGGATTTGGGTCAGGACAATACGCGGTTGGTGGCGCGCCTGTCCGGCGACACCCACCTGCTGCTGGAAATCGGCGCCCCGGAACTGGACCTGGTCCTGCGCTTCCGCGCCCACGCCCTGATGCAGGCGCTGGAAAGCAAAGACCTGCACGGCGTGATAGACCTCACCCCCGGCATCCGCTCACTGCAAATCCACTATCAGCCCGAGCAACTGCCGCTGTCCGACCTGCTCGGCATCGTCGCCGGCGAATGGGACGCCGTGTGCGCCGCCAAGGACCTGCAAGTGCCCTCGCGCATCGTGCATCTGCCCCTTTCCTGGGACGACCCGGCGTGCCGGTTGGCCATCGAGAAATACATGACCACGGTGCGCAAGGACGCGCCGTGGTGCCCGAGCAACCTGGAGTTCATCCGCCGCATCAACGACCTGCCGAACCTCGATGAAGTGCAGCGCACGGTGTTCGACGCCAGTTACCTGGTGATGGGCCTGGGCGACGTCTACCTCGGCGCACCGGTCGCCACCCCGCTCGACCCGCGCCATCGCCTGGTGACCACCAAGTACAACCCGGCGCGCACCTGGACCGCGGAAAACTCCGTGGGCATCGGTGGCGCCTACATGTGCGTCTACGGCATGGAAGGCCCCGGCGGCTATCAGTTTGTCGGGCGCACCTTGCAGATGTGGAACCGCTACCGCGAAGTCGCCGCGTTCGATGGCAAACCCTGGTTGCTGCGGTTTTTCGACCAGATCCGTTTCTACCCGGCCAGCGCCGATGAACTGCTGCGCATCCGCCGGGATTTCCCCCTCGGGCGCTTCGACCTGAACATCGAGCACAGTCAGTTGAACCTGGCGCAATACCAGGCGTTCCTGGCCCGGGAAGCCGAGACCATCGACGCGTTTCGCGAGCAGCAAAAAGGCGCATTCAACGCCGAGCGCGAACGCTGGATCGCCAGTGGCCAGGCGCATTTCGACAGTGAAGAACTGGCCCCGGAGGCGACCGAAGATGCACCGCTGACCAGCGGTCAGCAAAGCGTCGACAGCCACATCGCCGGCAACCTCTGGCAGGTTCAGGTCGAGACCGGTAGCCGTGTCGAGGCCGGTGACGTGCTGGTGATCCTGGAGTCGATGAAGATGGAAATCCCCCTGCTCGCGCCAATGGCCGGCGTGGTACGCGAGATTCGCGTGCAACCGGGTTCGGCGGTGCGCGCCGGGCAGCGCGTTGTGGTGCTGGAACTTGACTGAACCCATGTTGAAAAGGACTAACGCCATGAACATCGATCTGCAACTCGACACCCTGCGCGGCGCTTATCGCGACGGCCGCATCACGCCACGGCAATTGCTGCTGCAACTGCGGGACAAAGCCGCCGCGCTGAACCCGGACTATCACCTGTTCATCCACTTGCTCAGTGTCGATGAACTGGAGCCTTACCTCGCCGCCCTCGACGGTCGCGACCTCGCTAGCCTGCCGCTGTATGGCGTGCCATTCGCGATCAAGGACAACATCGACCTGGCGGGCATTCCGACCACGGCGGCGTGCCCGGCATTCGCCTACGTGCCGGAGCGTTCGGCGACCATCGTCGAACAATTGCTGGCCCTTGGTGCGATTCCGTTGGGCAAGACCAATCTCGACCAGTTCGCCACGGGGCTCAACGGCAGCCGCTCACCGTATGGCGCGTGCCCCAACAGCGTGTTGCCGGAGTATCCGTCGGGCGGCTCCAGCGCCGGATCATCGCTGGCGGTGGCGCTCGGGGTCGCGAGTTTTGCGCTGGGCACAGACACCGCCGGCTCAGGGCGTGTGCCGGCGGCGTTGAACAATCTGGTCGGCATGAAGGCCACCAAGGGCCTGATCTCGACGGCTGGCGTGGTTCCGGCCTGTCGTACGCTGGATTGCGTCACCACCTTCACCGCCACGGCGCGGGAAGCCAGTCAGTTGCTGGCGCTCACCGCACGCCTCGACCCTCGGGACGAATACAGCCGCAGCAACCCCCTGTGGAACGACGGTTCGGCGTTCGGTACACCGCGCCCCTTCCGTTTCGGCGTACCCCGTGCACAGGACCTGCAATTCTTCGGTTGCCCTGAGGGTCCGCTGTTGTTCGGTGATGCCATCGACCGCCTCAAGGCCCTGGGTGGCGAAGCGGTGGAACTGGACCTGTCGCCGTTTCTGGAGGCCGCACGCTTGCTCTATGAGGGTCCGTGGGTGGCCGAACGCTACAGCGTGGCCGGGAAGTTGATGGCGCAAAATCCCGAGGCCGTGTTGCCGGTGATTCGCGCCGTGTTGGCCAAGGCACCCGCCGTCGATGGCGTGCAAACCTTCCGCGCCCAATACCGGCTGCAAGCGCTCAAAGCCCTGTGCGACACAGCTCTGGAAGGCCTGGATTGCGTCGTCACACCGACCATCGGCCGCCCGGTGACGCTGGCGCAGCTCGAGGCCGAACCGGTGCTGCGCAATTCGGAACTGGGCTACTACACCAACTTCATGAACCTGCTCGACTACGCCGCCGTCGCCGTGCCCAGCGCGTTCATGGACAACGGCATGCCCTGGGGGGTGACGCTGTTTGGCCGGGCCTTTACCGATCAGTACCTGTTGAGCGTGGCGGATACCCTGCAGCGTCAGCAAGGCCTGGTCGCGCCTGCACCGACGACGGTTGCCCGCCATGATCGGGCGCGGCTGGTGGTCTGTGGTGCACACCTGGACGGGTTGGCGTTGAACTGGCAACTCAAGCAGCGCGGGGCCCGTTTGGTGGAAACGACATTCAGCTCGCCGGATTATCAACTCCATGCCCTGGCCGGCGGCCCGCCGTTTCGTCCGGGCATGGTCCGCGTGAAGGACGGCGGCGTGGCGATTGCGGTGGAGATCTGGGAGTTGCCGAGCAGCGAGTTGGGTTCATTCCTGACCGGAATCCCGGCGCCACTGGGGTTGGGCAAGGTGCAACTGGCGGACGGTCGCTGGGAGAGCGGGTTTATCTGTGAGGCGTACGGGCTGGAAGGCGCGGTGAACATCAGCCATTTGGGTGGTTGGCGGATGTATCTGAAATCACTGGGTTAAACACACATCCCCTGTGGGAGCGAGCCTGCTCGCGATGGCTCCAGCACATTCACGATTGATGTGACTGACACATCGCAATCGCGAGCAGGCTCGCTCCCACAAGGTCCTGCACAACCCTCCGTGGAACATGGGAACGACCATTCGCGGCACACATAGAGCAGTTATTTCCCCGCAGTGCCATTAGAATGCGACCATCGGATGACTGCCAATGGAACTGCCATGCCGCTTCGCTCGCCGCTGTACTCTCAACGCTCGTTGGTGCTCACGCTGGTCGCGTTGCTGGGCGCAGGTTTCCTCGCCACCTCCTTCCTCAGTTACTACGCCTCCCGGGCTTCGATCCGCGACAACATCGTCAACACCGAGTTGCCGCTGACATCGGACACGGTCTACTCGGAAATCCAGAAAGACCTCGTCAGGCCGATCCTGATTTCCTCGATGATGGCCCGCGACACCTTCATGCGCGACTGGGTGGTCAATGGTGAAAAGGATTCCGACCAGATGACCCGCTACCTCAACGAGGTCATGACCCACTACGGCGCCTACACCGCGTTCTTCGTCTCCAACACCAGCCTGACCTACTACCACGCCAAGGGCGTGCTCAAACAGGTCAAGACCACCGAGCCCCGCGACGCCTGGTACTTTCGCGTGAGAGACATGAAGGATCCGTACGAGATCAACGTCGACCCGGACCTCGCCAACAAGGACAACCTGACCTTCTTCATCAACTACAAGGTCTACGACTACAACAGCCGATTCATCGGCGCGGCCGGGGTTGGCCTGACCGTCGACGCCGTGATCAAGCTGATCGACAAGTACCAGCAGCGCTATCAACGCAGTGTGTATTTCGTCGACAACTTCGGGCGCCTGGTGCTCACCGGCGCCGAAGGGGGTCCGCAGGGTGCGCACATCGGGCAGAAACTCAGCGAACTCGACAGCATGAAAGACCTGGTCAGCCGGCTGCCCAAACCCCACAGCGGCAGCTATGAATATTCCGTGCAGGGCCAGGGGCATTTCCTCAACGTGCGGTTTATCCCGGAGCTGAACTGGTACCTGTTCGTCGACAAACGCGAAGACAGCGCCCTTGGTGAAATCCGCCACTCGCTGTACCTCAACCTGCTGATCTGTCTGCTGGTGACCTTGATTGTGCTGGCCCTGCTCAACCGGGTGATCAAGCGCTATCAGGACAAGATCCAGGCCCAGGCCATCCTCGACAGCCTGACCGAACTGCCCAACCGTCGTGGCTTCGACCTGCTGGCCGCGCAAGCCATGCACGAAGCCCGGCGCGAACCCAAGCCGCTGACCGCTTTGCTGTTGGACCTCGACCACTTCAAGGCGCTGAACGACACCTACGGCCACCTGGCCGGCGACCAGGTACTGATCGGTTTCGCCCGGGACCTGGAAAGTTGCCTGCGGCACTCCGACATCGTCTGCCGCTGGGGCGGTGAAGAGTTCATCGTGCTGCTCAAGGACACTGACGGTAAGACCGGTCTGATGATTGCCGAGAAAATTCGTCAGCATGTGGAACAACAGCGCTATGCCTACAACGACAAGACCTTGCAACTGACGGTGAGCATCGGACTCACCACCCTGCAGCCCGATGACACCTTGCACAGCCTGCTGTCACGGGCGGATCATGCGATGTATCGGGCCAAGCAAAGTGGCCGCAACCGAACCTGCATGGAAATGTCTCACTCCAGCTATGAACCAGCCTGACCTCTGCCCCGCCTGCGGCGCCCCCAACGACTGCACCCTGGCCGATCCGCGAACCGCTGACCGCGCCTGCTGGTGCTACGGCGTCAGCATCGACCCGGCCGTGCTCCAGGCGCTGCCGGCGGAACTGCGCGACGCCTCGTGCCTGTGCCCGCGCTGCGCCGAGGTCGAGGCGCAGTTGCAAGCAGCGCCCGAATCGATCTAGTAAGATGCGCGCCCCTTTCCCTACCGATCCTTAAGTCATGCGTGTCGACCGGTTTCTCAGCAACCTGCCGTGCTTCAACCGTAAGCAGGTACGCCTGTTGCTGGTGGAAAAACGCGTCAGGGTTGACGGAATAATCGTCAGCGACCCGCACAGCGAAGTCCGCGAATTCAGCCGCGTCGAGGTCGACAATGACGTGCTGCAAGTCGGTAAACCCCTGCGCCACTTCATGTTGCACAAGCCCGCCGGATGCGTCAGCGCCACCCGGGATCCGCAGCACCCGACCGTGCTCGATCTGATCGATGAACCGGACAAGGACGAACTGCACATCGCCGGGCGCCTGGACTTCAACACCACGGGTTTGATGTTGATCACCAACGACGGCAGCTGGTCGCGGCGCCTGACCCAGCCGCAGACCAAACTGCCCAAGGTCTATTACGTTGAAACCGAACAGGACATCGGCCCCGAATACGCGATCAAATTCAACGAAGGGCTGTACTTCGCCTTCGAAGACCTCACCACGCAACCGGCCGGGCTAGAGTTGCTCGGGCCAAAATGCGCGCGCCTGAGTATCGTCGAAGGCCGCTATCACCAGGTCAAGCGCATGTTCGGCCACTTCAACAACAAGGTCATGCGCCTGCACCGCGAATGCATGGGGCCGCTGGTACTCGACGACGCGTTGAAACCGGGCGAATACCGCCCGCTGAGCGATGAAGAGATCGGCTCGATCTAAGCCAGCGACCGCTCAGCAGAAAGTTGTCGAACAATTTACCAATGGCACTTGCGCATTGATGTGACCCCTGCTTGAATCAGGACGTCGGCCGAAATGTGACCGACGAGTCACCACATACCTCTAAGAAACTTTTTGCCGGTAGGAGCCCAAGGGTTCCGGCCTCATCCGGCAGACTGCCCGCCAATAACAATACCCGTCGACCGGACTGCAATGGATCGACATGGGCCTCTCAAATTCCAGGCGTATGCCTACCTGTCACAAAGCTCGTGCAATCTCATTTGCGCGCATACCCGCTTGCCAGGAGTCTTATGACATGAGGCCAGAAATCGCTGTGTTGGATATACAGGGTCAGTATCGGGTTTACAC
Source organism: Pseudomonas sp. IT-P74 (assembly GCF_949768175.1). NCBI lineage: Bacteria > Pseudomonadati > Pseudomonadota > Gammaproteobacteria > Pseudomonadales > Pseudomonadaceae > Pseudomonas > Pseudomonas sp. IT-P74. Next base: position 376,237 of record NZ_CATKQD010000044.1, on the reverse strand, counting down.
GGAGTTCTATCGCGCAGACGCCGCAGAGAAGACCATTATCTTGGTCAACGGCTCGATGGCCACGACTGCGTCGTTTGCACAAACCGTGAAAAACCTCCATCCGCAGTTCAACGTCGTCTGCTACGACCAGCCCTACGCGGGCCGGTCAAAAGCCCACAACCTGCATGAAAAAATGCTCACCAAGGAAATCGAAGGGCAGATCCTGCTTGAGCTGATCGACCACTTCGCCGCCGAACACGTGCTGTCCTTTTCCTGGGGCGGTGCCGCGACCATGATGGCGTTGTCGCAACGGCCACGGCGCATCGAAAAAGCCGTGATCAGCTCGTTCTCCCCGGTGATCAACGCGCATATGCTCGACTACCTCGAGCGCGGCGTCGAACACCTCGGCAACCTGGACCGCGACCGGGTCGGACACCTGGTGAACGACACCATCGGCAAACACCTGCCGTCGTTGTTCAAGCGCTTCAACTATCGCCACGTCAGCTCCCTGGCCGAACATGAGTACGGGCAGATGCACTTCCACATCAGCGACGTGCTTCACAGCGACCGCCAGTGCTACCTGCACGCGGCGAAGAAGATCGACGTGCCGGTGCTGTTCCTAAACGGCGAATGGGACGAATACACCGCCGCCGACGACGCCCGGTTGTTCGCCGGCCACGTGCAACACAGCACGTTCAGCACCCTTCAGGCCACCGGCCACTTTCTCGACATGGAGCACAAAGCCGCCTGCCGAGACAGCCGCAACGCACTGATGGGCTTCCTTAAACCAGCGCAACTCGAAAGCCGACCGCGTTACCACAACGTCCAGGAACACCATGCATTGGCAAGCTGAAGTAGCGTCATCGCGAGCAAGCCCCGCCCTGCTGCGTTAAACGTATTCTGCAGGCGCGAGGCTTGCCCGCGATCGACCGTCATGCGGTCCGGGCTTTTTGTCACATCTGCGTTAAACCCGCTCCACGTAAAGAAAAACTTCAAATCCGCGGCCGTATCTGGTACAAAGTCACCGCTCTAAGCGGGTGTCGTATAATGGCATTACTCCAGCTTCCCAAGCTGATAACGAGGGTTCGATTCCCTTCACCCGCTCCAATCGAATTTTGATCTCACGTCAGGGTGGTTTTGACGGGGGATGTAGAGACAGAAAAAACCGGTCCAAGTGGCCGGTTTTTTTGTGTCCGGAATTTGGATTAGCGTCTCCAAACTCTGAAAATTAGCGTTTTGGCGCAAGAACCGGGTTTTGTTAACGTTTTACTTATCCCGATAAAGGATTTCCTCCACGGAATCAGAGATTGCATCTCTTCGAAACGAAGACTACCACCTCCCAAAACGGGAGGAAGTGCAGTGCGTGTGATTGCAAAAGGGACATTGCGGGAGTCCTGGGAAAGTAGCCCGGCTTATGCTGACTCCGAAACACCACTGGTTGAATGGTATCGGCACATGGAGAAAGCCGTTTACGGCACGCCGCAAGAGGTTAAAGCGGAGCTGAGAACGGCCAGCATCCTCAAGGGTGGCAGGGTTGTATTCAACATCGGTGGCAATAAATACCGGGTAATCATGGCAATCGACTATCAGCGCCAGCTCGGTTTCATACGATTCGTTGGCACCCACACCCAGTACGATCAGATCAACGCGGAGACCGTGTGATGGACATTAAACCTATTCGCAACCAAGAAGACCTGACCGCTGCATTTGCACGCGTGGAGCAATTGTGGGGAGCTGAAATGGGTTCGCCTGAGGGCGATGAGCTGGAAAATCTGGCGCTGCTCATCGAAAAGTACGAAGACGAGCATTACCCGATGCCGCCCTCCGATCCGATTGAGGCAATTAAATTTCGCATGGACCAGCAAGGCCTGCCCCCTCGCGATCTGGAACCCTTCATTGGCACGAGCGGAAGGGTATCTGAGGTGCTGAACCGTAAACATAAATTGAGCCTGTCGATGATCAAGCGCCTGCACGACGGGTTGCGGATTCCTTACGAAAGCTTGCTGGCGGGTGTTGCCTGATAACGTAGGCCTCCCCCAATTTCAACCTCACGTCAGGATGGTGGAGGGAGATGCAGAGATAGAAAAACCGGTTCAGGTACCGGTTTTTTTGTGCCTGAAATTTGGATCCCGTGTTCACGGCAAAACCTCGCAATACACAAAACAGATCAATTCAGGTTTGCCCCAAGCCTTTGCCAGAACACCCTTCTAGACTCGATTCCTATAGCGTTCCCGCCGGCCCCAGGAAGGATCCGGTGGTTATAGTGTTGATTAACAAATAGCAGTAGGTATAGTAACCACAAGCACACCACAGGGAGGTGATGTGAATAGCCGATTTTTGATAAGCCAACTCGTTGCGGACGGCTGGTATCTGGTACGAATCAGAGGCAGCCATCATCACTTCAAGCACCCGACCAAACCGGGGCTAGTGACAGTCCCTCACCCGAAGAAAGATCTGCTCAAGAAAACGGCCATCAGTATTTTGCAACAGGCGCTGCTCTAAGGAGCCCGATGCGCTAGGTCCGTGGAGGACAATGAACATGCTGTACCCAATTGCAATTTCAATGGGCGACGACCAACACGCCTGGGGTGTGGAAGTCCCCGACATTCCGGGCTGCTTTTCCGCTGGGGAAGACCTGGATGACGCGATGGCCATGGCGCGGGAAGCCATTGAAGGCCACTTCGAGATTCTGGCCGAAGACGGTTCGCCAATTCCCCCCGCCAATAAAGTGACCTTACATGCTGCCAACCCAAAGTATGCGGGGTGTGCGTGGGCGCTGGTGGACATCGACGTAACCAAATATCTGGGCAAGGCCCAGAAGCTGAACATCACGTTGCCTGGCTACCTCCTCAACCGGATTGATGAGTACGTACTGCATCACCCGGAAGAGAAAAGCCGTTCGGGTTTTCTGGCCTCGGCGGCACTCAAGGTCTTGCAACAGAGCTGAAAACCTTGCTTTCGACATGAATAAACCGGTCCCAAGTGGCCGGTTTTTTTGTGGGCGGGATTTGATAAAGGGCCCGTCGAAGTCAGTGCAAAGACCCACTTTTAAAGGCCCAACGGAGATCAACGCCAGAAAAAGCAACGTCCTACACGACACTGGGAAATGTCCGTAGACTTGCGCATTGCTGTGCCTTTGTCATGAGACCTATAGTCCGACCGCGCCCAAATGGCGTATCGGGTTTGGCGACTCGATGGCAAAGCATAGAAACCTCCGAGCTATCTCGGAGCGTTTCTGAATGCACTTGGCTACCTGTTTATGGTGGCTGTGCGTGGGAGACCTTTGGGTCTGCCGGTTTGCCTTGTCCCGGTTCGCCAACCTGCGTACAGCTGCCACCCATTGTTTGGCGACTCTGAGTGGTAGTTCACCTCAATTCAAGGAATCACTCATGAACGAATACATGGCTCTAACCAGCAACGCCGACGACCTCCCCTCCCTCTACGTCAACACCACCCAGCCCCTGCATTCCCTGCTCAGCACCGCCAGCTACAGAATTCGCGCCGTGACGCAGCTTCTTGAAAACCTCGTAATGCGCGGCGACCTGACCTCTGACACCGTGGTGCTGAGCGACTTCGCATTGCTCTGCTGCGTGCCTTTGCGCGACGGTTGCGATGTGCTGGATGTAATCGCTCGACGCATGGATGCAGAGCCGTCCTGATGCCCCATGCCCGATCTTCCAGTGCTGGCTTGGTCCGGTACTATGTTCGGGCCTTTTCTTTCCGGGACATGGACTTTCACATGACTCAAAACATCTACGACGACCCTGAATTCTTCCAGGGCTACAGCCAGATGCCCCGCTCCATCAGCGGCCTCGATGCCGCACCGGAATGGCCTGCACTGAAGGCCATGCTGCCGCCCATGCAAGACCTGAAGGTGGTGGATCTCGGTTGCGGATACGGTTGGTTTTGTCGCTGGGCCAGCGAGCAAGGCGCTGATAGCGTGCTCGGTCTGGATGTTTCGGAAAAGATGCTGGAGCAGGCGCGCAAGACCACATCCGCATCAAACATCCGTTATGAGCGCGCCGACCTGGAGCATCTCGATCTGCCCGCCGCCGGTTTCGATCTGGCCTACAGTTCCCTGGCGCTGCATTACATCAAGGACTTGCCTGGGCTGTTCGCCAGTGTCCACGCAGCGCTCAAGCCCGGCTCGCATTTCGTGTTTTCCATCGAACACCCGATCTTCATGGCGCCGCGTAACCCTGGCTGGATCATCGATGCCGAGGGCCGCAAGAGTTGGCCCGTGAATGGTTATCAGCTGGAAGGCGAGCGTGTGACCAACTGGCTCGCGGACGGTGTGATCAAGCAGCATCGCACCATTGGCACGTTGCTCAACACGCTGATTGGCGCAGGGTTCAGCATCCGGCACGTCAACGAATGGGGGCCGAGCGATGCCGAGGTGGCGGCGCAACCAGCCCTTGCCGAAGAGCGGGAGCGGCCAATGATGATGCTGGTCGGCGTTCAGCGTTGATGGATCAAAAAGGGACAGATCACGCCGTCCCTTTTTCCCGTCAGCGGGTCGCGACGATAAACAGTCGCGGAAACGGCAACAGCACCGAACCATCGGCCAGGGCCGGATACGCCCGCTCAATAGCAGTCTGATATTGGTTCAGATACTGCGCCCGTTCCGCCTCGTCCAGCGGTTCGAGAAACGGCCGCAGGCCACTACCCTTGAACCACTCCACCACGCCAGACGCACCGCCCGCGAGCGGATGATGGTAAGTGGTGCGCCACACATCGACGCGGGTGCAACAGGCTTTGAGTATCGAGTAATAAGCGCTGGCATCGGCCATTTCGGTCCGCAGCCCGGCGGTGCCTGCCAGTTTGCCGACCCATGGGCCATCAGCGGCGACTTCGCGCATCAAGCGGTGCGAGTGCTCATTCAGGTTGTCAGGCATCTGGATAGCCAGGCTGCCACTCGGCGCCAGTTTGCTAACCAGCGAGGGTAGCAACGTCGCGTGATCAGGCACCCACTGCAACACCGCGTTGGCGAAAATCACATCGAACGGGCCACTGTCATTCCAGGTGTCGATGTCGGCGATGTCGAACTGCACCTGCGGCAGGCGCTTGCGAGCGGCTTCGATCATGTCGCTGGAACTGTCCAGCCCACACACCTTGGCATTGGCAAAGCGCTCCACCAGCAACTCGGTGGAGTTGCCGGGCCCACAACCGATATCGATGGCCAAGCGCACGTCCCCGGCGGGGATGGCCGCCAGCAGGTCACGGGCGGGACGGGTGCGTTCATCTTCAAAAGCGACGTACTGTTTGGCGGACCAACTCATTGTGTTCTCCTGTCGGTACGTTGTCCTCGGGACGCTACGATACCGCGATGAACACCGCTAAAGGTTTCAGAGAATCACCTTTTCGAACATTTCGAATTTTCATCCCACCGCCACTGTCTGAAAAATCAGGCGCCCCCTCAAAAGGAACTCGGTCATGAAATTCGCAAAAATCGCGCAGAAACTCGCCCTCTGGGCCGGTAGCCCCAAGACGTTCATGAGCGCGTTGATCCTGATTTTCCTGTGGGGGTTGAGCGGACCGATTTTTCATTTCAACGATACGTGGCAGCTGATCATCAATACCTCGACCACCATCATCACGTTCCTGATGGTGTTCCTGATCCAGAACACGCAGAACCGCGACACCGACATCCTGCATTTGAAAGTCGACGAGTTGTTGCGGGTGACCAAGGAGGCGCAAAAGGCCATGCTCGGGCTTGAGGCGTTGGACCTCAAGCAGCTGGAGGCGCTGCGCAGGCATTACCGCGCCATGGGCGAGAACCAGGTGTTCGACCTCGATGGCCTGAACCCAACGCATAATCCCAAGCCGCATCTGGATCAGTGCTGATCAGAAAAACGGCGCGTGACTGAAGCCCCGCGCCGTTTGTGCTCAAACTTTTCGCTTAACTTTTGGCCTGCAACGCCTTGGCCATTTCCAGGTGATTTTGCAATTTAGGCAGGGTTTCTTCGGCGAATGCCTTGATTTGCGGTACGTCGGTGGTCTGCGCCTCCTGCTGCAACTGATCGATGGCTTCCTGGGTGGTCTTCACCTGACTGGCGGTATAGGCCTCGTCGTAGGTCGCCCCATCCATGACTTGTGGCATCAGGGCTTTGGCCTTTTCGACAATTTCTTCGCGGGGGGCGACCGGTATATCCAGTTGCCTGGCGATTTTCGCCAGGTGCTGGTTCGCCGTGGTGCGGTCGTTGATGACGATAATGGTGTAGTCCTTGACCTCTTTGGATTCGGCTTTCTGATGCGCCAAGCGACTCGTTTCAATATCGGCAATACCTTTTGCCGAGGCCTCGTCGATGAATTCGGCAGTCGACTGGGCAAAGACGCCGCTGGCAAACAGGCCCAGTAACGTGGCAAGACTGGTCTTACATAATCGGGTGGCCATCCGGTTCATGGTCGCGCCCTCCTCGTTAAATTCAAACGGGAGCTTTCGCCCCCGCCTCTCAATCAAAACCACCTGCATCCTTTAGCGGGATTTCTGACCGCCCTTGCGGCCCACGTCGGGTTTCGCCGGGTCTTTTTCGACGGTCGTAGTGGTGGTTTTCCCACCCTTGCGACCGGCTTCAGAAGCCTTCGTTCGATCGTTGGCGAAGTTCCCCGAGTTCGAGTTTCTTGAATTAGGCATGATTCTCTTCCTCTTGGTGGTAGTCGCGGCGAGCTGTAGCCCGCATAGAATCTGAATTTGCGCGCCCCAAAAGGTTTAGAAAATTACTTGGCTGCCACGACGAACGGTGCGCGGTTTTTCAGACCAGTCGCAGGTGATGTTCGCGTTTGGCGCAGTACATCGCCTCGTCGGCATGCCGAAACAATTGCTTCTCTTCAGTGCCGTGATCGGGGTATCGAGCGACGCCGATACTTGGATGGATGTTCAGGCTGTGCCCGTCCAGCCGCAGAGGCTGGGCCAGGACCTGACGGACTTTCTCGACCACGATGTCGGTATCGTCCGCCGCATGAATGCTGTGCAGCAACACCACGAATTCATCGCCGCCGATGCGGGCCACGGTGTCGGTTTCCCGCACGCAGCCCTTGAGCCGGTTGGCCACCGCTTGCAGCAGCATGTCGCCGACCGCGTGGCCATGGGTGTCGTTGACTTGCTTGAAGCGGTCGAGGTCGACGTACAACAACGCCATGCGCCCGCTGTCCTCCCGAGCCACTTGCAGTGACGCCTTGAGCCGGTCGCGCAGCAGCTCGCGGTTGGGTAACTGGGTCAGTTGGTCGTACTGGGCCATGTATTGCAGACGGGCGTGCAATTGCTTGCGCTCAATGGCGGTCGCGACCTGGGCGCAGACGTATTGCAGCAGTTCTTTGTCCTGCTCGGTGTAGCGCTCGCCGCCCGGAATGCTTTTGACGATCAACGCGCCGATGGTGCCGTTCTGCGAATTCAGCGGCACCCCCAGCCAACAGGGTGCGTTCTGCTCGGTCAGCAGCACTTCGAAGCCGGCAGGCGGTGGGCGCTGGTCCGGGGTCAACAGGATCGGCTGCCCCGTGCGGATCACTTCGGCGCACAGGCGCCCGGTCATGGTTCCGGGCTGCTCGGGCTGTGGCTCATGGTCATCGACGTGATAAGGGAAATTCAACTGCGCGCAGCGCTCGTCGTACAGCGCCACGGAAAAATTCAGTGCCGGCAGCCATTCGCCGATGATCATGTGGATGCGTTTGAACAACGCCAGCAGATCCTCTGCCGCATGGGCCGCCTCGGAAATCGCATACAACGCGGCCTGCCGGGATTCGGCCTGCTTGCGTTCGGTGATGTCGCGAGCCACCGCGATGCGCAACTGATCGTCCTCGGACCAACGTGCCGACCAGAGAATGTGCACCACGCTGCCATCCTTGCGCAGGTAGCGGTTTTCGAAGTTGAGCTTGGGCTCGCCGCCCATGATTTCCCGAGCGGCGTCGAGGGTGCGCTGGCGATCGCCCGGGTGCACCATGTCGATCATCGCCTCGCCGATCATCTCTTCGGCGCTGTAGCCGAAAATACGATCGCACGCCGCGCTGACAAAGACGAAGCGGCCCTGCTTATCCACCGCACAGACGGCGTCCAGCAACAAATCGATATAGCTCGCCAGCGGCGCGGAATTCCGGTTTTCCATGGTTCAGCGTGGGTGTCCCGATAATGCAGCGCTCATCAATCATCCCTGCCCTGCCAGCCTTGCGTCCTTGTGATCACGTTCAAGCCTTGTTCGGCATCAGCCCCGGCAACGCATGTACCAGCGCGTTGATGGCGAAACCGATGAACATCACCCCGCACAACCGGGTGATTGCCAGTTCATGACGCTGGTACAGGCTGCGCACCCGCCGCGCACCGACAACGCCAATGAGAATAGCGTAGGCGAGCAAACCGCCGACGAAACTCAGGGCGATCAGCGCCGGCAGCATCGACCAGTTGAGCAGTTCCGCGCGGCTCGACAGCAGTGCCGTGAACGTCGCCACCGCCACCGGATAGGCCTTGGGGTTGGTCAGACCAAACAGAATGCCGTGCCAGAACGGCTGCCGCGCCGGGCCCTGTGGCGCATCAGCGCTGCTGCGACGGGCGCGCACCGCACGCCAGCCGAGCCAGAACAGGTACAGTCCGCTGAGCACTCCGAGCACGTCGAACGCGGTACTGCCGATCTCCCGTGCACCGACAATCGCGATCAGCGCCGTGCTGCACCACATCACATCGCCGAGCAAATGCCCGCACAGAAACCCCGCCCCGGCCCGTCGCCCATGGGCCGCGCCAATGCCGAAAACCGCCAGCACACCCGGTCCCGGGGTGATGCCGTAGATAAAACCCGAGGCAAGCACGGCCATTAGCAAGGATGGGGTCATGGGGAGTCCTTTTGAACTGCCTGGTGAATGGTGGCCAGTCTATATCAGGTCTTCAGCTGTCGACTGCCTGATCGCGACAGAAATTCTTCAGCGGTGGGTCCCCTGCACGATCCGTTCATTCAACCAGTTCAACGCCTGATCTCCGCCCCGACGCTTGTGCCAGACCAGCACAAAGGTGAACGACGGGATGTGAAATGGCGGCGGGACGACAATCAGCGATTGCTCATCGATATCGCGCAAGCCTCGCGACGCGACAGTGAGGATCAGGTCGGTTCCACTGATGAATTCCGGGGCGACGCGCCAGTGCGGCAGGCTGACAGCCACACGACGACGTTCGCGCAATGCGGTCAAGGCACGCTCGATCTCCGGGGTGCCGCTGCCGCGCATCTCCAGCAGGACGTGAGGTCGTGCCAGGTAGGTGGGCAGGTCGAGCACACCATCGGCGGGCAGGCTGTCGCGGTCCACCAGGCAGGCATAGTGCTCTTCGAACAGCGGAGTGCTGCGCAATTCATTGGGCATTTCCGGGAATACACCGGCGGCGACATCAATGTCACCGTTGAGCACCCCTTCGAGCATGCTTTCGCGGCTGCCATGGCTGATTTGCAGGTCGATGCCCGGCGCTTCGCGGCGCAAGGTCCGGATCAGTCCCGGCAGGACAATGGCTGCGCCGTAGTCGGACATCGCCAGGCGAAAGGTCCGCTGGGTGGTCGCAGGATCGAAGGCGTTCGGCGCCAGCAGCGCTTGCACCTGGGCCAGGGCTTCGGCCAGCGGCGCCACCAGCTCCAGCGCTCGCGGAGTTGGTACAAGGCCGGCACCAGCGCGCACCAGCAGCGGATCGCCAAGCAGGTCACGCAATCGCGCCAGCGCATGACTGACCGCTGGCTGACTCAAGTGCAGACGCTCGGCCGCCCGGGTCACGTGTTGCTCGCTGAGCAAAGCGTCGAGGATCACCAGCAAGTTGAGGTCGATACGTCGAAGATCATTCATCTGCTGCATGTTCTGGATAACAAAACGGAATTTAAATCTGCGCGACGAATACCCTAGAGTCCAGCAAAACCTGTTGGAGATCGATCATGAGTACGTTGCATTGGGCCGGTCTGATAGGGCTGGCGATGATCGCCGGGGCGGTGGTGCCGTTTCAAAGCGCAATCAACGTCAACCTCGGGCGCGGGTTGGGCCATCCGTTGTGGGCAACACTGGCATCGTTGGTGGTGAGCGTTCTGGTGTTGTTGCCGATCATGCTGGCGCTGCGTTTACCCCTGCCCTCGCTGGCGTTTATCAGCAAGGCATCACTGTGGATGTGGACCGGTGGCGCATTTGGGGTGTGTTTTATTTCGCTGGCGCTGGTGCTACTGCCCAAGCTGGGGGCTTCGGGGTTCATGGCATTGGCGTTGGCGGGGCAAGTGGTGGCTTCACTGTTACTTGACCACTTTGGCTGGTTCGGGTTGGCGGAGCGGCAGGTGACATTGCCCAAGGTGTTCGGGGCGGTGTTGTTGATTGCAGGGGTGGTGTTGATTCAATTCGGTGCCACACCGAGCAAAACTTTGGTGACGGGGTAAGGCGACAGTGCTGTGGTGCTCGCGATGGCGTCAGCGTTGTCACCACAGACTTCAGACCTTTGATCACAGCCTTCGCCAGCCCCGGCACGGATGCGTGGTCCGTGCCGGGACCGGCGTAGCCTGCGAACCGTTTAGAACTTATCCAGCGTGCGCAACTTCTGCGGCAACCCCCATAGCAACAGCGCCACCGCGATCAGCGCACACACACCAATGACATACAGCGCCGGCGTGGTGCTGCCGGTCAGGTCCTTGATCCGGCCGACCATCACCGGGCTGACGATGCCGCCGAACTGGCCCAGGGTGTTGATCACCGCGATCCCGCCGGCAGCGCCCGCGCCGGCACCGGCCAGCAGTTTTGGCGGCAGGGTCCAGAAGCTCGGGATGGAGGCGATGATCCCGGCACCGAGCAGGCCCAACGCGACAATCAGGAAGGTCGTGTGACTGGCGAAGATCCCCGCGCTGAAGAACCCGACCGCACCAACCGCCACCAGACCGGCGACAAACTTGCGTCGCTCGCCAGTAGCATCGGACAGGCGTCCGATCACCACCATGCTGATGGCACCGCAGATATAAGGGATGGCTGTCAGCAAGCCGATCATCACCGGACTCTCGGTCCCTGCACTACGGATCAGTTGCGGTGCCCAGAAATTCAAGCCGTAGGACGCCACCTGAATCAGGAAATAGATCAGGCCCAAGGTCAGGAAGCCCGGAATCCGCAGTGCGGCGAGCAGCGAACCACCGCTCTTGTGCGGTTCATGTTGAGCGATGCGGCTGGCCAGCAGGGTCTTCTCCGAGGGCGTCAGCCAATGGGCGTCTTCGATGCGGTCCTTGAGCAGGGTCAGCACCAACAAGCCAAGGCCGATGCACGGCACGCCACCGAGCAGGAACAGCCAGTGCCAGCCACGCATTTGCAGCACGCCGTCGAGGTGTTGCAGCACAAGGCCCGAGAACGGCGCGCCCACCAGGCCGGCGAACGCCGACGCCAGGAACAGCATCGAGGTGATGCGCCCGCGATAGTGTTGCGGGAACCACAACGTCAGGTAATACAGCACGCCCGGGGCAAAACCCGCCTCCATCGCACCGATCACGAAGCGCAGCACGTAGAACTGCCATTCGCTGTTGACGAACACCATGGCCGCCGTGGCCAGGCCCCAGGACATCATGATCCGGGCGATCCAGCGCCGGGCGCCGACCTTGTACAGCATCATGTTGCTGGGCACTTCGAAAATCACATAACCGACCACGAACAACCCGGCACCCAGGCCGTAAGCGGTGTCGCTCAGACTCAGGTCGGCCTGCAGCTGAAACTTGGCGAAGCTGATGTTGATGCGGTCGAAAAAGGCGAACAGGTAGCAGACCATGATCAGCGGCATCAGGCGCCAGGCGACTTTGCTGACCAGGGCTTTTTCTTCGTCGTGGCTAACGGCCGGGCTCGCGCCGGCCTCCAGTGCATTAAGGCTCATTGCAGTTCTCCAGGCGGACTTCCCGTGGGTGTCCGATTGTTTTTGTTGTCTGGTTAAGGTGCTTTTTTACTGTAGGAGCGAGCCTGCTCGCGATGACTGAGTCACATCCAACATTGATGTCGACTGACACACCGCTATCGCGAGCAGGCTCGCTCCTACAGGGGGGTTGGTGTCAGGTAGGGATCGGGTGCAGGTCACAATTACGCCCGGCCTTGGCCAGTTGTCCGGGCACTTCATGGCCGAGCAGCTCCGGCAGTCCTCGGGACAGTTTCAGTAGCAGCGGCAGATCGATACCGGTGTGGATGCCGACTTCATCGCACAGGTTCAGCAGATCCTCGGTGCAGATGTTTCCCGACGCCCCCGGCGCAAACGGGCAGCCGCCGAGGCCGCCGAGGGCCGCGTCGAAACGTCGGGCGCCAGCCTCGTAAGCGGCCAGCACGTTGCACAGGCCAAGGCCGCGGGTGTTGTGAAAGTGCAGGGTCAGGTCCGCCGCGGACACACGCTGCAGCACCCGGCGCACCAGCCGGTCGACCTGACGCGGATTGGCCATGCCGGTGGTGTCGGCCAGGGTGATGCCCTGGATGCCGAGTTCCTGATAGGCCTCGACGATTTGCACCACGCGGTCCTCATCGATCTTGCCTTCGAACGGGCAGCCGAAGGTGGTGGCGATACTGCCGTTGAGTCGCACGGAACTGTCGCCAGCGAACTGCACAATCTCGCCGAACGCGGCCAATGAATCTTCACAGCGCATGCGCATGTTCGCCAGGTTGTGGGTCTGGCTGGCGGACATCACCAGGTTCAGTTCATCGGCACGGCATGCCAGCGCCCGTTGCGCGCCCTTGAGGTTGGGAATCAACGCGACGTAGATCACCCCCGGTTGCCGGGTGATGCCCTTGAACACCAGTTCGCCATCGCGCAGTGCCGGAATGGCCTTGGGCGACACGAACGAACCGGCTTCGATGCGGCTGAATCCGGCCTGCGACAATTGATCGATCAGAGCAATCTTGTCGTGGGTTTCAACCCAGGTCGGCTCGATTTGCAAACCGTCGCGCGGGGACACTTCCTGCACGATCAGGCTGTCGGAATAATCGGTGATCATTGCACTACTCCTTCGACTTTCAGGCGTTCGATGTCCATCGCGGTCAGGCCCAATTGCGCGAGGATGCCGTCGGTGTGCTGGCCCAGTCCGGGGCCGGACCAGTTCACGCCGCCAGGGGTTTCCGAGAGTTTCGGCACGATGCCCGGCATCTTCACCGTGGCGCCACCGGGCAGTTCGGCATTGAGCAGCATGTCCCGCGCCTGATAGTGCGGATCGGCGACGATGTCGGCCACCGAGTAGATGCGCCCGGCCGGGACTTCGGCGGCTTCCAGGGCGACCAGTACCTCATCGATCGGCAGGCTGCTGGTCCAGTGGGTAATGGCGGCGTCGAGCACATTGCTTTTGGCTGCACGCCCGTCGTTGTGGGCGAACTCCGGCGCTTCGGCCAGATCGGCGCGGCCGATGGTTTGCATCAGACGCCTGTAGATCGGATCGCTGTTGCCGGCAATCACCACGTAGGCGCCGTCGGCCGTCAGGTAGGTGTTGGACGGCGCGATGCCCGGCAAGGCGCCGCCGCTGCGTTCGCGCACATGGCCAAGCATGTCGTATTCCGGCACCAGGCTCTCCATGACGTTGAACACGCTTTCGGCCAGGGACACATCGACGATTTGCCCGCCACCCTGCCCGGTCTTGACCCTGAGTAGCGACATCAGCGCACCGATCACCGCATGCAGCGACGCCAGGGAATCGCCGAGGCTCACGCCGACCCGCGCCGGTGGCGAACCGGGGGTGCCGGTGGTGTAGCGAATCCCGCCCATGGCTTCGCCTATGGCACCGAAACCCGGGCGATCACGGTATGGGCCGGTCTGGCCGTAACCGGAAATCCGCACCAGCGTCAGATTGGGATTGAGCGCGTGCAACACGTCCCAACCGAGGCCCAGTTTCTCCAGGGCGCCAGGACGCAGGTTTTCGATCAGCACATCGGCACTGGTCGCCAGTTGCTTGACCAGTTCGATGCCTTCGGGGGATTTGAGGTTCAGCGCCAGGGACTTCTTGTTGCGCGATTGCAGGTACCACCACAGCGAGGTGCCTTCGTGCAGCTTGCGCCATTTGCGCAGGGGATCGCCCTGGCCCATGGCTTCGATCTTGATCACCTCGGCGCCGAACTCGGCCAGCATGCGCGCCGCAAACGGCGCGGCGATCAGCGTGCCGATCTCGATCACTTTGATCGCACTCAAGGGGGCAGTCATCGCGGGGTACCTCTTGTTCTTGGAATATGCGCCAAGGCTAGAGGACAGGGGGCTCGGGAATCCAACCTTCAGTTGGCAACGGGCGTTCGCGAAATGCGAACGCTCGGGGAGATTGTCGTGGCCTCAGGTCAGTCATCGCGAGCAAGCTCGCTCCCACAGGGGAACGCATTCCAATGTGGGAGCGAGCCTGCGCGCGATGAGGCCGGTGCATTCAGCCGAGAACTGTCAGACATGACCCCGCAAATGCTCAAACAACATCCGGCTCACCGGCGACAGCAACGCCTCATCGCGCACCACCAGAATCAACGCCCGATCCGACCACTCGTCCGTCAACGGCACCGCGTGCAACCCCAGCGCCCGGCCAAACAGCTCATAGGCGCGCTGCGGAAGGATGCCAATCCCCATGTTGGCCTGGACCATGCGGCACATGGCATCGAACCCTGGCACATGAATGCGCACCCGCAACACCTTGCCGGCCTCACGAGCTGCGGCGTGGGTGCGCATGTTGATCGAACTGGCGGCATGCAACCCAACGTAATCGCTGCCCAGCGTATCGGCGAACGCCACGCTCGACCGGCTCGCCAATGGATGGTGCGGCGGCATCAACACCATCAGTTTGTCCCGGCGATACAGCACGCTGTGCAGGCCCTTGATGTCACTGTCGATGGAACAGATCCCGAAGTCGGCCACCCCGTCGAGCACGCCCTGAATCACCCCGGCGCTGGGGCGTTCTTCGAGGTCGGTCTTGACCTGTGGGTGACGCTCGGAAAAATCCCGCAGGTCCTCGGGCAAAAACTGAATGATCGCCGACAGGTTGGCGAGCATCCGCACATAGCCGCGCACACCGTGACTGTGCTCCCCCAGTTCAAGCCCCATTTTCTCGACGTTGAACAACATTTGCCGGGCATGGTGCAGCAGGGTTTCACCGGCCGGCGTCAGGGACATGCCCTTGGCCTGGCGCACGAACAGGCTGATGCCCAGCGCCTCCTCCAGCTCCATCAAGCGCTTGCTCGCCGCCGAAACTGCAATCGCTTCGCGCGAGGCGGCACGGGTCAGCGTGCCTTCTTCATGCACAGCGACGAACAGTTGCAGGGTGATCAGGTCGAGACGGCGGATCAGGCTTTTTTGCAGCATCGGGTACTCGGCGAAGTCGGCTCAGGCGAAGTCGCAGCATAACGTTCTTCGCCCACGTCGTGCCGTGGTCCGGTCACCGGTCGTGATAAAGTCGCCGCCCACAGACCTTTTGCCGTGAGACGAAGACCGCAATGACCGATTTCCAGGATGTCGATGCTCAACTTGAAGACTGGAACGCCTTGCGCAGCACTGCTTCGTTCAGTGGTTTGCTGGTGGGCAACGGTGCCAGTCGCGCGGTGTGGGACGATTTTGGCTACGAGTCGCTGTTCGACAACGCCCGCACCGTTGAAGAAAAACCCCTGAGCCCGTCCGAGCTGAGCGTGTTCGATGCGCTGCAGACCCGCAGTTTCGAGCAGGTACTGAGCGCCTTGAAAACCACCAGCCGGGTCAACAAGGCCCTGGCTGTCAGCTCTGCCGCCCCGCGCAACCGCTACTATGCGATCAAGGAAGCGCTGATCAATACCGTGCATGCGGTGCATATCCCATGGCGACTGGTAGTGCCTTCGACGCTGGCGACCATCAATCAGGAACTGACCAGCTATCGCACGGTGTTCACCACTAATTACGACTTGCTCAACTATTGGGCAGTGCAACACCAGCCTGAGGCGATCACCGATCTGTTCCTGGGCACCGAGCCCGGTTTCGACCTGAGCGACACGGCCACCGATAAAACCCGTTTGCTGTACCTGCACGGCGGTCTGCATCTGGTGCGCAACCAGGACGGTACGGCGCGCAAGCTGATGTCGACCGAGGGCACGTTGCTGGGCAGTTTCGCCATCAACAACACGATCAAGACCCTCGACGACGTGCCGCTGTTCGTCAACGAAGGGCCGAGTGCGGACAAGCTCAAGACCATTCGCAGTTCGGACTATCTGTCGTTCTGCTACGAGCAATTACTCGGTCACGGCCAGGCGCTGTGCATCTTCGGCCATGCGTTGGGGGAGCAGGACAGCCACATCATCCATGCCTTGCGCCTGGCGAAACCACAGGTGGTGGCGATCTCGATTTACCCGCGCAGCAAGGCGTTCATCCAGCACCAGAAGCGGCATTACGCGAAGGTGTTTGAGGGGACGGGGGTTGAGTTGCGGTTTTTTGATTCCAAGAGCCATGCGTTAGGTGGCACGAAGCTCACGGTTCCTGTCGAGGTTTAGCGGCGACGCGGCTGACGCTATCGCGAGCAGGCTCGCTCCCACAGTGACCGGGTTTCTACAGGAGAAATGCAGTCAAATGTGGGAGCGAGCCTGCTCGCGATGCTTTTGGCAGTCGACTCATTCTTCGCTGCTGTGCACCACCACCAGCAACTGCGCCTGCACCTCGCCCACCGAACGAATCCGGTGCGGCTTCTGCGCATTGAAGTGCAACGCATCGCCACGTTCGAGCAGCACGCGCTCGTTCATGAAGTCCACTTCCACACGCCCTTCATGGACAAACAGAAACTCCTCGCCCAAATGCTCCTTGAAGGTCTTGTCGGCGAATTCGGCCGGCGGGTAAATGATGAACGGCAACAGGCTGCGTTCGCTGACCTGATGGGCCAGCACCGCATAACCCGAATTGCTGTCACTGGCACCCAAAGGTTGCCGCTCGTGGCTGCGCACCAGGCTGTAGCTGTCGAGGCTGACGTTGTCTTCAGAGAACAACTCTTCGACCTTCACGTTCAGCGCCTTGGCCAGTTTCAACGCCGCCGCAATCGATGGCGTATTCAACCCCCGTTCGACTTTCGACAGGTAACTCTTGGTCATGCCGGATTTTTCGGCCAGGGCTTCCAAGGTCACGCCAAGTTTTTTTCTGAGTAATTTCAAACGGATAGACATGTAGAGCGATTAATCCATCAAGGAGGCAGCGATTTGTCCTTGCTAATGACACAGGGTGTCATATAGCCTCTTTAGTGTCATTTGCACTCATCGACGACTTCGCGAGGAACCGATGAGCGGCAAACCCGACGTCCATTGAATCACCCAAAGGACACCGATATGGCCAAGACATTAGCACTGCCCAAAGAGCAACTGGTCAAGCAAGCGCTGAGCCAAATGCAAAATACCCTGGCGGATAATACGTGGACTGCCCGACAAAAGCTGGCCCTGACCTGCCGCGTCCTGTTCGAGCACGGTCACGACTCCGGCCTTGCCGGGCAAATCACCGCCCGTGGTCCGCAACCCGGCACTTACTACACTCAGCAACTGGGCCTGGGTTTCGACGAAATCATCGCGAGCAACCTGCTGCTGGTCAACGAAGACCTGGAGGTGCTCGAGGGCCACGGCATGCCCAACCCGGCCAATCGTTTTCACAGTTGGGTGTACCGCGCCCGCCCGGATGTGAACTGCATCATTCACACCCATCCGACACACGTTGCGGCCTTGTCGATGCTGGAGGTGCCGCTGCAGATTTCCCACATGGACCTTTGCCCGCTCTACGACGATTGTGCGTTTCTTGAAGGCTGGCCGGGTGTGCCGGTGGGTAATGAAGAAGGCGAGTTGATTGCCGGGGCGCTGGGCGACAAACGGGCGATCCTGCTTTCCCACCATGGCCAATTGTCCACCGGCAGCACCATCGAGCAAGCCTGTGTCATCGCGCAACTGATCGAACGCGCCGCGAAGCTGCAATTGCTGGCGATGAGCGCCGGGAACATCAAACCGATCATCCCCGAACTGGGGCGCGAAGCCCATGACTGGATTGCCCGGCCGAAACGCCACGCCGCCGCTTTCAACTACTACACCCGGCAGATCCTGCGCCAACACGCCGATTGCCTGAACTGAACCCATTGATAGAACGGAGAGACGCCATGTCCACCGCAAACATTCACGGCATCATCGGCTACACCATCACGCCTTTTACCGCCAATGGCGAAGACATCGACCTGGACGCCCTCGGGCGCTCCATCGATCGACTGATCGAGGGCGGCGTGCACGCCATCGCCCCGCTGGGCAGCACCGGTGAAGGTGCCTACCTGAGCGACGCGGAGTGGGATCAGGTCAGCGAGTTCAGCATCAGGCACGTGGCCAAACGCGTGCCGACCGTCGTCAGCGTGTCCGACCTGACCACCGCTAAAGCGGTGCGTCGCGCGCGTTTCGCCGAAGCCCATGGCGCCGATGTGGTGATGGTGCTGCCGACGTCCTACTGGAAACTCAGCGAAGCGGAAATCCTCGCCCATTACCGCGCCATCGGCGACAGCATCGGCGTACCGATCATGCTCTACAACAACCCGGCCACCAGCGGCACCGACATGTCGGTGGACTTGATCCTGCGTATCGTCAAGGCCGTGGAAAACGTGACCATGGTCAAGGAGAGCACCGGCGACATCCAGCGCATGCACCAACTGCAACGCCTCGGCGAAGGCCAGGTGCCGTTCTACAACGGCTGCAACCCGTTGGCCCTGGAAGCCTTTGCCGCTGGCGCAAAAGGCTGGTGCACCGCTGCGCCGAACCTGATCCCGCAGCTCAACCTGGACTTGTACGAAGCGGTGCTGGCCAACGATTTGCGCAAGGCACGCGAGCTGTTCTATCGCCAGTTGCCGCTGCTGGATTTCATACTCAAGGGTGGCTTGCCGGCGACGATCAAGGCGGGCTTGCGGGCGACGGGGCTGGAGGCGGGGGATCCGCGGCTGCCGGTGTTTGCGTTGAGCGAGGTGGGTTGTGCTCAGTTGCAAGATCTGTTGAAGACCCTGCGCTGATCTTCAGCCGTACATAAAACCACTGTGGGAGCGAGCTTGCTCGCTCCCACAGGGATACTCAGTGAAGTTGAAACAGTGATTCAAAGCACCGGCAACGTCTTGTCCTTGACCACCTTGGACGAGCCGTTGGCCTTCACGCTGGCAATTCCTTTCTCCATGGCGGCATCAGAGGAATAGGCTTCGCTGCTGCCGATGATCTCGTGGTTGCCCGCCTTGAGGTTGAAATACGGGTGGCCATCCTTGGTGGTTTTCTTCTCGTAACGCTCATCCAGCTGGCTGTTGGCCTGGACCGAGGCGATGCCTTTGTCGGCGGCGGCGTGGGTGGTGTACAGCTCGCTGGTCAGAATGGTCTCGGCGTTGGCCGCCTTGAGGACAAACCTGAACTGGCCACTGCTGCTTTTGCTCACTTCATACCATCCGGACATGCTCTTTCTCCTTGGCGATTGAGAGGTTGCGCGCTTCACAGTAAAGACCAAGCCGGGATTTCTGTCGCCTGCACCATCGCCATCGCGAGCAAGCTCGCTCCCACAGTAGATTTGTGTACACCAGATCATTGTGGGAGCGAGCCTGCTCCGGGCGGCGTTCCGACGATGGAGTCGACACGATCTTCCTTACTTCGCCGCAGCCCGCACCACCGACAACTCCGGCGCCGACGTGCGCCGCTGGCTCAGATACCGCGTACAACTCACCCTCAGGAACGAAGCGAAATTGACCACCTCGCCGCGGTAGTCCATCACCTCTTCATACAGCTTGGCGATCAACTGATTGGTGGTCATGCCATCGACCTCGGCGATTTCACTGAGGATGTCCCAGAACTGATTCTCCAGCCGCAGGGTGGTGACCACCCCGCAGATGCGCAGCGAGCGGGAGCGCGATTCGTAGAGTATCGGGTCGGCTTTGACATACAGCTCGCACATGGACATGGCCCTCGTTACAGCGTGATTTTGGTGCCCAGCAACCCCAGGAAACCGGCCAGCCAGTTCGGGTGTGCAGGCCAGGCCGGCGCCGTGGCCAGATTGCCCTGGACATGGCCGTCCGTCACCGGAATATCGATATAGGTACCGCCCGCCAGTCGCACTTCCGGAGCGCAGGCCGGATAAGCGCTGCATTCGCGACCTTCGAGAACACCCGCTGCCGCCAGCAACTGCGCGCCGTGGCACACGGCAGCGATCGGCTTGCCGGCCTTGTCGAATGCGCGCACCAGTTCCAGGACTTTTTCGTTCAGGCGCAGGTACTCCGGCGCGCGGCCGCCCGGAATCAGCACCGCGTCATAATCGGCGGCGTTGACCTTGGCGAAATCGAAGTTCAGGGCAAACAGGTGACCGGGTTTTTCACTGTAGGTCTGGTCGCCTTCAAAGTCATGGATCGCCGTGCGCACGGTCTGGCCGGCGGCTTTGTCCGGGCAAACGGCGTGCACCGTGTGGCCGACCATCAGCAACGCCTGGAACGGCACCATCACTTCATAGTCTTCGACGTAATCACCGACCAGCATCAGAATTTTTTTTGCCGCCATGGGGAGGACTCCTCTGGAAGTGGGCTTGCAGGAGTATTCAAGTTAGTCCGATTCCGCGGGAGTGGGTAATAACCAGCTACTACTGTGTAATCGTTCTTCGCGAGCAGGCTCGCACAAGGACGACACAATCCCTGTGGGAGCGAGCCTGCTCGCGAAGTGGCCCGCAAACTGTACGGATAACTCTGCGCCTAGCTGTAACAGCGGGAAACCCACGGTTTATGGCTATATGAAGCCCTATCCCATTTCCCAATATTCTGGTTGCCATCATGTCCTCGCGCGAAAACACCGGCATGGCCCTGGGCCTGCTCGGCGTTGTGATTTTCAGCCTTACCCTGCCCTTCACGCGGATCGTCGTGCAGGAACTGCACCCGCTGCTCAACGGCCTGGGCCGGGCACTGTTTGCGGCGGTTCCGGCGGCGTTGCTGTTGCTGTGGCACCGGGAAAAATGGCCGACCTGGAAACAAGTCAAAGGCCTGACGTTGGTGATGGCCGGGGTGATCCTCGGTTTCCCGGTGTTGTCGGCCTGGGCCATGCAAACCTTGCCGGCGTCCCACGGTGCGCTGGTCAACGGTTTGCAGCCGCTGTGCGTGGCGCTGTATGCCGCGTGGCTGTCCCATGAGCGGCCGTCGAAAGCCTTCTGGGCCTGCGCCGCATTGGGCAGCGCGCTGGTGCTCGGTTATGCACTGATCAGCGGTGCCGGCAGCATTCAGGTCGGTGACTTGCTGATGCTTGGCGCCATTGCAGTGGGCGGACTGGGCTACGCCGAGGGAGGCCGACTGGCCAGGGAAATGGGCGGTTGGCAGGTGATCTGCTGGGCGCTGGTGCTGTCGACGCCGCTGCTGATCGGGCC
Organism: Pseudomonas sp. IT-P74; assembly: GCF_949768175.1. Classification (NCBI taxonomy): domain Bacteria; kingdom Pseudomonadati; phylum Pseudomonadota; class Gammaproteobacteria; order Pseudomonadales; family Pseudomonadaceae; genus Pseudomonas; species Pseudomonas sp. IT-P74. The sequence continues at coordinate 354,966 of NZ_CATKQD010000044.1, read as the reverse complement.
GGTGGTATATCTGGCACTGCAACATCAGGGCGAGATTTCCGCCAAGACCTGGTGGGCCTTCGGTTATGTCTCGCTGTTTTCGCAATTCATCGGCTTCTTCGCCTGGTACGCCGGGCTGGCCATGGGGGGCATTGCCCGGGTCAGTCAAATCCAGTTGCTGCAGATTTTCTTCACCATCGCCTTCTCGGCGCTGTTCTTCGGTGAACATGTGGAGCCGATTACCTGGCTGTTTGCTGGCGGGGTGATCGTGACAGTGATGCTGGGACGCAAGACAGCGGTCAAATCCAATCCTGTGGGAGCGAGCTTGCTCGCGAAGGGGTCGTCACATCCAACATAGGTGTTGAATGTCAGTCCGCAATCGCGAGCAAGCTCGCTCCCACAGGGGTTAGAGAAAGCCGTCAGCGCGCAGCAGGGTTTCCAGGCAATGCTCGCTGATGTGATAGAAATCCTTCAGTTCCTGAATCTTCGCCAGCAACCGGGTCGGGTCCACCGGCTCGGCGCGCTTGACTGCCAGGATCATCTTGTTCTTGTTGGTGTGGTCCAGTGAGATGAACTCGAACACCTTGGTCTCGTAGCCGCAGGCCTCAAGGAACAACGCGCGCAAACTGTCGGTGACCATCTCCGCCTGCTGGCCCAGGTGCAAGCCGTATTGCAGCATCGGCTTGAGCAGCGCCGGGCTCTGGATTTGCAGGCGGATCTGTTTGTGGCAGCACGGCGAGCACATGATGATCGAAGCGCCGGAACGGATGCCGGTGTGGATCGCATAGTCGGTGGCGATATCGCAGGCATGCAGGGCGATCATCACGTCCAGCTCGCTCGGCGCCACGCTGCGCACGTCACCGCACTTGAACACCAGGCCGGGGTGTTCAAGCCTGGCGGCCGCGGTGTTGCACAGGGTGACCATGTCTTCACGCAGTTCGACGCCGGTCACCTCGCCTTCGGCCTTCAAGGTGTTGCACAGGTAATCGTGGATGGCGAAAGTCAGGTAGCCCTTGCCCGATCCGAAGTCCGCCACCCGCACCGGTTTGTCCAGCGCCAGGGGCGACGAGGTCAGCGCGTGGCTGAACACTTCGATGAACTTGTTGATCTGCTTCCACTTGCGCGACATCGCCGGGATCAGCTCATGCTGCTTGTTGGTCACCCCCAGGTCGGCGAGAAACGGCCGGCTCAGGTCAAGAAAACGGTTTTTCTCACGGTTGTGCTCGGCCGAAGGCACTTCGCGCAATTGCTGAGGTTGGCTCTTGAACAGCGATGACTTGCCCTTTTTGCTGTATTCGAGCTGGGCTTCGTCGGTCAACGACAACAAATGCGCATTTTTGAACGACGCTGGCAGCAACCCGGCAATGCTCGCCACGCCTTCGGCCAGCGGCAGGTTCTTGGTGATATCGCGGGTCTTGTAGCGGTAGACAAAAGACAGGCAAGGCTGTGCCTTGACCGTCACCGGCTTGATGATGATCCGCTGCAGGTCCGTTTCATCACCCACGTACTTGGCCAGCACCAGTTTGATGAACGCGTTGTGCTCGAGGCTGGTTTGCAGCAGGTCGATGAACTGGGCGTGATGATCCGGCGCGAGGCTGGCGGGAGTGGCGGTGACGGACATGGAAAAACGGCCTCGGCAATACGAATCGGGGGATGCCGGGTATTTTAGGGGGGACGAGGGTTTTGGGCACGGGGTAATTTTGCGCCAGGTCCCGTTCCCGCCGATCGGGACCTGAATCCAACCGTCGCTACCTCAGGGCTCCACCAGCCGAAGTTTGCGATTGGTCGGCGAGTTAATGACGAACTTGACGATCAACCCTACCGGCACCGCCCACGTCAGACCGTTGGCCGGATCAGTGACCACGGCGACAGTTTCGGAACTTGCGTCCAGATCCAGACGCCGGCGATCGTTGCTGGACTTGAGCAATCCGTAGGCGTGGCTGACCAGCCGCTCCGCTTGGTGCATCGGCATATCCAGACTCTGCAAATGCCTAACCGCGCGGCAGAACAGCACTTGATCATCAATCACACCCTCGCCCTCATGACGGGCCAGAAACGTCTGCGCTATGGCCAATAGCTCCTCATTCAAATGGGCCTGTTCATCAACCTCCTTCATGCTCAAGACTCCTGTTGCACTTGCGTCGCCGGGGCGCTTTCGGCGACAGGCCGCGCGGCGCGACGCAAGTCAGGTCCGGCGCATGGCAGGTGCACGGCCGGATTGGGCATGCCACTGGGGGAAAGCTCGTGGGTCATTTCGAACTCGGCCCTTACCGACCAGCCACAGGCCTCCGACGTACATTGCAAGTACGCCACCCGCAGGAAAATATGCCGCCCTTCGCTGGTACGTATGCGCATCCTGCTCAAGCAGTGCGGGCACACCATCTTGTAAGTACTCATACGTGCTTCCCTAGCGCCATCCGGTGGTAATCGAATTGATCAAACGCAATACTGCTTGAAACACAATTCGTGAAAGACGGGTGCTGCAAATAACGTCCGCCAGACAAAAGGAAGTGCAACCGGCGGACACGTAATAGATACGAGCCAAGCTCGTAGGAAATCACCCTGATACCATTAGGAAGTTTCGACATCGTATTCTTCTGATTCATAGTTGATGATTGATTACTTACAAGAAAAAAAGTACTCATTACGCATACGTTAAGCACTCAAAAAGCATATGTCAAAAGGAAGAGGCTCAAATTGCGTAGCAAAAAATCACAAGCTGTTTTGGCTCGTCTGAAACAAATTACGGGCACAAAAACTGACGCTTCCCTGTCTTCTGCGCTACAGATCAGCCCGCAGACACTCAGTAGCTGGAAAGGCCGCGACAGCACGCCATACTCATTATGCGTAGAAATCGCGCAGACTCGCGGCATCTCCCTTGACTGGTTGCTGCTGGGCGAGGGGCCGATGCTGCGGCAAACGCCTCTAAACACCCCTGCAAATGTTGCGCAAACCGCAACAACGCAGGAAAGCACCATCCTTTCGCTGTGGCGATTGCTTGATGAGGATGACCGCCGCGCAATACAAAACGCATTGGAAGAAAAGCGACGCCTGCGGGATCTGGAAACGCAACTTTCGGAAATGGCCGCTATCCTGGCAACACTTGGACATTCGAACAAAACCTGACTTGAAGCCCGACGTTTCAATGCTTGAAGGCATGCCACAAAACAATAATGTTGCCACTACTGCGAACAATCATTACGCATGAAAAAACACTCACCGCTGCATGCCATGGGCTCACCGGCAGGAATGTCAGCAATATATCGATGCCGGCGATATAGAACACTGCGCCACACAAGTTGATCAATATCCTGTCTCGCCAGTTGTAGCGCTGCTCGTCGCGCTGGTAACACGCCAGCCTGAACGCACTGATCAGGTGAGCCACGCCCGTCACCCACACCAGAGCCGCCATCTCAAAGGTCATTGCCCTCGCCCTCTGAGATGACGAAGGATGTCCCCGAGGCCGGCGCCATCGATCCATTGCATGAGCTTGATGCTGAGGGGAATGACCAGCAACGCGCACAGGAAGGCCGTCACACCGGCTGTCAGAAAAGGCGCCAATGGCTGGGCGACCGGGGCAAACAGGTAACCGACACCCGCCGACAACAGCCAGGAGCCGATGCGTTGCCAGGCCTTGAAGTTGGCGCGAGTGGTCGTGACCAGCCACGCGCCAAGCGTTGCCCCGAACAGGACTTCTCCATCGATAACCGGCAACGTCGCAATACCCAACCCCACCATGAGCCCGCTGATACTGTTGTAAGTCGAATCAGTCAGGCTCATGGATATCTCGCGACTGCAATGGCTCAACAGAAATGGCTCCCGACTTCAGCGCCTTGAATACGGCAGCGTTGCGAGAACCGACGGCGAACTTGCGGCGGATATTGGAGAAATGGAAGTTGATAGTGGATTCCGAGCAACTCTGAATCCTGGCGATTTCCCAGGACGTTTTGCCTTTGAGGCACCACTCCAGGGCTTGCGTCTCTTTCGCTGTCAGTTGCACTGGCGGAGCGTACATTGCGCGACTGGGGGCATCCTCCACCGAGATGTCCAGCGATTGTTGCGTTTTCATAAGAACTCCCTCTACACAGAACGCCCATCGCAGGGCGTGCACCATGTGAGAGATGTTGAAGACAAGCTCCCCGGCGGACAACGCTCGGGAACTGTGTCGCGGCGTACTACAAAAGCTGGTGAAGCCCAGGCTTACCCCAGCACCACCAGACGATTCGGCAGCTCATTGCGCACATGGGTCACCGGCACATGCACCTTGAGCAACTCGCCACAGGCCTCGACGCAACTGACAAAGCCCTGCAGCGTCTGCCCCTGCTTAACCTGCCGGGTGAACGTCGCGACGATCGCGTCCCAGTTCTTGTTGTCCAGGCGACTGGAAATCCCCTCATCCACCAGGATCTCCACGTAACGCTCGGCCTCGGAAACGAAAATCAGCATGCCGGTGCTGCCCTCGGTGTGGTGCAGGTTCTGCTCCAGGAACTGCCGGCGCGCCAGGTTCGAGGCGCGCCAGTGGCGCACCGAGCGCGGGACCAGATGGGTGGTGACTTTCGGCAGGCGGAACACCAGGCACAGCACGATGAAGATGGCCCACTGCACCAGCAGCAGGCTGTGCAGGGTCAGCCAACCGGTGAAGTAATGCACGATGCCCGGTACCAGCAGCGCCAGCAGACTGGCCCACAGCAGCGGGATGTACGCATAGTCGTCGGCGCGGGCCGCGAGCACGGTCACCAGCTCCGCGTCGGTGTCGCGCTCGACCCGGGCAATGGCCTCGGCCACCTTGCGTTGTTCGTGTTCAGTCAGTAATGCCATGTCGTGAAGTGCCTGCTCGTTTTTATTATCACCAGCCGCCGGATGAACCGCCCCCGCCGAAACTGCCCCCGCCGCCGCTGAAGCCTCCCCCTCCACCGCCGCCGCCAAATCCACCACCGCCAAATCCACCCCCGGATCCACCGGAACCGCCCCGGCCAGCAGGGAGGATACCGAGCATCTGGCACACAAAAACAGCCAGGATGAGCAACATCACCAAAAACACGAACAAACCGGGATGCCGTGCGATGAAATCGTCCCCCGGATCGCCTCTGGATTCATACGCCGTGGAGGGTTCGTCCAGGGGATTGCCGCCCAGCACCACCAGCATCGCCGCCACACCGTCACTGATTCCCTTACTGAAGTTGCCGGTCTTGAATGACGGGGTGATGACCTGATTGATGATCACCGAACTCTGGGCATCGGTCAGTCGATCCTCCAGACCATAGCCGACTTCGATGCGCAGCCGGCGCTCGTCCCGGGCGATGATCAGCAAGGCGCCGTTGTTCTTGTCCTTCTGCCCAATGCCCCAGTGGCGGCCGAGTTGGTAACCGAAGTCGGCGATGTCGGCACCTTGCAAATCCGGCAAAGTCACGACCACAAGCTGTTCGCCGGTGGCTTGTTCATGGGCCTGAAGTTGTTGGGTGAGCTGTTGGCGCACCGATGGCTCGATCATCTGCGCGTTGTCGACCACCCGCCCGGTCAGCGCCGGAAAGTTCAGCTCGGCCCGGGCAGCGATCGTCACCACCCACAACAACAGCAACAGGCCTGTTTTCAGGACGCGCATGGGCAACCTCTTGTATGGCGACGCCGATTACCGCTGTTCAGAACTTGACCTCGGGGGCCTTTTCCGAACCCGGCGTGGCTTCGAAGGTCTCGCGCATCGGCAGGTCGCTGTACATCACGGTGTGCCACAGGCGACCGGGGAACGTGCGGATCTCGGTGTTGTATTTCTGCACCGCGAGGATGAAATCGCGCCGGGCCACGCTGATGCGGTTCTCAGTGCCTTCAAGCTGCGATTGCAAGGCGAGGAAATTCTGGTTGGCCTTGAGATCCGGGTAACGCTCGGAAACCACCATCAAACGGCTCAATGCGCCGCTGAGCTGGTCCTGGGCCTGTTGGTACTGCTTGAGCTTTTCCGGGTTGTCGAGGGTCGAGGCATCCACCTGGATCGACGTAGCCTTGGCCCGGGCCTCGATGACGGCGGTCAGGGTTTCCTGCTCGTGGGCCGCATAGCCCTTGACGGTTTCCACCAGGTTGGGAATCAGGTCGGCGCGCCGCTGATACTGGTTCTGCACCTGGCCCCAGGCGGCCTTGGCCTGCTCGTCGAGGGTGGGGATGTTGTTGATGCCGCAGGCGGTCAGCAACGAGGCCAGCATCAGCAGCGTGACGACCTGCAAACGCGAACGGTAGGTTGGACTTACATTCATCAGGATGATGCTCCCTTGTACATTTCATGAAAAAACCGACCGCGAAACCTTCTGGGCCGGCTCTTGGGGCATAATCGCCCGCGCCTCTGGATTGCAGCGGGCCGATGGGCTAAAAAGAGGCCCTGCGCGAAAACGCATCCGCCATCTGGCTGTGGTTTTTTGGCTCTGGTCTTTTGAGCCGGCACCCGAACAACAATAGACGCTCCCTAAATTTTGGCTGGCCGGCGTGTACATCGCCGTTTGGGCCCTTGAGAAAACTATTCATGAAGAAGCTGTGTTTGCTGGGCCTGTTCGTCAGCCTGGCCAGTCATAACGTATTGGCCGCCACGACGCCCGCACCCCTGGAGAACAAGGAAGCCTTCGTCAGCAACCTGATGAAGCAAATGACCCTCGATGAAAAAATCGGCCAGCTGCGCCTGATCAGCATCGGCCCGGAAATGCCGCGCGAAATGATCCGCAAGGAGATCGCGGCCGGCAACATCGGCGGTACGTTCAACTCGATCACCCGCCCGGAAAACCGCCCGATGCAGGACGCGGCCATGCGCAGCCGCCTGAAGATCCCGATGTTCTTCGCCTACGACGTGATCCACGGCCACCGCACCATTTTCCCGATCCCGCTGGCCCTGGCCTCGAGCTGGGACATGGACGCCATCGGCCTGTCCGGGCGCATTGCCGCCAAGGAAGCCGCGGCTGACAGCCTCGACATCACCTTCGCGCCGATGGTCGACATCTCCCGCGATCCGCGCTGGGGCCGTACCTCCGAAGGCTTCGGCGAAGACACCTACCTGGTGTCGCGCATTGCCGGCGTGATGGTCAAGGCGTTCCAGGGCACAGGCGCGAACGCGGCCGACAGCATCATGGCCAGCGTCAAGCACTTCGCCCTGTACGGCGCGGTCGAGGGTGGCCGCGACTACAACGTGGTCGACATGAGCCCGGTCAAGATGTACCAGGACTACCTGCCGCCCTACCACGCGGCGATTGAGGCCGGCGCGGGCGGCGTGATGGTTGCGCTGAACTCGATCAACGGCGTGCCCGCCACTGCCAACACCTGGCTGATGAATGACCTGCTGCGCAAGGAGTGGGGCTTCAAGGGCCTGGCGGTCAGCGACCACGGAGCGATTTTCGAGCTGATCAAGCACGGCGTTGCCGCCGACGGTCGCGAAGCGGCGAAGCTGGCGATCAAGGCCGGTATCCACATGAGCATGAACGACACCCTGTACGGCAAAGAGCTGCCAGGGCTGCTGAAGTCCGGCGATATCCAGCAGAGCGACATCGACAATGCCGTGCGTGCGGTGCTCGGCGCCAAGTACGACATGGGCCTGTTCAAGGACCCGTACCTGCGCATCGGCAAGGCCGAGGATGATCCGGTCGACACCTACGCCGACAGTCGCCTGCATCGCGCCGAGGCCCGTGATGTGGCACGCCGCAGCCAGGTGCTGCTGAAAAACCGCAACGAAACCCTGCCACTGAAGAAAACCGCGAAAATCGCCCTGGTCGGTCCGCTGGCCAAGGCGCCCATCGACATGATGGGCAGTTGGGCTGCCGCCGGTAAGCCAGCCCAGTCGGTGACCCTGTTCGACGGCATGACCAACGCGCTGGGCGGCAAATCGACACTGATCTACGCCCGTGGCGCCAACATCACCAGCGACCCGAAAATCCTCGGCTACCTGAACTTCCTCAACTTCGACGCCCCGGAAGTGGTGGATGACCCGCGCCCGGCGAAGGTGCTGATCGACGAAGCGGTGAAAGCGGCCAAGGATGCCGATGTGGTCGTTGCCGCCGTCGGTGAATCCCGTGGCATGTCCCACGAATCGTCGAGCCGCACCGACCTGAACATCCCGGAAAACCAGCGCGAGCTGATCCGAGCCTTGAAAGCCACCGGCAAACCGCTGGTACTGGTGTTGATGAACGGCCGTCCGCTGACGATCCTCGAAGAGAAAGAACAGGCCGACGCGATCCTGGAAACCTGGTTCACCGGCACCGAGGGCGGCAACGCCATCGCCGATGTGCTGTTCGGCGACTACAACCCGTCGGGCAAACTACCGATCAGCATCCCGCGTTCGGTCGGCCAGATTCCGACCTACTACAACCACCTGACCATTGGCCGGCCGTTCACTCCGGGCAAGCCGGGCAACTACACCTCGCAGTACTTCGATGACACCACCGGTCCCCTGTATCCGTTCGGTTACGGCCTGAGCTACACCGAGTTCAGCCTGAGCGACATGGCCCTGTCGTCGACCACTCTGAACAAGACCGGCAAGCTCGACGCCAGCGTCACGGTGAAAAACACCGGCAAGCGCGACGGCGAAACCGTGGTGCAGTTGTACATCCAGGACGTGGCAGGCTCGATGATCCGCCCGATCAAGGAACTGAAGAACTTCCAGAAAGTGATGATCAAGGCCGGCGAACAGAAAGTCGTGCACTTCACCATCACCGAGGACGACCTGAAGTTCTACAACACCCAGCTCAAGTACGCGGCGGAACCGGGCAAGTTCAACGTACAGATCGGCCTGGATTCAGAGGACGTGACGCAGCAGAGTTTTGAGTTGCTGTAATACCTGAAACAACGCAAAAACTTGTAGGAGCGAGCCTGCTCGCGATGGCGGCCTGACAGTCAACAATGATGTTGAATGTTATGGCCTCATCGCGAGCAGGCTCGCTCCTACGGTGGTTTCAGGGTGTTTGAAAAATCCCGTTCAACCCCGTCGATCCAGCAGATTCACCACCACCCGATCCACCCATCCCCACACCCGCTGCTTGATCCGCCGCCACAGTGGCCGACGCTTCCACTCTTCCAGACTGACTTGCTCACTCAACCCGAAGTCCCGTTCGAAACTCGCGGCTACCGCTCGGGTCAATCCGGGGTCCAGCGCTTCCAGGTTGGCTTCCAGATTGAAGCGCAGGTTCCAGTGATCGAAATTGCACGAGCCGATGCTCACCCAGTCATCGATCAGGACCATTTTCAAGTGCAGGAAACACGGCTGGTATTCGTAAATCGTCACGCCGGCCCTGAGCAGTCGCGGGTAGTAGCGATGGCCGGCATAGCGCACGGACGGGTGATCGGTTCGGGGCCCGGTCAGCAGCAACCGCACATCAACGCCCCGGGCAGCTGCCCGGCGCAGGGAGCGGCGGACTTTCCAGGTCGGCAAAAAGTACGGCGTGGCCAGCCAGATCCGTCGCTGACCGCTGTTCAGGGCGCGCACCAGCGACTGCAGAATGTCCCGGTGTTGACGGGCATCGGCATAGGCCACCCGGCCCATACCCTCGCCTATCGACGGCACCCGTGGCAGGCGCGGCAGACCGAAATGCGAGGCCGGTCGCCAGGCACGTCGATGGCGGTTGGCAATCCACTGACGATCGAACAGCAGTTGCCAGTCGAGCACCAGCGGACCGGTGATTTCCACCATCACTTCATGCCATTCGCTGACGTCTTCGCCCGGTGTCCAGAACTCATCAGTGACACCGGTGCCGCCGACCACGGCCAGGCTCTGGTCCACCAGTAACAGCTTGCGGTGATCGCGGTAGAAGTTGCCGACCCAGCGTCGCCAGCTCAGGCGATTGTAAAAACGCAGCTCCACACCGGCAGACATCAGCCGCTGGCGCAAGGTCAGGGTGAAAGCGAGGCTGCCGTAATCATCGAACAGACAACGCACCCGCACACCGCGCTCGGCGGCCTGCACCAAGGCCTGGACCATGGCTTCGGCGCAGGCGCCCGCCTCCACCAGATACAGCTCCAGTTCGACCTGTTCTTCAGCCCGGGCAATCGCCACCAGCATGCGCGGAAAAAACTGCGGGCCATCGACCAGCAGTTCAAAGTGGTTGCCTTCACGCCACGGAAAAATCGCTCCGGCCATGTCAGCGCGCCGTGAAAATCAGCACCGCACTCACCGGCACTGAAAAACTGATCGCCGACAGACCGGCCAGGTTGCGCAACGACTCCAGGCCGGGAGCCAAATCGAAATCCTCGGCGTTGATCACCAGCGGTTCGAGGGTCACCACCTGAAAGCGCCGGTCATCGAGACGGGTCGCCAGTAGCTGTGCGTTGTATTCGTGTTGCTTGCCATGCAGGTCGACGGTCAGTGGCAGGCGCAATTCCAGCTGTGCGCCGGGAGCGAGATCATTGATCGGGCGCAGATCGATTTTCGTGGTGATCAAGGCGTCGGGAAACCGGTCGATCTGGAACAGCTCCTTACGCATGCGTTCATCGCGCAGCGGTACGCCGCTGTTGATCGATTCCAGCTCGACTTCCACCTGCGCCAGCCCCTCTGGGTCGACCTTGCCGTGCAGCACCAGGAAGCGCTGCACTTCGGAAACATTGGCATTCTTGGTGCTGACAAACGACAGGCGCGAAGACTCGCCGTCGAGGTACCAGTCGGCACGGGCCGACAATGCGGCGCTGGCCAGCAGCAGGAAAGTGATGGTCTGGAAGGTGGAGCGCTTGAACATAGAGACTCGTAGGGCAGATAAACCTGTGCTGAACCTTAACTGGCCTTCAGCGCATTGCAAGCCGTCTATTACTCCAAACCTGCCTTTGTGGCGAGGGAGCCCTCGCCCGGCCTCACAATTTCATCGCAGTCAGGGCTGCAAGCGACAGCCCTGGCGTTCGCCGATCCACACCGCACTGTTGCTGCGACCCATGCCGCTGACCGTGACACGCTTGCCGGCCGGATCATCGACAAAGGCGCTGGCGGGCAGCCACTGTTTCACATAACCGTGGCAGTACTCGAGGTCGTTGTTCATCACGTAGCGGCACGAACAGTATTCCTTGGCGGTGTAGGCGCTGATGATGTCGGGGAACGCCCACAGCGCCACCCGCTCGTGCCAGATCCAGCCAAGCAAGGCGATCAGCGGGATCAGCAACAGGGAGCTGACCGGTCGACGGCGAATGAAACCGCTCATGGCTGCACCTTTCCGGCAAAGGCCTTGAGTGCGAGCTGGAGCAGTTGGTTGTGCCGGTAAGTACCGTCGCGGTCATCGCCGTAGCGCACGATCACCAGCTGTTCACTGGGGATCACATACATCGCCTGCCCCCAATGCCCCAGTGCGGCGAAGGTGTCGGCGGGAGCATCGGGCCAGGGTCGTGCCGCGCCCTCAACGGCCCGATTGAGCCACCACTGGCCGCCGGGGACGGCATCGTCCTGGTGCGTGTGATAGTGAACGAACGGCTCGCGGTTGAACGCCACCCAGTCCTTGGGCAGCAGTTGCCTGTCGCCCCAGCGCCCCTCGCGGGCCATCAACAGACCGATCCGGGCCAGATCCCGTGCCGTGAGGTAGGCATAGGACGACGCGACGAAAGTGCCGGTGGCATCGGTTTCCCACACGGCATGGCGAATGCCCAGCGGCTCGAACAGCGCAATCCACGGATAGTCCGGATAGCGGCTGGGACCGACGATGGTTTTCAATGCGGCCGACAACAGGTTGCTGTCACCGCTGGAGTAGCGAAATGCCTGGCCCGGCATCGCGTATGAATCATGGGCTGCGGTGAACGCGGCCATGTCGTGGTGACCGCGGGTGTAGAGCATGGCCACCACCGAAGACTTCAGCGGTGCGTATTCGTAGTCTTCCTGCCAATCCAGACCCGAGGCCCAGTGCAGCAGGTCGGCCATGGTCATGTCGGGGTGTTTTTGCAGGGGCGGATAAAACTTCGCGACAGGGTCGCCAAGCTTGAACAAGCCTTCACCGTAGGCCACACCGAGGACCGTCGCCATCAGGCTCTTGCTGATCGACCAGGTCAGGTGCGGCGTCTCGGCCGTCGTCGGGCCGACGTAGCGTTCGTAGATCAACTGGCCGTCGCGGATTACCAACAAAGCATCGGTGCGGATGCCCTGGCGAGTGCTGTCATCGCGGGATGGAAAGGCGTAAGCCTCCAGGGCTTGAAGCGCCGGTCCGGTCGGCGTCGGGGCGGTCGGCCATTGCTCGGCGGGCCAGTTTTCGGCCTGGGCCGTGAGGCTGAGCAACAGCAGGAAAGTCAGGGACAAGCCTTTGGACATGGCGGGGGCTCGGAGGTTGAACCTGCTGAGCCTAGTCGAGGTTGATGACAGTTCTGAAATTTGTATTGCCTGAAAGATTGCTATCGCGAGCAGGCTCACTCCTACAGGGGAATGCGTTCCAAATGTAGGAGCGAGCCGGCTCGCGATGAGGCCAGTCAGTTCAATGAAGATTCCGCCAAAGCCTTGGCCAACCGCTTCCCCCGAGCCCCCGCCGCCAAATCCATCACGGCCTGGTCCCGCTGCCACATCGCCGCCCACTCCGGCGACCCTCCAGCCAGCGACTCGTTCACCTCAGCCTTGAGCCCTTCGAACTGCGCAAACAACCCGCCAAGCAACACATGCCCGGTCGGATGGCTCGGTGGCTGGCGGCTGGTTTCCGCGCACCCGACCAGCAACCCCAGCAACCGCAGCTGCAGGCCTTGCGGCCAAGCGCATTCCTGGCCGACGCCATACAACCACGCCGTCATCGCACTCAGCACATAGATGTCTTCCAGCGTGCGGAACGGTTTGACGTACGCGTCCCAACCATCCCCCGCGAGCAACTCGCACAGTGCGTTATCCAGAAACAACCGACCATGGCTGATGTCCGGCATCAACGGGATCGACGCCAGTTTTTCAACCCGCACACCCGGTTCATCGCGATAGATCACCGCCAGGCTCAAGCGAGGGTCGGTGCCGGGCTCCTCGCTGCGCGCCGCCACCAGCAGCCAGTCGGCGGCATCGCCGGCCGTGACGAAATCCTTGCGTCCACTCAGGCGCAAATCGCTCAGTCGGGTTTGCATGTCGGCCGGGCGCAGGCTGCGCTGTTCGGTGGCGCACAGCGCGCCAAGACTCAGGGGCGCGCTCGGCCAGAGCATGCGCAAGGCCGCTTGATACCCCACCAGAAACGCCAGCCCCGGCGTCGCCATCAACCGCCCGCCAAGCACCGCCAACTCAAATGGCGTGACCGTTCCCAGCTGTTGCAACAAGGTCGCGAAACCTTCGGCCAGGTCCGGGTTGGCGGGCAAGCGATCACGGCGGTTCAACAGGGTTTGCCAGGGCATAAGAGGCTCCTCGAGGGCTGTCATATAAGCATCACCAAAGCTTAATGGCGATGACACCGGGGCTACATAGCCTGACTTTGCACAACACGGCTAGACAAAGAAAGTCGATTCGCTGTAGCCCAGAGACGGGTGAGCAGCCCGCACGGAGATTCGCCATGACTCAGATCGCCCGCATCAGCGACACCGGCAACGAACGCCGCCTGCAAGCCGAACGCCTGATGGGCGCCGAGGCTTTGCAGGAAGCTCAGGCCTTGCGTTTCAACGTGTTCAGCGGCGAATTCAACGCCAAGCTGAAAGGCGCGGAACTGGGTCTGGACATGGATGACTATGATGTTCACTGCGCCCACATCGGCGTGCGTGACCTGAACACCGGCCGTCTAGTGGCGACCACCCGTTTGCTCGACCACACCGCCGCCAGTAGCCTGGGCAAGTTCTACAGCGAAGAAGAATTCAGCCTGCACGGTCTGGTGCACCTGCAAGGCCCGATCCTGGAAATCGGTCGCACCTGTGTCGACCCGGCCTACCGCAACGGCGGCACTATCGCCGTGCTGTGGGGCGAACTGGCCGAAGTGCTGAACCAGGGCGGCTACAGCTACTTGATGGGTTGCGCGAGCATTCCGATGCAGGACGGCGGCATCCAGGCCCACGCCATCATGCAGCGCCTGCGTGAACGTTACCTGTGCACCGAACACCTGCGGGCCGAGCCGAAAAAGCCGCTGCCGACCCTGGATATCCCTTCGAACGTGATCGCCGAAATGCCGCCGCTGCTCAAGGCCTACATGCGCCTGGGTGCGAAGATCTGCGGCGAGCCATGCTGGGACGAAGACTTCCAGGTCGCCGACGTGTTCATCCTGCTCAAGCGCGACGAGCTCTGCCCGCGTTACGCCAAACACTTCAAGGCGGCTGTGTAATGAGCCGGTTGCGGGTGTACGCGCGAATCGCGCGAGTGCTGTTGGTGGTGACGCTGGGCCTGGGCATGGCCAGCGTGTTCGGGGTGTTCGAGCGCCTGGGCATGGCCCATTCGATGGCGCGTCGTCAGCGCTGGTCGCGGTTTTTCATGGCCCGCCTGAGCAACGCCCTGCCCTTTGACGTGACCGTGCACGGCGAGTTGCCGAAGACACCGATGCTCTGGGTCAGCAACCACGTATCCTGGACCGACATCCCGCTGCTGGGGATGCTCACGCCGCTGTCGTTCCTGTCCAAGGCCGAAGTGCGCACCTGGCCGGTGGCCGGCTGGTTGGCGACCAAGGCCGGCAGCCTGTTTATCCGCCGTGGCTCGGGTGACAGCCAGTTGATCCGCAAGCAGATGACCCGTCATCTGGAACAGGCACACCCCCTGCTGATGTTCCCGGAAGGCACCACTACCGATGGCCGTTCGCTGCGTACTTTCCACGGCCGCCTGCTGTCCGCCGCCATCGACTCCGAAGTGGCCATGCAGCCGGTGGCGATTCGTTATGTGCGTAACGGCGAGCCTTGCGCGCTGGCTCCATTTATTGGCGACGATGATTTGCTGTCGCATCTGATGCGGTTGTTTGCCAATGACCGTGGCGGTGTCGAGATTCATCTGCTCAAGCCAATCGCTTGCGAAGGCCGGGAACGCGCGGCCCTGGCGTTCGAGGCGCAACAGGCGGTGCAGAAGGTGTTGTTCGGCGAAATTGTCGAACCGCAACGAGCCCCGATGCGCCCTGCCATTGCAGCGTAAACACATGCCTCCTGTAGGAGCGAGCCTGCTCGCGATAGCGGATTAACATTCAACGATGATGCTGAATGACAGATCGCAATCGCGAGCAGGCTCGCTCCTACAGTGGTTTCAGGGTGTTGGATAGTTCCGGGCAAAATCCTGCAGTTGCGGATAGAACAACCGAAAGTCTTCGCTCAACGGCTCATACAACCGCCGCAACTCCTGCATCGCCGCCGCCAGCTCTTCCGGCCGGGTCAGGCGCCGCGAGATCCCGCGCAATACCTGCTCCAGCACTTCGAATTCCTGATACGAACCCAACCAGTCATTGGCCACCATGTGCGGCGCAATCTTCGCCAGCCGCTCCGGTAACTGCCGTTCGCTGGACAGCACGCGATACACGTCTGAAGTGAACAGCTCCAACGGCCGGTCGGCATACAGCGCCCAGTCCCGGGCCAGACAATGGTCGAAAAACACGTCGAGCACGATCCCCGCGTAGCGACGACGGGTCAGGGAGAAACGCGACAGTGCGACGTCCACCAGCGGATGGCGATCGGTGTACACGTCGATGCTTCGGTGCAACTGGATAGCCCCCTCGATTTCCGGAGCGAATTGCCCTTGCAGCCGTCCCTTGACGAAATCGCCATACAGACTGCCGAGCAACTGGCCGGGACGCTGGCCACCGAGGTGAAGATGTGCGAGATAGTTCATGGGCGCAGCTTAGCACTGCCCCCTTGTCTTGTTACACTCATCATATCGTTATAACTCGATATACCGAAATGTGAGCTGGTCAGAGCCAAATCATATTTGTATATCGCGAAATACCGATTTAAAGTTCGCCTCATCGCGATATAGCGTTTTAAACATCACGAGCCCACATCATGACCATCAATCTCGACGAAATAATAAAAGCCCTGGCACACCCAGTACGGCGAGACATCCTGCACTGGCTCAAGGACCCGACCGTCGAATTTCCCGACCAGTCCCACAGTAACGAGCACGGCGTTTGTGCCGGGCAGATCGATCAACGTTGCGGCCTGTCGCAGTCCACGGTGTCCGCACACCTGGCGACCCTGCAACGCGCCGGCCTGATCAGCAGCCGCAAAGTCGGCCAGTGGCACTTCTTCAAACGCAACGAGGAAACCATCCAGGAATTCCTCAAAACCTTCAGCCAAGAGCTCTGACCCTTTACGTCAGCCAGCCGAAAAGGAATGAAACAATGCCCCTCTCGCTACTCATCCTGGCCTTGAGCGCCTTCGCCATCGGCACCACGGAGTTCGTCATCATGGGCCTGCTGCCCAACGTGGCGGCTGACCTCGGTGTGTCGATTCCCGGTGCCGGCTGGCTGGTGACCGGTTACGCCCTGGGCGTGGCCATCGGCGCGCCGTTCATGGCGCTGGCCACCGCCAAACTGCCGCGCAAGGCAGCCCTGGTGGCGTTGATGGGCATCTTCATTGTCGGCAACCTGCTTTGCGCAGTCGCCGGCGACTACAACGTGCTGATGTTCGCCCGTGTGGTTACCGCCCTGTGCCATGGCGCCTTCTTCGGTATCGGTTCAGTGGTAGCCGCCGGCCTGGTGCCTGCGAACAAACGCGCTTCGGCCGTGGCCCTGATGTTCACCGGCCTGACCCTGGCCAACGTCCTCGGCGTACCGCTGGGCACCGCCCTCGGTCAGGAAGCCGGCTGGCGTTCGACCTTCTGGGCCGTGACCGTGATCGGTGTAATCGCATTGATCGGTTTGATCCGCTTCCTTCCGGCCAAGCGTGATGAAGAAAAACTCGACATGCGCGCCGAACTGGCCGCACTCAAGGGCGGCGGCATCTGGCTGTCCCTGAGCATGACCGCGCTGTTCGCCGCCTCGGTGTTCACCCTGTTCACCTACGTTGCGCCGCTGCTGGGCGAAGTCACCGGTGTCTCGCCCCGTGGCGTGACCTGGACCCTGATGCTCATCGGCCTGGGCCTGACGGTCGGCAACATTATCGGCGGCAAGTTGGCCGACAAAGGCATGGCCGCGACGCTGATCGGTGTGTTCATCACCATGGCCGTGGTGTCCACCTTGCTGACCTGGACCAGCGTTGCGCTGATCCCCACCGAAATCACCTTGTTCCTCTGGGCCACCGCGTGCTTCGCCGCCGTACCGGCGCTGCAAGTGAACGTGGTGACCTTCGGCAAGGCCGCACCGAACCTGGTGTCGACCCTGAACATCGGCGCTTTCAACATCGGCAACGCCTTGGGTGCTTGGGTCGGCGGCAGCGTGATAGCCCACGGCTTCGGCCTGACCAGCGTGCCCCTCGCGGCAGCCGTACTGGCGGTACTCGCCTTGCTGGCGACCCTGATTACCTTCCGTCAGAGCGGCAATCCCGATCTGGCCCCTGCCACTTCTAACTGATCGCCAAAAGAGAGCCTTTAAATGACGACTATTTTCGATCCGATCAAACTGGGCGACCTCGAGTTGGCCAACCGCATCATCATGGCGCCACTGACCCGCTGCCGCGCCGACGAAGGTCGCGTGCCCAACGCGCTGATGGCCGAGTACTACGTGCAACGTGCCTCCGCCGGCCTGATCCTCAGCGAAGCCACTTCGGTGACGCCGATGGGTGTCGGCTACCCGGACACCCCGGGTATCTGGTCCAACGATCAGGTGCGTGGCTGGTCCAACGTGACCAAGGCGATCCACGGCGCGGGCGGCAAGATCTTCCTGCAACTGTGGCACGTGGGGCGCATTTCCCACGGTTTGTACCTGAACGATGAAGCCCCGGTCGCCCCGAGCGCCATCCAGCCAAAGGGCCATGTCAGCCTGGTGCGTCCGCTGGCCGACTTCCCGGTGCCGCGCGCCCTGGAAACCGCTGAAATCGCTGACATCGTCGACGCTTACCGCGTCGGTGCCGAGAACGCCAAGGCTGCCGGCTTCGACGGTGTGGAGATCCATGCCGCCAACGGTTACCTGCTCGACCAGTTCCTGCAAAGCAGCACCAACCAGCGCACCGACAACTACGGCGGCGCCCTGGAGAACCGTGCCCGCCTGCTGCTGGAAGTGACCGATGCCGCCATCGAAATCTGGGGCGCCGGCCGTGTGGGCGTGCACCTGTCGCCACGCGCCGACTTGCATGACATGGGCGACGACAACCTGGCAGAGACCTTCACCTACGTCGCTCGCGAACTGGGCCAGCGTGGCATTGCCTTCATCTGCTCGCGGGAGAAAGAGGGTGCCGACAGCCTCGGCCCACAGCTCAAGGAAGCCTTCGGCGGCCCTTACATTGCCAACGAGCGTTTCACCAAGGACAGCGCCAACGCGTTGCTCGCCAGCGGCCAGGCCGATGCAGTCGCCTTCGGCGTACCTTTCATTGCCAACCCTGACCTGCCGGCACGCTTGCAGGCCGACGCGCCGCTGAACGAAGCGCGCCCGGAACTGTTCTACGCCAAGGGCCCGGTTGGTTACATCGACTACCCATCGCTGTAATCAGCAACCGTTGAAACGCAAAAGCCCCGACTCGAAAGAGCTGGGGCTTTTTAGTATCTGGACGGTTAACACAATCCACTGTAGGAGCGAGCCTGCTCGCGATAGCGGATTAACATTCAACGATGATGCTGAATGACAGACCGCCATCGCGAGCAGGCTCGCTCCTACAGGGGCAATAGGTGGGCTCTCACGGACTCGACACAAATTCCCTACAAATTACTGAGCTTGCTACCTGTCAACCTGCCGAGTGTAAGTATATAAAAGCACCCCATTGTCGAAGGGCGCGTGAAGAACTGTTCATCTTCGGCGTCAACGGTTGACACACAAGGCACCGATTACGCATTTTGCTTTACTTGCGCAAGCTGGGGCTGAAGCGCAACAGATCCAGCCCGGTATCGACCCAACGCTCGGCTTCGGTGTGCAATTCAAAACTGTCGGGGGCCAGCAACCACTGGTACAGGATGCCATCAATGTAAGCATGCAAGCTGACTGCGGCGCGGGCGGTGTCGAGGTTTTCCGGCAACTGGCCACGATTCACGGCATTACTCAGGGCCAGGCCGATCCGCACATTGCATTCAAGGCTGGCGGACACCCGTTGTTGGCGCAGGTCGCACATTTCATCGGTGAATTCGCACTTATGAAAAAGAATCTCATTGATGCGTCGGGTTTTCGGGTCCAGCGCAATTTGATGAAACAAATGAATCAACAGTTTGCGCATGCAGCCCAGGGGATCGAGTTCGTCTTCGCTTTCGCTGGCCTTGGCCATTTCTTCCAGTGGCTCATGCAAGGTGTCGAGCATGGCCTGCACCAGATCCGCCTTGTTGCTGAAATGCCAGTAGATGGCCCCTCGAGTGACGCCGGCCAGGGTCGCGATGTCCGCCAGGGTCGTGCGCGCCACGCCCCGCTCGTAAAAGGCCTTTTCGGCCGCCACGAGAATTTGCGCGCGGGTTTCCTGAGCTTCCTCTTTGGTACGACGGACCATGGCAGTACAACCTCAATCAGGGTACTTCAGCGATGCCTGAACATCGGCTGAATAAAAGTGGGGCGAACGTTCTGGGGGTGCGTCCCCGGCCTACAATTCCAACCTTTCAAAGGCTTGTGTAACGGCGTGGGTACATAGCCTGGGTATTTACAAACAGCCATGTACGTAAGTATATTCCTTAGCAAGCTACTTATCCACTCGGCAAACATTTTTCAACCTTCCACCTTTCTAGTGCGCACCTTGCGCGCCTGACCCGAGGATTTTCATGCAATTCAAGCCAGCTGTTACCGCTCTGGTCGCCGCCGTCGCCCTGGCATCGCTGCTCAGCGGATGCAAAAAGGAAGAGGCAGCACCGGCCGCCCCACCGCCTCAGGTCGGCGTCGTGACTCTGCAACCGCAAGCTTTCACCCTGACTTCCGATCTGCCCGGCCGCACCAGCGCGTTCCGCATTGCCGAAGTCCGCCCGCAGGTCAACGGCATCATTCTCAAGCGCCTGTTCAAGGAAGGCAGCGACGTCAAGGCCGGCCAGCAGCTCTATCAGATCGACCCGTCGATCTATGAAGCAACGCTCGCCAGCGCCGAAGCCAATCTGCGTTCGACCAAGTCGATTTCCGACCGCTACAAGCAACTGGTCGACGAGCAGGCCGTAAGCCGTCAGGAATACGACACCGCCGTGGCCAACCGCCTGCAATCGGAAGCGGCGCTGCAGACCGCACAGATCAACGTGCGCTACACCAAGGTCTATGCCCCGCTGACCGGCCGCATCGGCCGCTCCTCGGTGACCGAAGGCGCGCTGGTGAGCAATGCCCAGGTCGACGCGATGGCGGTGATCCAGCAAATCGACCCGATCTACGTCGACGTGACGCAGTCCTCGGTCGAGCTGCTGCAACTGCGCCGTGAGCTGGAAAGCGGTCGCCTGCAAAAGGCCGGCGACAACGCGGCCTCGGTCAAGCTGACCCTCGAAGACGGCAGCGAGTACAAGCTGGACGGCAAGCTGGAGTTCTCCGAAATCTCGGTTGACCAGACCACCGGTTCCGTCACCCTGCGCGCCATTTTCCCGAACCCTGATCACACTCTTCTGCCTGGCATGTTCGTGCACGCCAAGTTGCTGGCCGGTGTGAACAGCGCGGCGATCCTGGCCCCGCAGCAAGGCGTGACCCGCGACCTCAAGGGGACGCCAACCGCACTGGTTGTCGGCCCGGACAACAAGGTTGAACTGCGTCAACTCAAGGCCAACCGCACTGTCGGCAATCAATGGCTGATCGAAGACGGCCTGAAGGCCGGCGATCGCCTGATCACCGAAGGTCTGCAATTCGTCAAACCCGGCATCGAAGTCAAGGCCAGTGAAGCGACCAACGTAGCCGCAAAGAACCCGGCCCCCGCCCAGGCAGCTAATAAAGCCTCCGGCGGCGAAGGGGAGTAAACCATGTCGAAATTTTTTATCGACCGTCCGATTTTCGCCTGGGTAATTGCCCTGGTGATCATGTTGGTCGGGGCACTATCGATCCTCAGGTTGCCGATCAACCAGTACCCGAGCATTGCACCTCCAGCGATCGCCATCTCCGTGACCTACCCGGGTGCTTCGGCACAAACGGTTCAGGACACCGTGGTTCAGGTGATCGAGCAACAGCTCAACGGTATCGACAACCTGCGTTATGTCTCGTCGGAAAGTAACTCCGACGGCACCATGACCATTACCGCGACCTTCGAGCAAGGCACCAACTCCGACACCGCGCAGGTTCAGGTCCAGAACAAGCTGAACCTGGCCACCCCGCTGCTGCCGCAAGAAGTGCAGCAACAGGGTATCCGTGTGACCAAGGCGGTGAAGAACTTCCTGTTGGTGATCGGCGTGGTGTCGCGTGACGGCAGCATGACCAAGGACGACCTGTCCAACTACATCGTGTCGAACATGCAGGACCCGATCTCGCGGACCGCCGGTGTCGGCGACTTCCAGGTGTTCGGTTCCCAGTACGCCATGCGCATCTGGCTCGACCCGGCCAAGTTGAACAACTACAACCTGACCCCGGTCGACGTCAAAACCGCTATCGCCGCGCAAAACGTCCAGGTGTCATCCGGCCAGCTCGGCGGCCTGCCTGCCCTGCCCGACACCCAGCTGAACGCGACGATCATCGGCAAGACCCGCCTGCAGACCGCCGAGCAATTCGACAAGATCCTGCTCAAGGTCAACAAGGACGGTTCCCAGGTTCGCCTCAAAGATGTCGCCGAAGTCGGTCTGGGTGGCGAGAACTACAGCATCAACGCCCAGTTCAACGGCGCGCCGGCTTCCGGTCTGGCGGTGAAGCTGGCCACCGGTGCCAACGCTCTGGATACCGCCAAGGCCCTGCGCACGACCATCGACAGCCTCAAGCCGTTCTTCCCTGAAGGGATGGAAGTGGTGTTCCCGTACGACACCACCCCGGTGGTGACCGAATCGATCAGGGGCGTGGTTCACACCCTGGTCGAAGCGGTCGCGCTGGTGTTCCTGGTGATGTTCCTGTTCCTGCAAAACTTCCGCGCCACCATCATCACCACGATGACCGTGCCGGTGGTATTGCTCGGTACGTTCGGCATCCTCGCGGCAGCGGGTTTCAGCATCAACACCCTGACCATGTTCGGCATGGTGCTGGCCATCGGCTTGCTGGTGGACGACGCCATCGTCGTGGTGGAAAACGTCGAACGGGTGATGAGCGAAGAAGGCCTGTCACCCAAGGAAGCCACCAAGAAGTCCATGGGCCAGATCCAGGGCGCGCTGGTTGGTATCGCCCTGGTGCTGTCGGCGGTTCTGCTGCCCATGGCGTTCTTCAGCGGCTCCACCGGTGTGATTTACAAGCAGTTCTCGATCACCATCGTCTCGGCCATGGCCCTGTCGGTACTGGTCGCGCTGATCTTCACCCCGGCGCTCTGCGCCACCATGCTCAAGCCGATTCCGAAAGGCGAGCACGGCACCCCGAAACGCGGTTTCTTTGGCTGGTTCAACCGCAATTTCGACCGCGGCGTTCGCAGCTACGAACGCGGTGTCGGCAATATTCTGCAGCGCAAGATCCCGTACCTGTTGGCGTACCTGCTGATCGTGGTGGGCATGATCTGGCTGTTCACCCGCATTCCAACGGCGTTCCTGCCGGAAGAAGACCAGGGTGTACTGTTCGCCCAGGTGCAGACCCCGGCCGGTTCGACGTCGCAACGCACCCAGGTGGTCGTGGACGAAATGCGTGAATTCCTGCTTCGCCCTGGCAAGGATGGCGGTGAAGGCGATGCGGTGAACTCCGTGTTTACCGTGACCGGCTTCAACTTCGCCGGCCGTGGCCAGAGCTCGGGCATGGCGTTCATCATGCTGCGCCCGTGGGACGAACGTAACGCCGACAACAACGTGTTCAAGGTGGCGGCCCGTGCCCAGCAACACTTCTTCACCTTCCGCGATGCCATGGTGTTCGCCTTCGCGCCACCGGCGGTACTGGAACTGGGTAACGCCACCGGTTTCGACGTGTTCCTGCAGGACCGTGCCGGTATCGGCCACGAAAAACTGATGCAAGCGCGCAACCAGTTCCTCGGCATGGCCGCACAAAGCAAAATTCTGTCTCAGGTGCGTCCGAACGGCCTGAACGACGAACCGCAATACCAGCTGGAAATCGATGACGAGAAGGCCAGTGCCCTGGGCATTACCATCGCCGACATCAACAACACCCTGTCGATTGCCCTGGGCAGTAGCTACGTCAACGACTTCATCGACCGTGGTCGCGTGAAGAAGGTGTACGTGCAAGGCCAGCCAGGCGCTCGAATGGGCCCTGAAGACCTGCAGAAGTGGTACGTGCGCAATAGCGTCGGCACCATGGTTCCGTTCTCGGCGTTCGCCAAGGGCGAGTGGATTTACGGTTCGCCGAAACTGGCCCGTTACAACGGCGTGGAAGCGATGGAAATCCTCGGCGCCCCGGCGCCCGGCTATTCCACCGGTGAAGCCATGCTCGAAGTCGAAGCCATCGCCAAGAAACTGCCGGCGGGCGTCGGTATTTCCTGGACCGGCCTGTCGTACGAAGAGCGTCTGTCCGGCTCGCAAGCGCCGGCGCTGTACGCCCTGTCGCTGCTGATGGTGTTCCTGTGCCTGGCGGCGTTGTATGAAAGCTGGTCGATTCCGATCGCGGTGATGTTGGTGGTACCGTTGGGGATCATTGGTGCACTGATGGCCACCAGCCTGCGTGGTTTGTCCAACGACGTGTACTTCCAGGTAGGCTTGTTGACGACTATCGGTCTGGCGGCGAAAAACGCCATTCTGATTGTCGAATTTGCCAAGGAACTGCATGAACAAGGGCGTAGCCTGCGCGATGCGGCGATCGAGGCTTGCCGCATGCGTCTGCGACCGATCATCATGACCTCGCTCGCCTTCGTCCTCGGTGTGGTACCACTGGCGATATCCACCGGCGCAGGTTCCGGTAGCCAGCATGCAATCGGTACCGGCGTGATCGGCGGTATGATCACGGCCACTGTGCTGGCGATCTTCTGGGTCCCGCTGTTCTTCGTCACCGTGTCGTCCATAGGCCAGCGCAAAATCGCCGACCAGGATGACGCTACTGAAACTCCTAAAGAGGCTGGCTAATGAGCAAGTCGCTACTCTCCCTGGCAGTCGCCGCCTTCGTGCTCGGTGGCTGTTCGCTGATACCTGATTATCAGCAGCCCGAAGCGCCGGTGGCGGGCCAGTACCCGCAGGGCCTGGCGTATTCACCGGCCCAGGCTCCGGCGCAAGCGGCTGCCGAGCAGGGCTGGAAGCAGTTTTTCCATGACCCGGCGCTGCAACAGCTGATCCAGGTAGCCCTGGAAAACAACCGTGACCTGCGTGTCGCGGCCCTGAACATCGACGCGTTCGCGGCTCAATACCGCATCTCCCGTGCCGATCTGTTCCCGGCCGTCTCGGCCAACGGCAGCGGCAGCCGTCAGCGGCTTCCGGCTGACGCCTCGCAGACCGGCGAAGCCGGCATCACCAGTTCCTACTCGGCCACTCTTGGCGTCAGTGCGTATGAACTCGACCTGTTCGGTCGGGTTCGCAGCCTGAACGAAGAAGCGTTGCAGAAGTACTTCGCCACCGAAGAAGGCCGCCGCAGCACGCAAATCAGCCTGGTGGCCAGTGTGGCCAATGCCTACCTGACCTGGCAGGCCGACAAGGAACTGTACAAGCTGACCCAGGACACCCTGGCCGCCTTCGAGGAGAGCTACAAGCTCACCGCCCGCAGCAACGAAGTCGGCGTCGCCTCGGCCCTGGACCTGGCGCAGTCGCGCACCTCGGTGGAAAACGCCCGTGCGCAACTGGCCAAGTACACCCGTCAGGTCGCCCAGGACGAGAACAGCCTGGTGCTGCTGCTCGGCACCGGTATCCCGGCCAACCTGCAAACGGCCAAACCGCTTGACGACGACCTGCTCAGCGACGTTCCGCCCGGCCTGCCGTCGGATTTGCTGCATCGTCGTCCGGACATCCTTCAGGCCGAGTACAACCTGAAGGCCGCCAACGCCAACATCGGCGCGGCGCGGGCTGCGTTCTTCCCGAGCATCAGCCTCACGGCCAATGCCGGCACCCTGAGCCCGGACCTGTCCGGTTTGTTCAAGGGTGGTTCGGGCACCTGGTTGTTCCAGCCGCAGATCAACCTGCCGATCTTCAACGCCGGTAGCCTGCGTGCCAGCCTGGATTACTCGAAAATCCAGAAAGACATCGGCGTGGCGAACTACGAGAAGTCCATTCAAACGGCCTTCCAGGAAGTCGCCGACGGCCTGGCCGCGCGCCAGACCTACGTCCAGCAGTTGCAGGCACAGAAAGACTTCGTCAGTGCCAACCAGGACTACTACCGCCTGGCCGAGCGTCGCTACCGCATCGGTGTCGACAGCAACCTGACATTCCTCGATGCCCAGCGTCAGCTGTTCAGTGCGCAACAGGTGCTGATCACCGACCGTCTGGCGCAGCTGGTCAGCCAGGTCAACCTGTACAAGGCCCTGGGTGGTGGCTGGAACGAACAGACGGCGAAGAACGAGCCGTTGAAAGAAGAAGCGCCGAAGATGAAGTTGTTCTGATAGCGTTGTGAAAACACGAAGCCCACCGATTGGTGGGCTTTTTGTTTTCAGACAAGATAAAACTTAAACGCGCTCATAGACACCTGCGAACGAGCGATTTTTTCTCGCATATTTAAAAACGATTAACCGTTGTTTTTTGCCCAAAACTCTTTAGTCACAACCTTAACTAGCACCCCCTCGGCATCGTGGTAGAGAAACTCGAATGAGCCTTTAATAGATTGCCCCGACGGTGCCGAAGAAACTTCAGAAATGATTAGTTTCCCTTTACCCCAGCCATCACCTGAAACAGCTCCAGGCCGCCCTTTACCGTAGATAGCCACGACTGCTGGAGGGTTATCAAAGGGGTTCTTGATTTCATACGTACCAACTTTCAATGCCTTTTCAGCGAGCAACATGACCGCAGGCACACGCACACCAGTATCCTCACCGAAAAATGCTTCGATTACTGTGCGCCAACTCTCAATATAAAAGTTGAACCACGTGGTCTCGAGCTTTTGCACCTCTCCATCCCTATGAACTTCCAGAGTGATATGCCCCTCTGCGCCCTCAACTACTTTTATTGCCTCTTTTTTCGTATCTGAAAAAGAAACCTGGTTTTCGCCACCCTTGCTCATGATCATTACTCCTTCGAATTTATCAATGAAACGAACTGCAAGTTATTCCTCGTTCAAACAAGACGCTACACTCGACAACTCATCCAAACAACTGTCATAACTGACAGCTAGACATCAATAGACTTTTTTACTAGCTTGGAGAATTTTGCTGCTCGTTCTTTCATTATCAATGAGCCAACACACTTAGTTCTGTTCGATAATCGCCCAAATCCCGCTTTTTACGATTGAACCATCCAGTACATTCCACGCACCATCCGAACCACAAAACCAATAACAACAGGTTCGACACCATGCCCCCGCGCCCTGCCCTCTCCGGCTGACCCGCTTTGTTTTGTGCTGATTTCGAATATTCGTCTGCAACCCCGGGTTGCGGCATCACCCCGCTTCATCCCCAAGAATTAGAGAGACCCGAGCTCATGACGTCTTCCACCGCGCAGTATTTCGTTCCCAGCCTGATCGCCGCCGCCCTGGCCAGCGCGGCCCTGCCCGCCAGCGCCGAGGAGTCGGGTTTTGTCGAAGGGGCCAAGGTCAACCTGAACCTGCGCAATTTCTACATCAACCGCAACTTCACCAACCCGACCAAGGCCCAGGGCAAGGCTGAAGAGTGGACGCAGAGTTTTATCCTCGACGCCAAGTCCGGGTTCACCCAGGGCACCGTCGGGTTCGGCATGGATGTGCTCGGTTTGTATTCGGTGAAGCTCGACGGCGGCAAAGGCACCGGTGGTACACAACTGCTGCCGCTGGATCATGACGGTCGCCCGGCAGACAATTTTGGCCGTACCAACGTGGCGTTCAAGGCCAAGCTGTCGCAGACCGAAGTCAAAGTCGGCGAATGGATGCCGGTGCTGCCAATCCTGCGTTCCGACGATGGTCGCTCGTTGCCGCAAACCTTCCGAGGCGGCCAGATCACCTCGAAGGAAATCGCAGGCCTGACGCTCTACGGCGGCCAGTTCCGCCAGAACAGCCCGCGCGACGACAGCAGCATGGACGACATGTCGATGACCGGCAAAGCCGCATTCACCTCCGATCGTTTCAACTTTCAGGGCGGCGAGTACGTGTTCAATGACAAGCGCACCCAGATCGGTCTGTGGAACGCCGAGCTCAAGGACATCTACAGCCAGCAATTCATCAACCTGATCCACAGCCAGCCGCTTGGCGACTGGACCCTGGGCGCCAACCTGGGTTTCTTCTACGGCAAGGATGACGGCAGCGCCCGGGCAGGCGAGTTGGACAACAAGACAATGTACGGTTTGTTCTCGGCCAAATACGGCGGCAACACCTTCTACGTCGGCCTGCAAAAACTCACTGGTGACAATGCCTGGATGCGGGTCAACGGCACCAGCGGCGGTACCCTGGCCAACGACAGCTACAACTCCAGCTATGACAATGCCCGGGAGAAATCCTGGCAAGTACGCCACGACTACAACTTCGCCGCCCTGGGTGTACCGGGCCTGACCCTGATGAACCGCTACATCAGCGGTGACAATGTGCACACCGGCAGCATCACCGATGGCAAGGAATGGGGGCGCGAAAGTGAACTGGGCTACACCGTGCAGAGCGGTGCGCTGAAAGACCTGAACCTGAAATGGCGCAATTCGACCATGCGCCGCGACTACAGCAACAATGAGTTCGATGAGAACCGCGTGATCATCAGCTATCCGATCAGCCTGCTGTAAACACAAAAAAATGTGGGAGCGAGCTTGCTCGCGATGGCGGACTGTCAGACGACACATATGTTGACTGACACGCCCTCATCGCGAGCAAGCTCGCTCCCACAGGTTGTACGGCGTTACCGCTTACTCCCGCGACTCAACCCCCAACTCATCCCACACCGACTCCGCCAGATGGAATGTCGCATTGGCCGCCGGAATCCCGCAGTAGATTGCACTCTGCATGATCACTTCCTTGATCTCGCCACGGCTGACGCCGTTGTTGGCGGCGGCGCGCAGGTGCAGTCTGAGTTCGCCCTCGCGGTTCATGCCGATCAGCATGGCGATGGTGATCAGGCTGCGGGTGTGGCGCGGCAGGCCCGGGCGGGTCCAGATGTCACCCCAGGCGTGGCGGGTGATCATCTCCTGGAACTCCGAGTTGAACTCGGTCAGGGTAGTCAGGCTGCGGTCGACGTGGGCGTCGCCGAGGACCGCGCGACGGACTTCCATCCCCTCGTCGTAACGTTGTTTCTCATCCACGGGAATACCCTCAATCAGCCGACAGAAACGCCAGCACGCGCTCGCTGAACGCATTACCGGCCTGGACGTTGGACAAATGCGCGGCATAGAACTCGGCGTACTCGGCGCCCGGAACATGTTCCTGAATGAAATGCCCGCCGGACGGTGGCGTCACGGCGTCTTCGGTGCCAGCGATGACCAGCAACGGCACCTTGATCGCAGACAACTGATCGCGGAAATCGGCGTCACGCACCGCCGCGCAGTTGGCCGCATAGCCTTCTGGAGAAGTGGCCGCGAGCATGTCGGTAATCTGCTTGGCCGCCGCCGGGTTGGCTTCGGAGAAGTCCGGGGTGAACCAGCGGGCAATCGACGCATCGCGCAGGGCAACCATGGCCGCCTGACCATCGCGCAGCACCATTTCAATGCGCGGGTTCCACACCGACGGATCGCCGATTTTCGCTGCGGTGTTGCACACGATCAGCTTGTTCAGGCGATCGCCGGCATTGATGCCCAGCCACTGGCCGATCAACCCGCCCATGGACAATCCGCAGAAATGCGCGCGCTCGATGTGCAACGCATCCAGCAGCGCCAGCACGTCGCGGCCCAGTTGCTCGATGCTGTACGGGCCAGTCGTCACCAGCGATTGGCCGTGACCACGGGTGTCGAAACGCAGAACGCGAAAATGCTTGGTGAACGCCGGAATCTGCGCGTCCCACATGTGCAGGTCAGTGCCCAGGGAGTTGGACAGCACCAGCACCGGCGCGTCGACCGGCCCATCGAGTTGGTAATGCAGTTCGCCCTCGGCGAGTTGTACAAATGCCACAGCAAGTCTCCTTCAGGCAATCAATGCAGAATGTTCAGCCACCGCGCGCTCGACCCAGGTTTTGGCCTGACCGAGATAGTGAGCGGGGTCCAGCAGATGATCGAGTTCAGCCGCCGAAAGCTCGGCGGTCACTTGCGGTTCGTCGCCGAGGACCGCGCGCAGGTGACGCTGTTCGGCCACGGCACGTTTGCAGCATTGTTCCAACAGATGGTGCGCGGCATCGCGTCCGACCCGTTGCGCGAGAACGATGCTCACCGCTTCGGCGAGCACCAGGCCCTGGGTCAAATCGAGGTTGCGAGCCATGCGCTCGGCATCCACCTCCAGCCCTTTGGCGATCAACAATACTTGCTGCAGGCTGCCGGACACCAGGCAGCAAATCTCCGGCAGGGTTTCCCACTCGGCATGCCATAGACCGAGACTGCGCTCGTGTTCCTGGGGCATGGCGCTGAACAGCGTCGAGAGCAAACCAGGTACACGCGTCGCCGCGCCGATCAACACCGCCGCGCCCACCGGATTGCGTTTGTGCGGCATGGTCGAGGAACCGCCCTTGCCCGGCGCCGAGGGTTCGAACACTTCCGCGGCCTCGGTCTGCATCAACAGGCTGATATCGCGACCGAGTTTGCCGAGACTGCCGGCGATCAGGCCGAGCACGGCACCGAACTCCACCACGCGATCGCGCTGGGTGTGCCACGGCTGATCGGGCAAGGTCAGTTGCAGCTCTCCGGCCAGCGCCTGGGCAATCGGCATGGCCTGTTCGCCAAGGGCCGCAAGGGTTCCGGAAGCACCGCCGAATTGCAGCACCAACAGGCGTGGCTTGAGTTCGGCCAAGCGTTGGCGACTGCGGGTCACCGCCCCCAGCCAACCGGCGATCTTCATGCCGAGGGTGACCGGTGTCGCATGCTGCAGCCAGGTACGTCCGGCCAATGGCGTGATCGCGTAGCGCCGGGCCTGGGACGCGAGGGTCTGTCCCAGTTGTGCCAGGTCGCCTTCGATCAGTTCCAGAGCGCGGCGTAGTTGCAGCACCAGGCCGCTGTCCATCACGTCCTGGCTGGTCGCGCCCAGATGCACATAGCGCTCGGCTTCGGCATCGGTGGCCGCGATCTGTTTGCCCAGCGCCTTGACCAACGGAATGGCCGAATTACCCGCCGTGGCAATCGCCTCGCCCAACGCTGCAAAGTCATAAAGTCCGGCGCGGCAAGCCGCTTCAATCGGCGCGACAACACTCGACGGAATCAACCCTGCCTGCGCTTCGGCCCGGGCCAGTGCCGCTTCGAAATCGAGCATGGCCTGGACCCGGCCCTGATCGCAGAACACCTCACGCATATCGCGGGCCGTGAAATAGGCATCGAACAATTGATTGCCCGGTCGCTGGTTCATAAACAGTTCCTGAAGACGCGGGCCTTTGCGGCCCGCGTGTGAAGATCAAAGATCGTGATGCAGATACTTCGCCTGTTTCGGCAGACGCAGGCTGAACAGGAACGCGATCGCCATCATCACCGTCACGTACCAGTAAAAGGAGTTTTCCATGCCCACGGCCTTGAGGCTCAAGGCCACATACTCCGCCGAACCCCCGAAGATCGCATTCGCCACCGCGTATGCCAGGCCGACACCCAGTGCACGCACCTCAGGCGGGAACATCTCGGCTTTCACCAGACCGCTGATCGAGGTGTAGAAACTGACGATCGACAGCGCCAGGGTAATCAGCACGAAGGCCAGAAACGGACTGGTCACGCTTTTCAGGCTCAACAGGATCGGCACGGTGCACAGCGTGCCGAGGGCGCCGAACCAGAGCATCGAGTTACGCCGGCCGATCTTGTCGGCGAGCATGCCGAAAACCGGCTGCATGCACATATAGAGGAACAGCGCGCCGGTCATGATGTAGCTGGCGGTCTTGGCCGGCATGCCGGCGGTGTTCACCAGGTACTTCTGCATGTACGTGGTGAAGGTGTAGAAAATCAGCGAACCGCCGGCGGTGTAACCGAGTACAGTGATGAACGCGGCTTTATGGTCGCGAAACAGGGCGCTGATGCTGCCGGCATCCTTGTTTTCGCGCATTTCCTTGCTGGTGGTTTCTTTCAGCGAACGGCGCAGATACAGCGAAACCAGCGCCGCCATGGCACCCACCACGAAGGGTATCCGCCAGCCGTAGGCACGCAGGTCATCTTCGGTGAGGAACTGTTGCAGGATCACCACCAGCGACACCGCGAGCAACTGGCCGCCGATCAGGGTCACGTACTGGAACGAGGCGAAGAATCCGCGCTGGCCCTTGAGCGCCACTTCGCTCATGTAGGTCGCGGTCGTGCCGTACTCACCGCCCACCGACAAGCCTTGCAGCAAACGGGCGAACAGCAGCAGGATCGGCGCCCAGACCCCGATGCTGTTGTAGGTCGGCAGGCAGGCGATCAGCAGCGAGCCGAAGCACATCATCAGAATCGAGATCAACATCGAATTCTTGCGTCCGTGCTTGTCCGCCAGCCGTCCGAAAATCCAGCCACCAATCGGTCGCATCAGGAACCCGGCGGCGAATACGCCAGCGGTGTTGACCAACTGTACCGTAGGGTTATCGGACGGGAAAAAGGCCGGTGCGAAATAGATCGCACAGAAGGCGTAGACGTAGAAGTCGAACCATTCGACCAGGTTGCCGGACGAGGCACCGACAATGGCGAAGATCCGCTTGTTGCGTTCTTCGCCGGTATAAAGAGCTATAGGTGCTGTGGGTGTTGTCATTGTTTTTTCACTCAATGGGGACAGAGATAGTCTAGACACACTTTGCAACACTCCCGTTCCACAGATACATCCGCGATTCGTACCCCCTGTAGGAGCGAGCCTGCTCGCGATAGCAGTGTGTCAGACGACATCGACGGTGAATGTACCGACGCCATCGCGAGCAGGCTCGCGCCTACAGGTGAACAGTGTTCACTCAATAATCGAAGAACACCGTCTCGGCATCGGTACCCTGCAGAATCACATTCCACTGGTACACACCCGACGCATCCTGCCTGGCCAGCAGCGTACTGCGGCGCTCGGCCGGCACGCACTCCAGCAACGGATCGTTGACGTTGGCGACTTCGCCATCAAAGTAAATCCGCGTCAGCAAGTGCTTGACCAGGCCACGGGCAAACACCAGCACCACCAGGTGCGGTGCCTGGGTCGTGCCTTTGAGCCCCTCGACCGTACCGGGCTTGATGGTGGTGAAACGGAAACGCCCTTCGGCATCCACCGGCACCCGGCCAAAGCCTTCGAAATTCGGGTCCAGGGGTTTGTCCTGGTCGTCTTCCGGGTGGTCATACTTGCCGGCGGCGTTGGCCTGCCAGACTTCCAGCATCGCGTCGTTGACGATGTCGCCATTGCCGTCGACCACTTGCCCGGTGATCGCCACGCGTTCGCCCAGGGTTTGCTCGACGGTCAGGTTTTCGCGGTTCAGCCAGGTCAGGCCGATGTGGTAGTACGGCCCGACGGTGTGGGACGTGGTCGCAGTCAGCGTCATCTTATTTCTCCATCGGCGTGGCGTCGCGGCCGCGCAAAACGATGTCCCAACGATAACCGAGGGCATAGGAAGGGATGGTTTTTTCCAGGTCGAAGCTGGCGATCAAGCGCTCCTTGGCGCTGGTATCGGGCACGCAGTTGTAGATCGGGTCGTACGCCAGCAGCGGGTCGCCCGGGAAATACATCTGCGTCACAAGGCGCGTGAGGATGCTCGGCCCGAACAACGAGAAGTGAATGTGCGCCGGGCGCCAAGCGTTGTGGTGGTTACCCCACGGGTACGCACCGGGTTTGATGGTCTGGAACTGATACCAGCCATCGGCGTCGGTCACGGTGCGGCCAGTGCCGGTGAAATTCGGGTCCAGCGGTGCATCGTGCAGGTCGCGGGCATGAGCGTAGCGACCAGCGGCGTTGGCCTGCCAGATCTCCACCAGAATCCCCGGCACCGGCAGACCGTTTTCATCCAGCACGCGGCCGTGGATGATGATGCGCTCACCCTGTGGCTGCCCCTCGTGCTGGGCGGTCAGGTCGCTGTCCTTCTCGTTGACACGCTCGGCGCCGATGGTCGGACCGGTAATTTCCGACAACGAATGGGGCAGCAATACCAACGGTTTCGACGGCGAGCGCAGGTTGGTGGATTGATAGGTCGGGTGCAGGTATTCCGGCTGAGTGCCCGCCTGCGGGCGACGGTAACCAGGCTTGTCAGTCATTACACTTTCCTCAGTTCTTATTAGCCGACAGGGTGGGTCAGACCCGTTCGATCGCCAAAGCCAGACCTTGGCCAACACCAACGCACATGGTCGCCAGACCTTTCTTGCCGCCGGTTTTTTCCAGCTGATGCAATGCGGTCAACACCAGTCGTGCGCCGCTCATGCCCAATGGATGGCCCAAGGCAATGGCGCCACCGTTCGGGTTGACCTGGACCGCGTCGTCGGCGATCCCCAGTTCACGCAGCACCGCCAGGCCCTGGCTTGCGAAGGCTTCGTTGAGTTCGATCACGTCGAAATCGCTGACCGCCACACCGAGGCGTTCGATCAGTTTACGCACCGCCGGCACCGGGCCGATGCCCATTACACGCGGAGCAACACCGGCGCTGGCCATGCCGAGCACTTTGGCGCGGGCAGTCAGACCGTGTTTCTTCACCGCTTCGGCCGAAGCCAGGATCAACGCGGCAGCACCGTCGTTCACACCGGAGGCATTGCCGGCGGTGACGGTTTTGTCGGGACCGTTGACCGGTTTGAGTTTGATCAGGGCTTCCAGGGTGGTGTCGGCGCGAGGATGCTCGTCCTGGCTGACCACGATTTCACCCTTCTTGTGGGCAATGCGCACTTCAACGATTTCTTCGGCGAAGTACCCGGCAGCTTGCGCGGCGGCCGTGCGTTGTTGACTGCGCAGGGCGAACGCGTCCTGATCGGCGCGGGACACCTTGTAATCGTCGGCCACGTTGTCAGCGGTCTGCGGCATCGCATCCACGCCGTACTGGGCTTTCATCAACGGGTTGATGAAGCGCCAGCCGATGGTGGTGTCTTCGAGCTTCATGTTGCGCGAAAACGCCGCGTCAGCCTTGCCCATCACGAACGGTGCGCGGGACATCGACTCGACGCCGCCGGCGATCGTCAGCTCCATTTCGCCGCTGGCGATGGCGCGGAACGCGGTGCCGATGGCATCCATGCCCGACGCGCAGAGGCGGTTGAGGGTCACGCCAGGAATGGTTTCCGGCAGACCGGCCAGCAACAGCGCCATACGTGCAACGTTGCGGTTGTCTTCACCGGCCTGGTTGGCGCAGCCGAGGAACACCTCGTCCACCGCGTTCCAGTCCATCGAGGGGTTACGCTCCATCAAGGCCTTGATCGGCACGGCGGCCAGGTCGTCGGCGCGAACCGTCGACAGGCCACCGCCGAAACGGCCGATGGGGGTACGAATCGCGTCGCAGATATAAACGTCACGCATCACGCTTCTCCGGGGGCTTGGCCGTGGGCGGCAGCAGTGCGGGCTTCGAGATCACGCAATGCGGTCAGTTCGACTTCTGTTGGCTCAACGGTTTGCTCAACGTTGTCGGCAAAACGAATCGCCCAACCGGTGGCGGCGACCACTTGCTCGCGGGTCACGCCCGGGTGCAGTGCGGTGACCACGAATTCGTGGGTGCCCTCCTCCGGTTCCATGATGCACAGGTCGGTGATGATCCCTACCGGACCGGCGCCTGGCAGGCCAAGACGCTTGCGCGAATCGCCACCCTCACCGTGACCGACCGAGGTAATGAAGTCGAGTTTGTCGACAAAGGAGCGCGACGACTGCTTGAGGATAATTAATACGCTCTTGGCGGAACCGGCAATCTCCGGCGCGCCACCGGCACCCGGCAGACGGACTTTCGGCGCGTGGTAATCACCCACCACGGTGGTGTTGATGTTGCCGAAACGGTCGACCTGCGCCGCGCCGAGGAAACCGACGTCAATGCGTCCGCCCTGCAGCCAGTAGCGGAAAATCTCGCCGGTCGGGACCACGGTGTCGGCGGTTTCCGCCAACTCACCGTCACCGATCGACAGTGGCAATACACTTGGCTTGGCACCGATCGGACCCGATTCGTAGATCAGGACGACATCAGGCGAAGAAGTCAGGCGCGCCAGGTTGGCCGCTTTCGACGGCAGGCCGATACCGACGAAGCACACCGAACCGTTCTTCAGACGGCGAGCGGCAGCGACGGTCATCATTTCATTGGTGGTGTAAGTCATTACTTCGCCTCCGAAGCGGCGGCCAGTTTGGCCTGGAACTCGCTGAAGTCAGCGCTGCCGTGGATGTATTCGTTGATCCACGCGGTGAAGGTTTCACGGTCGCGGGCAATCGGGTCCCAGGCCTGGTAGAAGCGGTTGTCGCGCTCGTTGTAACCATGGGCGTAGGACGGATGCGCGCCGCCAGGTACGTGGCAAACCGCGCTCAGGGCCCAGGTTGGCAATACACAGGAGTTCATCGGTGCATTGAGGTCGTCGACGATTTCCTCAACGGTGACGATGCAACGCTTGGCGGCCAGTGCGGCTTCTTTCTGCACGCCGAGGATGCCCCAGAGCAGCACGTTGCCCTTGCGGTCGGCTTTCTGCGCGTGAATCACGGTAATGTCCGGGCGCACTGAAGGCACGGCGGCCAACACTTCGCCTGTGAACGGGCAGGTAACCGATTTGATCAGCGGGTTGACCTTCGGCAGGTCGGAACCGGCGTAAGCACGCAGTACCGCGAACGGCAGGCCGGAAGCACCGGCAACGTAGGCGTTGGCCAGGTCGGCGTGGCTGTGTTCTTCGATCTCCAGCGCGTGGGGCCACTGTTTCTCGACGGCGTCACGCAGACGGTGCAGAGAACCTACGCCAGGGTTACCACCCCAGGAGAAAATCAGCTTGCGGGCACAACCGGCACCGATCAACTGGTCGTAGATCAAGTCAGGGGTCATCCGCACCAGGGTCAGGTCTTTCTTGCCCTGGCGAATGATTTCGTGACCCGCCGCCGTCGGGATCAGGTGAGTAAAGCCTTCGAGCGCGACCGTATCGCCGTCGTTTACGAATTGCTTCACCGCGTCGTGCAGCGAAAGGATTTCAGCCATTAGGGCAGGCTCCCGTTTATTGTTAACCGACAGTGGAAGAAGGCGCCGATGCGCAGCGCCGGAATGACTGAAGATTAAGCCCGTGCAAAACGCCAAACAATCCGATAATCGACTAAGCGTTCGATTATCGAACATATTGTTACTTGGCTACCGATCCCCAAAAGCTTCGCGAGCAGGCTCGCTCCCACAGAGGAATGCGATCACCGGTGGGAGCGAGCCTGCTCGCGAAGAGACCCGCACATTCACTAAGGAATCTGGCTGGTGGCCTCAGGTCGCATCCGCATGACTGACCATGCCCTTGATCACCACCGCTGTCGTCGCCAGTGCCGCCGGAATCACCAGCGCCGTCAGCACTTGCTCGAAGTTCCAGCCCAGCCCCAGCAGCGTCGCGCCCATCCAGGCACCAAGGATGGCGCCGAAGCGGCCGATGCCGAGCATCCACGACACCCCGGTGGCCCGCCCTTGAGTCGGATAGAACCGCGCCGCCAGTGACGGCATCGCCGATTGAGCACCGTTGACACACATCCCGGCCACCAGTACCAGGGTCGCCAGGATTGTGATGTTGCCCAGGCTCTGCCCTACCGCGTAGGCAAACACCCCGGCCAGCAGGTAGAAAGTACCGATGACCTTGTGCGGATTGAACCGGTCCATTGCCCAGCCCACGCCCACCGCACTCAGCACGCCACCCAACTGGAACAGCGCGCCGATGAAGGCCGCCTGCTCCATGCTCGCGCCACTGTCACGCATCAGGGTCGGCAGCCAGCTGGTCAGCAGGTAGACGATCACCAGGCCCATGAAGTAGGTCAGCCACAGCAGCAAGGTGCCGGTGCTGTAGGTGCCGGAGAAAATCACCGCGAACACATTGCGCGCCTTCACGGTTTTCTGTTCCGGGACGCTGAAGCTCGACGCCTGGG
Organism: Pseudomonas sp. IT-P74; assembly: GCF_949768175.1. Classification (NCBI taxonomy): domain Bacteria; kingdom Pseudomonadati; phylum Pseudomonadota; class Gammaproteobacteria; order Pseudomonadales; family Pseudomonadaceae; genus Pseudomonas; species Pseudomonas sp. IT-P74. Next base: position 317,953 of record NZ_CATKQD010000044.1, on the reverse strand, counting down.
CCACCACCGTCGGGTCAATCGGCGCCAGTGCCTTGCGCACTTTGTCCGTACCGCGGTTGCGCACCACAAGGTAACGCGCCGACTCCGGTAGCCAGAGCAGCAAAACGACGGCGAGGATCAACGGCAGAATCCCACCGATCAGCAGCAGGCTATGCCAGCCAAAGGCCGGAATGAGCTTGGCCGAGATAAATCCACCGCCGGCCATGCCGAGGTTGAAGCCGCAGAACATGCTGGTCACCAGCAGGGACTTCTTGCGCTCCGGGGTGTACTCCGACAGCAAGGTCGTGGCGTTCGGCATGCCGGCACCCAGACCCAGGCCGGTCAGGAAGCGCAACACCAGCAACTGATCGACATTGCTGCTGTAGGCCGAGGCCAGGCTGAAGGCGCCGAACAACAGCACCGCACCGACCAGTACGACTTTTCGCCCGAAGCGGTCAGCCAGAGGACCGGAGCCCAGTGCGCCGAAGACCATGCCGATCAATGCCGCACTCATTACCGGACCGAGACTGGCGCGGTCGATACCCCAGTCCTGGGACAGGGCCGGGGCGATGAAGCCCATGGCCGCAGTGTCGAGGCCATCGAGGAAGACAATCAGGAAACACAGGATCACCACGCGCCACTGATAGCGCGAAATGGGTTGGGCATTGATGAAGGACTGCACGTCGAGGCAGTTTCCTACAGCAGACTGAGGCTGGTTCATTATTTTTATTCCACGGATCGCAGTCGAACGGTGTCAGCAGATGCTGACGAAGCCGCGACAGTAATGATCCGGAGGAAACAGCGTCAATTCACCCAGCGCGACTCTGTGCGTTTATCGAACACCTTAAGTGAACAGCTGGGTGCTCAGGTCGCGACTGGCACTCAGCAGGCCGGGCAGAAAACGCTGTTCCAGCTCATTGCGGCTGACTCGCCCGGCGTGGGTGCTGACATTGAGGGCCGCAACCACCTGGCCGGAAGCGTCGTACACCGGGACAGCAATCGAACGCAGCCCTTGCTCGAGTTCCTGATCGACTATGCACCAGCCTTGCTGTCGCACCTCTTGCAGGCATTCGAGCAATGCCTCGGGGGTGTGGATCGTACGGCTGGTCTTGGCCTGCAATTCGGCGTGATCGAGGTATTCGCCCAGCGACGTGTCATCCAGCGCGGCCAGCAGAATCCGCCCCATCGACGTGCAATAGGCCGGCAAGCGCCCGCCCACCGACAGGTCCACCGAAATCAGGCGCTGGGTGGTTGCGGAGCGGGCGATGTACAGAATGTCATCACCCTCCAGCGTGGCCATATTGCAGGCCTCGTGCAGTTGCTCGCTCATACGGTCCAGGTACGGCTGGGCGGAAACCGCCAGCGGCGTCGAGGACACATAGGCATGGCCGAGGGTCAGCACTTTGGGCAGCAACGAATAGGTGCGGCCGTCGGTGGTGGCGTAGCCGAGCTTGATCAGGGTGTGCAGGCAACGGCGCACGGCGGCGCGGGGAATTTCCGTGCGGTGGCTGATCTGAGCGATGGTCAGGTGCCGTTTGCGCTCCTGGAACGCTTGCACCACGGCCAGGCCACGAGCCAGGGACGTCATGAAATCCGGGTCGCCGGTCAGTGCCTGGATCCGTTTGGCTGGCGAGGCCACGATGGGAGGAGCCACTGAAGCGAAGGAATTGCGCAATTGATCGTTCATACAAGGTCCTTTTACCCATTCGGATCGGCGACTATTACAAAGGGCTGGCGCCTGACGCTCAAGCCCGCCCCGTCAACTCCGTGCGATTATCGAACGCTCGACCGATAATCGCAATCTGTCGTGTAAATCCCCTCCGGTGCGCTGATGTCCGGTTTTCGCTGATTTGCGCCCCTCATGTTTACGCCGACTCGACACAGGACTTAAGGGGCAATCCAATTGCCGTAACTTGCCTGACTTAATGGCGTCAGAAAGGCATCGCGGCGATCTGGTATCAGTCGACGTTCTAGTTAATCGCAAAGTATCGAGCAACAAAACGGTCACACACCAAGAACAACTTTTAACTCTTTGGAGATAGTGTTCTTCAAATCGGCCGCTATAATACAATTCAGTAGCGCTTCGGTTTTTTACTTGCCGAACCCGCTGCCCGGCAATGCGATGTTCCATCACCGTTGCCCGCTGCAAGCGCCAGATCCGCATTGCACAGCCTTGCCGATGCGCTTGCCGAAACAGGAAACTGAAGCTACGTCAGCTGTTTATCTCTGGTGCCGTGGCCGCCTGTGACATGGAAGTATTGATCACGTTGTTGCCAAAAACGATGCCTTGACGGGCATTGCCCATTCGACGAATGTGATCAACCGATTTGATGCAGCGCGTTTTCACCAGAATTTATCCCCACTCAATCAGGTAGCACTGTGACGAAAGACGAACTGCGCGCGGAACTAGAGCGCCAGGAACAACGTTACAAGGAAGTTTACGGCGGAGAAGTCACCACTTACGCCGCTCAACCCGAACCGGAACGCAAACCCTGGCGTAAACGCGCCACCGTTCAGGATCAGGTTTTCCAGCAGGAACTTCAAAAAATGGAAAAGGAACTCAAAGCCGAAGAGCCGTGACTGCTTCGGCCTGATCCTTACAAAGGCCTGCCTCTGCACCCGTTAAAAGCGGGATGTATTGATGCTGCCTTTCGCGCCCGCTACGAGCGGGCAGCGGCCATCACCGTCGCCGAATCCGACAGATTTCCGGTATCTGACCTATTTCTCAGATTTTTCTCACAGCCATTCAAGCCCCTCTTACCGGGCCGCGAAGGTTTTGTGACAGCCTCTTTTTTTAATTAAATCAATGACTTAAAAAACACAGCAAAACCGTGGGTTTTCAGGTGCTGCGGCAAAAAAATTCGTTGAAGAATGTTACCGATGAGCAGCTAGTGCATTGATTAGCAGTCTTTTCTGGCATAATCGCGCCCCCTTATGACCGGGTCAGAAAACCTTCATGATCGATTTATTCAGCGGACTGGATGCTTGGGTGCTTGTGAGCCTCTTGCTCGCCCTGGCCTTTGTCCTCGCCTTCGAGTTCATCAACGGCTTTCATGACACCGCTAACGCGGTGGCGACCGTTATCTACACCAAAGCCATGCCGCCTCATCTGGCGGTGTTCTTCTCCGGTGTGTTCAACTTCCTCGGCGTACTGCTGGGCGGGGTCGGCGTGGCATATGCCATCGTCCACCTGCTGCCGGTGGAACTGCTGATCAATGTGAACACCGGTCACGGGCTGGCCATGGTGTTCTCGTTGCTCGCCGCCGCCATTACCTGGAACCTGGGCACCTGGTACTTCGGTATCCCCGCGTCCAGCTCCCACACGCTGATCGGTTCGATCCTCGGTGTCGGCCTGGCCAACGCCCTGATCAACGATATTCCGCTGGCTGACGGTGTGAACTGGCAGAAAGCGATCGATATCGGCGCCTCGCTGGTGTTCTCGCCAATGGCCGGCTTCCTGATCGCCGCGTTGATCCTGATCGGCCTTAAATGGTGGCGTCCGCTGTCGAAGATGCACAAGACGCCGGAACAGCGCCGCAAGATCGACGACAAGAAACACCCGCCATTCTGGAATCGCCTGGTACTGGTGATCTCGGCCATGGCCGTGAGTTTCGTGCACGGCTCCAACGATGGCCAGAAAGGTATCGGCCTGATCATGCTGGTCCTGATCGGTATCGTGCCAGCGCAGTTCGTCCTCGACCTGAACAGTACGACCTATCAGATCGAGCGGACTCGCGACGCCACGCTGCACCTGAGCCAGTTCTACCAGCGTAACTCTGAAACCCTGGGTGAGTTCCTGGCCCTGGGCAAGAGCGTGGAAGGCGATCTGCCGGAGAAATTCCGTTGCAACCCGCAACAGACCGAACCGACCATCACTGCCCTGCTCGGCACCCTCAAGGGTGTAGCCGACTACCACTCGCTGCCGTCGGAAAGCCGCATCGAAGTACGTCGCTACCTGCTCTGCCTGGACGACACGGCGAAGAAAGTCAGCAAGTTGCCAACGCTCGGGGCCCGTGAAAAGGCTGACCTGGACAAGTTGCGCAAGGACCTGACCACCACCACCGAATACGCTCCTTTCTGGGTGATCCTGGCGGTTGCACTGGCCTTGGGCCTGGGCACCATGGTCGGCTGGAAACGCGTGGTACTGACCATTGGCGAGAAGATCGGCAAGCAAGGCATGACCTACTCCCAGGGCATGTCGGCGCAGATCACCACCGCCACCCTGATCGGCATGGCCAACATCTTCAGCCTGCCGGTTTCCACCACCCACGTGCTGTCCTCCGGCGTGGCGGGCACCATGGTCGCCAACAAAAGCGGCCTGCAAAGCGGCACCGTCAGAACCATCCTGCTGGCCTGGGTATTGACCCTGCCAGCCACCGTGGCCCTGTCGGCCGGGTTGTTCTGGCTGGCCTCGAAGGCCCTTGGCAGCTGATAAGCAGCCAAACCCAAAAAGGCGCGCTCCGCAAGGAACGCGCCTTTTTTATTGCTGCCAATCGCAAAAAATCACTGTAGGAGCGAGCTCTGCTCGCGATGACCGCAAGGACAACGCGTACATTCAGGCAGCCCGCGTCATCGTTGGCGTCCATCGCGAGCAGAGCTCGCTCCTACAGGGTTACGTGTTTACCGATAGTTTTTCGCAGGCAAAAAAAAGGGCAACCGAAGTTGCCCAAAATGCCTTGCGTGCTCATTACATCCAGAAAGAACTACGGTTATTTCCGCTTGTGCGAATCCTTCCAGATAAAAAGTCCGAACCCTGCAAAAAATACAAACATGAGGCTGACAGTCAGCACCCCGGCGATCACCACGTTGTCGAAAAACATGACGCGTCTCCTGTACCTGCCCTGTTGCGATAGGGCTAAGTTAACCAAACGGACAGGAGAGAATATTGACCGGGATCAATGTCGCCCGAGACTGGGCAAGAGGAAGGGAGAAGTTTGACCCGCATCAATGAATGCGGGGGATTTCAGCGCTTTTTCGGTTTGCTCTTCGGCTTTTTTTTGGCTTTGCCCAACGGCATGGCCTGCTCGAACGCCTGGCGAACTTCATTGAGCCGCTTGTCATTGAGGTCATGAACACGCTTGGCGCGTTCAGCATTGAGGTCAATCAGTTTGTCGTCTTGGCTCATGGCGGTCAGTGCATCGCTTGAAATGAGTGTCAGCCGCCGTAGCGTTCGGCAACCCTGCGCCAATAATGCGGCCTGACGGCCGTGCTGACCAGCCTGCGCTCAAATCTCGATATCGACCCACAGCCCCTGCCGTGGCTGATCTGTCATCAGTGGCGCCACCGGCACGGTGTTGTCGGCATTGAGCTCATCCCCGGGAATCGCCAGGTGAGACTCGGCGTCATCATCAGCCTCGCGGCGACGTCGTTCCTGCTCCTGCTTGCGGCGCTGCTCCTCGCGCAGCACCAACCCGTCCTCTTCGGGATTGCGCTTTTGCAGGTCGATGGTGCTTTCACTGGAGCTTTCCTGCACCGGCACCACCGGAGGAATATCCGGACGCTGGCGGATCGGGTCGGTCTGTGAAGTGATCGGCACGGCACTCAAGGGGAGCATCGGTGGCAGCATGTTTTCAGTCTCCTGTCAGCAGGCTGTCGGCTGCGGGGATGGCGACTTGAGCCATCGGTCGCAAACTGTGACTCATTTGGCACTCATTAGTGCACCGGGCGGCGCGTCATTCACAGGTGGGCTAACGTATGACTGTGAGTTTTTCTGAGAGTCCTTTGGCCCTGAAGCCCTCATTCCGTTAAGATAGCCCGCTTTTTCAGGTGGGAGTCAGGCAGCATGGCGCAGCAGTATCAACCGGGGCAACGCTGGATCAGTGACAGCGAAGCCGAGCTGGGTTTAGGCACCGTTCTGGCACAGGACGGCCGCTTGTTGACCGTGCTCTATCCGGCCACTGGCGAGACTCGCCAGTACGCGCTAAGGAATGCGCCCCTCACCCGCGTGCGGTTTTCGCCCGGTGACTCCATCACTCACTTCGAAGGCTGGAAGCTGACCGTTCGCGAAGTCGACGATGTCGATGGCCTGCTGGTTTACCACGGCCTCAACGGGCAGAACGAAGTGGTCACCCTGCCGGAAACCCAGCTGTCGAACTTCATCCAGTTCCGTCTGGCCAGCGACCGCTTGTTCGCCGGGCAGATCGACCCGCTGGCCTGGTTCTCCCTGCGTTACAACACGCTCGAACACACCAGTCGCCAGTTGCAATCCGCACTCTGGGGCCTGGGCGGCGTGCGTGCGCAACCGATCGCGCACCAGTTGCACATCGCCCGCGAAGTCGCCGACCGCATTGCACCGCGGGTTCTGCTGGCGGACGAAGTGGGCCTGGGCAAAACCATCGAAGCCGGTTTGGTGATCCATCGCCAGTTGCTCTCGGGCCGCGCCAACCGCGTGCTGATCCTGGTTCCGGAGAACCTGCAGCACCAGTGGCTGGTAGAGATGCGCCGCCGCTTCAACCTGCAGGTCGCGCTGTTCGACGAAGAGCGCTTCATCGAAAGCGATGCCAGCAACCCCTTCGAAGACACCCAGCTCGCGCTGGTCGCGCTTGAGTGGCTGGTGGACGACGAAAAAGCCCAGGACGCGCTGTTCGCGGCGGGCTGGGACTTGATGGTGGTCGACGAAGCTCACCACCTGGTGTGGCACGAAGATCAGGTCAGCCCCGAGTATTCCCTGGTCGAGCAACTCGCCGAAACCATTCCCGGCGTGTTGCTGTTGACCGCCACCCCGGAACAACTGGGCCAGGACAGCCACTTCGCCCGTCTGCGCCTGCTCGACCCGAACCGCTTCCACGACCTGCAAGCCTTCCGCGCCGAGAGCGAAAACTATCGCCCCGTGGCTGAAGCCGTTCAGGAATTACTGGACAAGGGGCGCCTGTCGCCGCAAGCCCACAAGACCATTCACGGCTTCCTCGGCAACGAAGGCGAAGCCCTGCTGGCCGCCGTCAACGATGGCGACACCGAAGCCAGCGCGCGCCTGGTGCGCGAGCTGCTGGACCGCCACGGCACCGGCCGCGTGCTGTTCCGTAACACCCGCGCCGCCGTGCAGGGGTTCCCGGAGCGCAAGCTGCACCCGTACCCGCTGCCGTGCCCGGACGAATACCTCGAACTGCCATTGGGCGATCACGCCGAGTTGTACCCGGAAGTCAGCTTCCAGGCCCAACCGGACGCCAGCGAAGAAGAACGCTGGTGGAAGTTCGACCCGCGCGTCGAGTGGCTGATCGACCAGCTGAAGATGCTCAAGCGCACCAAAGTACTGGTGATCTGCGCCCACGCCGAAACCGCCATGGACCTGGAAGACGCCCTGCGCGTGCGTTCCGGCATCCCGGCCACGGTGTTCCACGAAGGCATGAACATCCTCGAGCGTGACCGCGCCGCCGCCTACTTCGCCGACGAAGAGTTTGGCGCGCAAGTGCTGATCTGCTCGGAAATCGGCAGTGAAGGCCGCAATTTCCAGTTCTCCCATCACCTGGTGCTGTTCGACCTGCCGTCCCACCCGGACCTGCTGGAACAACGCATCGGTCGTCTGGACCGGATCGGCCAGAAGCACATCATCGAGCTGCACGTGCCGTACCTGGAAACCAGCCCGCAAGAGCGCCTGTTCCAGTGGTACCACGAAGCGCTGAACGCATTCCTCAATACCTGCCCGACCGGCAACGCCTTGCAGCACCAGTTCGGCCCGCGCCTGCTGCCGCTGCTCGAAGAAGCCGACGATGGCGAGTGGCAAGCGCTGATCGACGAAGCCCGCACCGAGCGTGAGCGTCTTGAGGCTGAGTTACACACCGGCCGTGACCGTTTGCTGGAGCTGAACTCCGGTGGCGCGGGTGAAGGCGACGCGTTGGTTGAAGAAATCCTTGAACAAGACGATCAGTTCGCCTTGCCGATCTACATGGAAACCCTGTTCGACGCCTTCGGCATCGATAGCGAAGACCATTCGGAAAACGCGCTGATCCTCAAGCCGAGCGAAAAAATGCTCGACGCCAGCTTCCCGCTGGGCGACGACGAAGGCGTGACCATCACTTACGACCGTAACCAGGCGCTGTCTCGCGAAGACATGCAGTTCATCACTTGGGAACACCCGATGGTTCAGGGCGGCATGGACCTGGTGCTGTCCGGTTCCATGGGCAACACCGCCGTGGCGTTGATCAAGAACAAGGCGCTGAAACCTGGCACCGTGTTGCTGGAACTGCTGTATGTCAGCGAAGTGGTTGCTCCGCGCTCGCTGCAACTGGGCCGCTACCTGCCGCCGGCCGCCCTGCGCTGCCTGCTGGACACCAACGGCAACGACCTGTCGGCCCGCGTGTCGTTCGAGACCTTGAACGACCAGCTCGAAAGCGTACCGCGTGCCAGCGCCAACAAGTTCATCCAGGCCCAGCGTGACCAACTGACGCCACGGATCAACGCCGGAGAAGCGAAGATCCTGCCGCGCCACACAGAACGCGTCGCCGAGGCGCAGCGTCGCCTGGCCGCCGATACCGACGAAGAACTGGCGCGCCTGACCGCCTTGCAAGCGGTCAACCCGACCGTGCGCGACAGCGAACTGGTGGCCCTGCGCAAACAACGCGAGCAAGGTCTGGCCATGCTCGACAAGGCTGCGCTGCGACTGGAAGCGATTCGGGTGTTGGTGGCGGGTTAAGTCCCCTGCTCCACCCTGCTTAAAAAGAAGGCCCGCAGTGATGCGGGCCTTCTTTTTATCTGACTTTTGTGGTGATGCCGATGGCCTCATCGCTAGCAGGCTAGCTCCCACAGGGGTTGTGTTCACACTGGAGATCCAATGTGGGAGCCAGCCTGCTGGCGATAGCAATCATGCAGTCGCCGCTGCAACCTCTGGCTCGACCACGCCAACCAACCCTGCCTTCATCCGCTTGGTATCGCGCACGAAACACCGCGAAGCCAGGAACAGAAACACCACGGTGAACAACAGTGCCACCGGAATCAGGTACATCGCATCGTGCAGACCGACGGCCTTGAACGCTTCAGTCATCTGTTCGGCACCCGCCGCGAGCATCGCCGTGTGGGCGAAGTGATCGGACAACGCGCCGACCACTACCGGCCCAAGACCACCGCCCAACAGATACAACCCGGCGAAGAACAACGCCATGGCAGTCGCCCGCAGACGCGGCTCGACTACATCCTGAATCGCCGTATAAACGCAGGTATAGAAGTTGTAGGCGAACAGCCAACCGAGACCGAACACGGCGACGAAAACACCGATCTCGATTCGCCCGGAATGCAGCGCCCAAGCGGTACAAACCGTCGAAATGACCAGGCTGAAGGCGGCAAACAACAGCCTCCCGTTGGCGACCCGCTGGTGAATCTTGTCCGCAATCCAGCCTCCGAGGGTCAGGCCGACCAACCCGGTCACACCGACAATAACCCCGGTGGCGACCGCGGCATCCTGCAACGGCATGAGGAAGTAGCGTTGCAGCATCGGCACCAGAAACGAGTTGCAGGCATAGGTGGCGAAGTTGAAACACAGGCCGGCCATCACCAGCCACAGGAAGGTTGGCACAGCCAGTACCCGCCGGATCGGCCGATCGATCTTTTCCTGCGAGACCTGAACGCTCTCGGCGGCGCCGCGCTTGGGTTCCTTGATGAAAAACATGAAGATCGCCAGGATCAGCCCGGGCACCGCCGCGATAAAGAACGGCGCGCGCCAGCTATCGAAGGCCTTGACCATCGCGCCAATGGTGAAGAACGCCAACAACAACCCCAATGGCAGCCCCAACATGAAGATCCCCATGGCCCGCGCCCGGCGGTGAGCCGGAAACAAGTCGCCGATCAGCGAGTTGGCGGCTGGCGCGTAGCTGGCCTCGCCAATGCCGATGCCCATGCGCACGATCAGGAAGCTCCAGAAACTGCCCACCATGCCGTTGACGGCGGTCAACCCGCTCCACACCGCCAGCCCCCAGCCCATCAGTTTGCTCCTCGAACCGGTATCGGCCATGCGCCCCAGCGGCAAGCCGGCAATGGCGTAGACGATGGTGAATGCCGTCCCGATGATCCCCAACTGGAAATCACTGAGGTGCCATTCCATGCGAATAGGCTCGATGATGATGGCCGGGATGGTGCGGTCGAAAAAATTGAACAGGTTGGCCAGGAACAACAGGAACAGAATGCGCCAGGCATTGGCCGCTTGGGTCGAGTTCTGCATGGGTCCGTCTCTTTTATTGTTTTTGGGGCGTCACTGCCCCCGGACTTTGCAATCTAGACAGGCCGACCGCACCTGTCTTTCATTATTCGCCAGGCTGATACCAACCCATGGGACGCAACCTGTAGGAGCTTTCACAGGGCCGGTATTTCGCAGTCCGTCCGACCGATGAAAAATACCTTTGAGCCCCCCTTCCCAAGCCGTTGGCGAAGCCTAGAATAGCGGCCTTGTTTCCCCCCCTGTGTCTCCACTCCTCCTTAGATAATCGCCCATGTCCGAAGCCAGTCCGTGTCTGAATTGCGGTGCCTGCTGTTCTCATTTTCGCGTGTCATTTTTCTGGGGTGAATGCGCCTCGTCCGGGGGGACGGTACCCGATGAGCTTGTCGAGCAGATCAGCCCCAGTCGGGTCGCGATGCTCGGCACCGGCTGTAAACCCGTGCGCTGCACCAGCCTGGTCGGAGACGTAGGCAGTACGGTGCAATGCTCGATTTACGAAAAGCGCTCCAGTACCTGCCGGGAATTCGACGCTTCCTGGGTCGATGGCCTGGCCAATCCCGATTGCGACGCGGCCCGTGCCGCTTTTGGCTTGCCGGCCCTGCAACCCGCGTTCGAGACGCCTCAGAAGCAAATCGCCTGAGCATTAGCACTAATCGCTATCAGGCTAATGTCAAAATGTTTGGCACCAATGTGCCACTACGGCTTGCGCTCCATCCATGCCCTCTATACTCCAAGGCATTCGCCGGCGCTCATTGCAACGGCCTGAGGGATAACGATGGGGCATGCTATGGAGTGGCTTGGTTTGCATTTCATTACCGAGCTACCAGAGAGCGGGCAGGTCATACTCAATTGCACACATGACCCTTTTCTGGTGCTGCTGGCTTATCTGGTTGCCTGTGTCGGCAGTTTCGCGACACTGGACATGGCCGAACGGGTTGCTCACGCTGAAAAATCCGCGTCCAAGACACTCTGGCGCTGGGTGGGCAGCGGATGCCTGGCCGGCGGTATCTGGGCCATGCACTTCGTCGGGATGCTGGCCTTCCAGGCGCCTGTCGATCTTCACTACCAACTGCCTGTCACGCTGTTCTCGCTGATCATCGCGCTGCTCGCCGCGTGGCTGGCAATGCATACCCTCAGCCTCCCTGATTTGAGTTTGCAGCGGTGTCTCAAGGCATCGATCGGGATCGGCCTGGGTATCGCGACCATGCATTACGTGGGCATGACGGCCATGCACTCCAATGCCACGGTCTACTACCATCCGGGCCTGTTCGCCCTTTCCATCGCGATCGCGATCGGGGCCGCGCTGGCCGCCTTGCTGCTGGCATGGTATCTGCGCGATGGCGCCGGCATGCTGCATCAGCTCTTCAAATACAGCGCCAGCCTGTTACTCGGGACTGGCATCCTCAGTATGCACCTCACGGCCATGGCCGCCTTCAACCTGGTGCTGCCCAGCGACAGCCTGCCAGCGCAAACCGGCGAAAACAGCCAACTGCAACTGGCACTGACCGTGGCGGTCATGACCCTGCTGATCATCGGTAGCAGCATCAGCGCGGCGTTGGCGGACAAGAAACTGCAACGCAAGGACCACGACCTGCAACGGGTCAACTCCCTGCTCAGCCAACTGGACCAGGCGCGCATGTCGCTGCAACAGGTGGCGCACTACGACGCGCTGACCAACCTGCTCAACCGCCGGGGGTTCAACCAGATCTTCGCCGAAAAACTCATCGAGAAATCCAACAAAGGCGGGATGCTCGCGGTCATGTTCCTGGACATCGACCATTTCAAGCGGATCAACGACAGCCTTGGCCACGATGCCGGTGACGAACTGCTCAAAGTGCTGGCCGGGCACATCAAGAGCTCGGTTCGCAGTCACGAGGATGTGGTCGCGCGCTTCGGTGGCGACGAGTTCTGCCTGCTCATTGACCTGCGTGATCGTGAAGAGGCGCGCAATATGGCCCAACGCATCATGCTGAAAATGAAGGAGCCCATCGAGTTGGGCGGCAGGCGCATGGTCATGACCACCAGCATCGGCATCAGCCTGTTCCCGGAAGACGGCAAGACCTGTGAGGAGCTGTTGAAGAACGCCGACCTGGCGCTGTATCAGTCCAAGGGCGGCGGTCGCAACGGGCTGAACTTTTTCAGCGCCAACCTGAAAACCCGCGCCACACTCGAGCTGCAACTGGAAGAAGAGTTGCGCCACGCCCTGCGTGAAGACACTGGCCTGATACTCTATTACCAGCCGATCTATGACCTCAAGACCGGTCAGGTCAGCAAGCTCGAAGCCTTGATCCGCTGGCAACACCCGGTCCACGGTTTCCTCGTGCCGGATCGTTTTATCGCCATCGCCGAGGCCAACGGCCTGATCGCCGAGCTGGACAACTGGGTGTTGCGCAAGGCCTGCGAGGACTTGGGCGAGTTGTCGCGCCAAGGCTGTGAAGACCTGAAGATCGCCGTGAACTGCTCGCCCCTGAACCTGGCGCGCGAAGAACTGGCCGATGAAATCGAGTACGCATTGCGGGCCTCCGGTGTGGAGCCCCACCGTCTGGAACTGGAGGTCACCGAAAACGCCTTGATGGGCAATATCGCCAACACCCTGGTGCTGATGCGGCAGATCCGCGCCCTCGGCGTTTCGCTGTCGATCGATGACTTCGGCACCGGCTATTCATCCCTGGCCTACCTCAAGCGCTTGCCGCTCAACACGCTGAAAATCGACCGTTCGTTCATCCAGGACATACCCAAGGCGACCCAGGACATGGAAATCGTCCAAGCGATCATCGTCATGGCCCATACCCTGCACCTTCAAGTGGTCACCGAAGGAGTCGAAACCTTCGAGCAATACCAATTTCTGGAAAACCACGGCTGTGACTTCGTTCAGGGCTATCTGCTCAGCCGGCCGGTGCCGCTGGCCGAATTGCTTCCGGTGCTGAACGAAATCAACCAGCGCAAGCACGCCTGCACCGTCACGACGCTGAGTCTGGCTCACGGTACATCTGCACTAATGTAGACGGGTCCTTTTCAAGGAAACCCTGACTCCCATGCAGGCGCATCAACTGCGCGGCCAGACCGCTGATCGGTGTCGCCGAGCCTTGCTCACGGGAAAACTTCACCGCTGCATCCAGATCCTTGAGCAACGTGCGTACGTGCCACTTGACCGGTTCGAAACGGTTTTCAGCCATCTGCGGGGCCAGGAACTGCAACGGTTTCGAATCGGCAAAGCCGCCGGCCAGCGCTTCGGCGATCAGGCTGGCATCAACCCCGGAACGTTCCGCCAGCGCGACCACTTCGGCAATCACCAATGCATTGCAGGCAACGATCATCTGATTGCACGCCTTGGTCACCTGGCCTGCCCCGACGCCGCCCATGTGCGTCACACGCTGCCCCAGGTTCAACAGCACAGGCCGGACCCGCTCCAGATCCTGTACTTCACCGCCGACCATGATTGCCAGGCTTCCAGCCTCGGCACCGACCACGCCACCGGACACCGGTGTGTCGAGCCAGCCCATGCCGGTTTCAGCGGCGAGATTCGCGGCCATTTCCCGCGTGGCGTTGGGCTCCAGGCTGGAGAAGTCCACCAGCAACTGACCCTTTTTTGCTCCTTCCGCAATGCCTGCCGGACCAAACACAACCTCGCGTACGACCGACGTATCCGCCAGGCACAGCATGACCACGTCTGCGTGCTGGCACAGTTCGGCCGGGCTGGCGACCTGGCGTGCGCCGGCCTCCACCAGCGCCTTGCACTTGTCCGGATTGCGATTCCATACCGCCAGCTGATAACCCGCGGCCAGCAGGCGTCGGCACATCGGCAGCCCCATCAGGCCGATCCCGGCAAACCCTAGCGAAGGTAGCGTTGACATCATTTTGCCTCCTTTTGATTAAAGATCACCGAATATTGGCCGATTCAACATGACTCAGGAAAGGATTCACTCCGAGCAATGCTCAGGCTAAAGACCAAGGCATGGTCCAAGTACGCGCTGAAAAAAGACGCGATTGTATTCCGTGACGGTTCGACGACAGTGAGTCGGCCAACCAATCAGCCCAGGTAGATGGCGAACAATGACTTCTAAAAACAACCCGGCCACTGCGGTAACCGATCTGACGTTGAGCCCCGCGGCCAACAGCCCGTCATCACCGAAGCCATTGATTCAATCGCGCCCGTTGGCGACACAGCAATACCTCTATTTCACCGAAACCAACACCGACCGCATCCTCGACAACCTCGACGGCTTGCGCGACATGGTGTTCCCGCGCGCACCGCACCTGGAAGGCGACAGCGAACAGCACAGCGATCAAGAGTTCCCGTCGGTGTGCCTGATCGGCCTGGGCCGCTGCGGCTCGAACATTGCGCTGGACGTGGCGGAACTGGTGTACAACGCCCGTAAGTTCTACCTCAACGAATTCAACAACGAAGATCGCCTGTCGCCGGACAAGCGTTTTGCCGAAAAGGGCTACAGCCCGGCCCAGTGGATCCGCAACAACCTGCGCCTTGGCCAGAACAAAAACACCAAGCCGGTGTTTCTGGTCGAACCACTGGTGATGCTCGGCGACCTGGACAAGGACATCGCCGGACGCATCCGCTTCTCGCGCAAGGGCGAAAAAAGCGGCTTCCTGCGCGACTACAGCAAGATGAAAATCATGGACCTGTCGGAAGTCCACGCCGGTGGCGCCGGTAACGCGCCGATCCTTGGCCAGTACCTGGCCAAGATTATCCTGAACAAGGACACCCAGCGTTTCTCCAGCCCTGACTGGAAAATGATTCACTCGTACCTGATCGACAGCTGCGGCATCAAGGCCAACCAGTCGCGTCTGTATTTCTCGATCTTCAGTGCCGGCGGCGGCACCGGTTCGGGCATGGCCTCGGAATTCGGCCTGGCCCAGCAGCATTCGTACATGAACAAGACGTTCGACACCAAGCCGATGGACGAGCATGACAGCAAGAGCGGCCACTCCTTCGTCTTCGAACCGATCTTCACCAGCGGCATCTGTGTGCTGCCGAACATTTCCGATCACCGCAGTGAAATGTCCGAGGCCCTGCACATCAACGCCGGCCGCCTGCTGTGCAAATACCTGTCGGAAGAGTGGGACTTCTCCTACAACTTCGCCAACGAAGACAGCAGCGAAGCCAGCGTCATGGGCCGCATCCGCCCATGGAACGCGATGATGCTGATCTCCAACGACATCATGCGTTACGCCGAAGAGAACGATGACGGCAATATCCAGAACATTGATGTCAATGCCATGGAAAAGCATGCCAACCAATACATCTCGCAGCAGATCTTCAACATCCTGACGGCCCAGGCGGTGACCACCGACTACGACCAGAACTATTTCCGTCGTGCCGGCATCGACATCGGCGAAACCATCCGCCTGGACGCCAACGACCTGTTCATGAGCCTGGCCGGTCCGGTGGCGATTGCCTACGCCGAGTCCGTGGTGCCGGAAACCCCGGCGCCGAGCAGCGACAAATTCAAGGTGTTCGAGAAAGAGCCACAGCGCCTGAACATCGACGACCTGTTCTTCCGTTCGATCGACCTGCCGCACTTCAACAAGGTCACCCAGGCCATCGAAGGCATCAGCCTGTTGCCGATTGAGTCCAAGCGCTATCGCGCGTCGCTGGAGCAGTACAAGAACTCGGGTTACGACGCGGCAGCCCTGCATGACCTGCACTTCTTCAAGAATTGCTCGTCGGTGGTGTCGATCGTTTCCTTGCCCAAGGACTACAAGCTGTCCTACATGGATTTGAACCGGTTGAAGACTCACCTCAACAGCCTGTTCCCCAACACCACGCTCAAGCGCTACGCGCTGGTGATCGGTGCTTCGGCCAACCTGTCGCTGACCACCCTGATCGCCAAGAGCCCGTGCCTGTCGGACGATTTCCTGACGCTGATCGTGGCCTTCATCAAGCGCTGCTTCGCGAAAAACCCGTACCGTTTCGACGAGACCCTGGACAACTCGATCCTGGACTTCATCATCAATGAACAGTTCGATGAAGACCGGATCGACGAGTTGCTCAACGAATTCGAGAACCCGGCGAAGATCCTCGATACCAACTGGTACGCAATCAAGCCGATGTACGAGAAGAAGTACCGCGAGCTGATCAACGACAAGGACAAGTTCGTCTCGATCAACGACATCCGCCTGTCCCGGGATTGCGTGAAGAAATCGATCAAGTACCTGCGCGAGATCTACCGTCACCGCATTGGCAAGACCAAGGTTATTTCGTTGAATAACCATACGGGCAAGACCGCTCACTAAGTGTCGCCCCCATTCGCGAGCAGGCTCGCTCCCACATTGGATCTTCAGAGCATATGAGATCCCTGTGGGAGCGAGCCTGCTCGCGAAGGCGGCCCCACAATCAACGCAAATCAACATCCAGAAACAATTGAGCAGACGTTCAGTTGCCCTCTCAACTGTTCCCGTTACGTTTACGTCACCGTGAAGCTGTGGCCTTTCTCTACGGCAACATGCCATCACGCTACTCGGCTACACACTTTTCCCTCCGAAAGAAGCGCACCATTGAGGTGCAACCTTTAAGCCTGCGACCTTTCCTGGATCAGAATCCACGGCGAAACAACCACGGCCCACAGCTGCGGATCACGCTCAAAAAGATCCAGCGCCCGTGTTTCAGACAGCTTGCCGAGCTTGTCAGCGGCCAGCCAGGCAGCCACTTTCTCCCCTTCATCCTGGGCCACGGCCTCGGCGGCGGCGATCAGATCCATGCCAGGATCGACCCACAATAGGGCGCCCTTGGCGAAGAACGGCTCCAGCTCTTTCCAGGTAATAGATGCGGTTTCACCAAGCAGCTTGGCATAGAGGGTGCTAGGTTCTTGATTCATGGGACTGTCCGGAAAAGAAATCGACGTAGATGATAACGTCGGTGGTCTGGCAGAAAAACCCGGATGCAATTGAGTGACCGAAATGAAAAGCGCAGGAAAGCCAGGGAATGCACTGAATATGGCTATAAGCCCCTCAACACCCCGCCGCAATTCTGTCTTTTACTTTCAATAAAGCGACACTTGCAGGTTTTGTCCCCCGGCGCCGCCTTCCCAGGCTGACAATCGGCGCTCTACACTGTACCGGTACAGTTGCCGAGGGACTTTTCCGGGGAATGTCGCAGATATCTGACCCGGTTCTGCTGCTTTCGGCGCCAGGACTATAAAAACTACAACAGTAAGAGTGGAGCACTATGACTAAGGCTACTAAGCAGATTTCCAAACTGTTTGCCGCTATGGTTCTGGCCGGGGTTGCCAGCCATTCGTTCGCAGCTGACACCATCAAGATCGGCATCGCCGGCCCTAAAACCGGCCCTGTAGCCCAATACGGCGACATGCAGTTCAGTGGCGCCAAAATGGCCATCGAGCAAATCAACGCCAAGGGCGGCGTAGACGGCAAGCAACTCGTAGCCGTTGAATACGATGACGCCTGTGATCCGAAACAAGCTGTGGCCGTCGCGAACAAGGTCGTCAACGACGGCGTCAAGTTCGTGGTAGGTCACCTGTGCTCCAGCTCCACTCAACCGGCTTCGGACATCTACGAAGACGAGGGCGTGATCATGATCACCCCGGCTGCCACCAGCCCGGACATCACCGCCCGTGGTTACAAAATGGTGTTCCGCACCATCGGTCTGGACAGCGCCCAGGGCCCTGCCGCCGGTAACTATATTGCCGATTTCGTAAAACCGAAGATCGTTGCTGTTCTGCACGACAAACAGCAATACGGTGAAGGCATCGCCACCGCCGTGAAGAAAACCCTGGAAGGCAAAGGCGTGAAAGTCGCCGTGTTCGAAGGCGTCAACGCCGGCGACAAAGACTTCTCCTCGATGATCGCCAAGCTCAAGCAAGCCAATGTCGACTTCGTCTACTACGGCGGCTACCACCCGGAACTGGGTCTGATCCTGCGTCAATCCCAGGAAAAAGGCCTGAAAGCCAAGTTCATGGGTCCGGAAGGCGTGGGTAACGACTCCATTTCGCAGATCGCCAAGGACGCTTCCGAAGGCCTGCTGGTGACCCTGCCGAAATCCTTCGACCAGGATCCGGCCAACGTTGCCCTGGCTGATGCGTTCAAAGCCAAGAAAGAAGACCCGAGCGGTCCGTTCGTGTTCCCGGCCTACTCGGCTGTGACCGTGATCGCCGACGGTATCAAGGCTGCCAAGTCCGAAGACTCCGCCAAAGTGGCTGAAGCCATCCACGCCGGCACCTTCAAGACGCCTACCGGCGATCTGAGCTTCGACGAGAAAGGCGACCTGAAAGACTTCAAGTTCGTGGTTTACGAGTGGCACTTCGGCAAACCAAAAACTGAAGCCAAGCCTCAGTAAGGCGTTGCCTGACTGACTGCCAACAAAGCCCACGGCGTGCCGTGGGCTTTGTTTTACGAACGTATCTGGGCCGCGCTGGCGTGATCCGCCAGTCTCCCCACCTGAAAATCTCAAAACCGTCATCAGCGGTTCGCTGGCAAACCCCGGATTCGAAGTGGATGCAGATCCACGGGGCCCGGGCGGGAAAATGACTCCACCAGTGAAATGCGTATCAGGTTTTTAGGAGCGCTGTAATGCCTGACATCTATCACTTCTTCCAACAGCTGGTTAATGGCCTGACCATTGGCAGCACGTATGCCCTGATCGCCATCGGCTATACGATGGTTTACGGCATCATTGGAATGATCAACTTCGCCCACGGCGAGGTGTACATGATTGGCTCCTACGTGGCGTTCATCGCCATCGCCGGGCTGGCCATGCTGGGACTCGACAGCGTGCCGCTGTTGATGACCGCCGCTTTTCTCGCCACCATCGTTGTAACCAGTGCCTACGGCTACAGCATCGAACGGATCGCCTACCGCCCCTTGCGCGGCAGCAACCGTCTGATCCCGCTGATCTCCGCCATCGGCATGTCGATCTTCCTGCAGAACACCGTTCTGCTGGCGCAAGACTCCAAGGACAAATCCATCCCCAACCTGATTCCGGGCAACTTTGCCTTTGGGCCAGGTGGCGCACATGAAGTGCTGATTTCCTACATGCAAATCGTGGTGTTCGTGGTGACCCTGGTCGCCATGCTCGGCCTGACCCTGTTCATCTCCCGCTCTCGCCTGGGTCGCGCCTGTCGCGCCTGCGCCGAAGACATCAAGATGGCCAACCTGCTGGGTATCAACACCAACAACATCATCGCCCTGACCTTCGTCATCGGTGCTGCACTGGCGGCCATCGCCGCCGTGCTCCTGAGCATGCAGTACGGTGTGATCAACCCGAACGCCGGTTTCCTCGTCGGCCTCAAGGCCTTCACCGCAGCAGTACTGGGCGGAATCGGCAGCATCCCCGGCGCCATGCTCGGCGGGATCGTGCTTGGGGTAGCGGAAGCCTTTGGTGCCGACATTTTCGGCGACCAGTACAAGGACGTCGTGGCTTTCGGTCTATTGGTTCTGGTGCTGTTGTTCCGGCCAACCGGCCTGTTGGGCCGTCCGGAGGTTGAGAAAGTATGACTAGGAATCTTAAACAGGCGCTGTTCAGCGCTTTGCTGGTGTGGGCCGTGGCCTACCCGGTGCTCGGTCTGAAGCTGACCATCGTCGGCATCAACCTCGAAGTTCATGGCACCAGCGACGCCACCCTGATCACCATCGCGGTGTGCTCGGTGCTGATGTTCCTGCGTGTGCTGTTCGACCAGCAGATCAGCTCGGCCTGGCGCTCTTCGCCAAGCATGCCGCTGATCCCGGCCAAGGCCAGCAACTTCCTGACCCTGCCGACCACTCAACGCTGGATCATCATCGCGTTGATCGCCGGTGCCCTGGTCTGGCCGTTTTTCGGCTCTCGCGGTGCGGTGGATATCGCCACGCTGGTGCTGATCTACGTGATGCTCGGCCTCGGCCTGAACATCGTGGTTGGCCTGGCCGGCCTGCTCGACCTGGGTTACGTCGGTTTCTATGCCGTTGGCGCCTACAGTTATGCGCTGCTGTCGCATTACTATGGCCTGAGCTTCTGGATCTGCCTGCCGATTGCCGGCCTGATGGCAGCCACGTTCGGCTTCCTGCTCGGTTTCCCGGTACTGCGCTTGCGTGGCGACTACCTGGCCATCGTGACCTTGGGCTTCGGTGAAATCATCCGGCTGTTCCTGCGTAACCTGACCGACATCACCGGTGGCCCGAACGGCATCAGCAACATCGAGAAACCGTCGTTCTTCGGCCTGACCTTCGAACGTAAAGCGGCTGAAGGCCTGCAGACGTTCCACGAGTACTTCGGCCTGGAATACAACTCGATCAACAAGGTGATCTTCCTCTACCTGGTTGCGTTGTTCCTCGCGCTGTTCGCTCTGTTCGTCATCAACCGCTTGCTGCGCATGCCTCTGGGCCGTGCCTGGGAAGCCCTGCGTGAAGACGAAATCGCTTGCCGTGCACTGGGTCTGAACCCGACGATCATCAAACTGTCAGCCTTCACCCTCGGTGCCTGCTTCGCCGGTTTCGCCGGCAGCTTCTTCGCTGCGCGTCAGGGCCTGGTGACACCGGAGTCCTTCACCTTCATCGAGTCGGCGACCATCCTCGCCATCGTGGTGCTGGGCGGCATGGGCTCGCAACTGGGTGTCGTGCTCGCCGCCACGGTGATGATCCTGTTGCCGGAAATGATGCGTGAGTTCAGTGAGTACCGCATGTTGATGTTCGGCGCCTTGATGGTGCTGATGATGATCTGGCGCCCTCAGGGTCTGCTGCCCATGCAACGTCCTCACATGGAGCTGCGCAAATGAGCCGCGAGATCCTGAAAGTAGAAAACCTGAGCATGCGCTTCGGCGGCTTGCTGGCGGTCAACGGCGTGGCCTTGAGCGTGAAAGAGAAACAAGTGGTTGCGCTGATCGGCCCCAACGGCGCCGGCAAGACCACCGTGTTCAACTGCCTGACCGGCTTCTACAAGCCGAGCGGCGGCAGCATCCTGCTCGACGGCGAGGCCATCGAAGGCCTGCCCGGCCACAAGATCGCCCTCAAGGGCGTGGTGCGCACCTTCCAGAACGTGCGGTTGTTCAAGGACATGACCGCGGTCGAGAACCTCTTGATCGCCCAGCACCGTCACCTGAACACCAACTTCCTGTCCGGTCTGTTCAAAACGCCGTCGTTCCGCAAAAGCGAGCGCGAGGCCATGGAATTCGCCGAGTACTGGCTGGACAAGGTCAACCTCACGGCATTCGCCAACCGTCCGGCCGGCACCCTGGCCTACGGTCAGCAACGTCGCCTGGAAATCGCCCGCTGCATGATGACCCGTCCACGGATCCTCATGCTCGACGAACCGGCCGCGGGCCTGAACCCGAAGGAAACCGAAGACCTCAAGGCGCTGATCAGCATGCTGCGTGAAGAGCACAACGTCACCGTGCTGCTGATCGAACACGACATGAAACTGGTCATGAGCATTTCCGACCACATCGTCGTGATCAACCAGGGCACCCCCTTGGCCAACGGCACGCCGGAACAGATCCGCGACAATCCTGAAGTGATCAAAGCCTACCTGGGGGAAGCGTAAATGCTGCAGTTCGAAAACGTTTCCACCTTCTACGGCAAGATCCAGGCCCTGCACAGCGTCAACGTCGAAGTCCGCCAGGGCGAGATCGTGACCCTGATCGGTGCCAACGGTGCCGGCAAGTCCACGCTGCTGATGACGCTTTGCGGTTCGCCGCGAGCCCACAGCGGCAGCATCCGCTATATGGGTGAGGAACTGGTCGGCCAGGAATCCTCGCAGATCATGCGCAAGAGCATTGCCGTGGTGCCGGAAGGTCGTCGGGTGTTTTCCCGCCTGACCGTGGAAGAAAACCTGTCCATGGGCGGTTTTTTCACCGCCAAGGGCGACTATCAGGAACAGATGGACAAGGTTCTCGGACTTTTCCCACGCCTGAAAGAACGCTTCGCCCAGCGTGGCGGCACCATGTCCGGCGGCGAACAGCAAATGCTCGCCATCGGCCGTGCGCTGATGAGCAAGCCTAAACTGTTGCTGCTCGACGAGCCTTCCCTGGGCCTGGCACCGATCATCATCCAGCAGATCTTCGACATCATCGAACAACTGCGCAAGGACGGTGTGACGGTGTTCCTGGTCGAGCAGAACGCCAACCAGGCGCTGAAAATCGCTGACCGTGCCTACGTTCTGGAGAACGGCCGGGTGGTGATGCAAGGCACCGGTGAAGCCCTGTTGACCGACCCGAAAGTGCGCGAAGCGTACCTCGGCGGCTAAGCCTTTGCGGTAAACAAAAAACGGCCTTCACAGGCCGTTTTTTTTATGCCCGCCATGAGATCCCTTGTAGGAGCGAGCTCGCTCGCGATGGACGTTAACGATGACGGGGGCTGGCTGGATGAACGTGGTGTCTATACGTTCTTCGCGAGCAAGCTCGCTCCTACAGGGGGTCGTTACAACCGATCCAACACTTCCCCACTGCGCTTGAACCACCCCATCAAATAATCCGCCAGTACCTGCGTGCGCTTGGGCAATCCACCCTGATAAGGATGCACCAGGTACATCGGCATGCTGCGGGTCTGATAATCGCGCAGGAGCCATCGCAAACGCCCGTCGGCCAGTTCTGTTGGCAGACAGTAGGACGGCAGGCGTGCAATACCGGCACCGACCAGCGCGGCTTTCTTCAACAGGTTGTAATGGTTGCTGGCGAACGGTCCCGATACCCGCACCCGCAACAACTCATGCTGCTGGTGATACAGCCATTCTTCGCGACCGCTGTAATGGCTGTTGAGCAGGCAACGATGTTCGGCCAGCGCCTGGGGCGTTTGCGGTTCACCGTATTGCTCCAGGTAAGCCGGGCTGGCACAGGTGAGCTCTTGCCACGCCAGCAACGGGCGCGCCACCAGTCGCTGGTCAATGGCCACGTCGGAACGAATCGCCAGATCGAAACCGTCGCGAGACAGTTCACGGTAGCTGTTGTTGAGCTCCAGTTCGATCTGCACTTGGGGATACTTGGCGGAGAACTCCAGCAACAGGCCATCGAAGAAGGTTTCCCCGAGCGACACTGGCACCGTCATCCGCACCGGGCCGGCCATGTCGTCTTTCAGACGCGCCAGGGCCTGGCGCGCCCGCTCGACTTGCACCACCAGCGCCTGGGCCTGGGGCAACAACGCAGCGCCGGCCGCGGTCAGGCTCAAGCGGCGGGTGGTGCGCTGCAACAGCACCACGGAAAACTGCGCTTCCAGCTGGCTGATACGCTTGGACAACTGGCCTTTGCTGCAACCGAGCTGCTGCGCCGCCAGGGTGAAACTCCCCGCTTCGATCAACACCGCGAACGCGGCAAGATCATCCATCTCGCTCATGGATTGTTTCCATTTGAAAACCAAAGGTTGCCTATTAGTGCGCTTATCTGGAGAAAAAACCACCCTAAACTGAAGCCTCGTTCAACCCACAACGAGGATCAGCCCCATGAAAATTCTTTTGATCGGCGCAGGCGGCACCATCGGCTCGGCCGTCGACAAGGAACTGTCGCAACGCCACGAAATCATCCGCATCGGTCGCACCAGCGGCGACTTTCAGGTGGACATCAGTGACAGCGCCTCGATTCGCAAACTGTTCGAGCAGACCGGAAAATTCGACGCACTGGTATGTGCAGCCGGCAACGTGACCTTCGCACCGCTCAATGAGATGACCGAAGAGAGCTTTGCCCTGGGCCTGAAAGACAAGCTCATGGGCCAGGTCAACCTGCTGCTGATCGGCCGCGAGTTCGCCAATGACCGCGCATCGTTCACCTTCACCACCGGCGTGCTCAGTCACGATCCGATCTACAGCGGTGCCTCGGCAGCACTGGTCAACGGTGCACTGGACAGCTTCGTCCGGGCCGCCGCCATCGAACTGCCGCGCGGCTTGCGCGTGAACTCGATCAGCCCGAACGTCCTCGTCGAAGCCATGGGCAAATACGCGCCGTACTTCCGTGGCTTCAAGCCGGTTCCTGCGGCGGATGTGGCTTTGGCCTACGCCAAAAGCGTGGAAGGCCTGCAAACAGGTCAGACCTTTCACATCTGAAGATAAAAAATCGCAACCTGCATCAGCGCCAATACAACGTGGAGACGATAACGGGTTGTGATGAACGGTCAGGCTGAGTAACGTGGCGACACTTGTCAGGAGACCCCAAGATGCGTGTTGCCCGTTCCTTAGTCCTCGTTGCCCTGCTTCCGCTGTTTGCCGCTTGCCAGTTGTTCGACGGTGAACGGCAGAGCGCCTCCCATGTCGGCCAGACACGCATGCAAGGCCAGTTGACCGTGGCGGAGGGCAGACTGCTGTTCCAGCCGTGCAACCAGACAAACCGCTACGTGGTCAACGACACGGGCGGTACCAGCGTCCTGCAGCAGGCCGCAAACCTGGCGGACAAGCAGGGCAAGCTGTTTGCCGACGTGCGCGGACGGGTTGTGGCCGGCAGCGGTGGTGACGGCCAGCTCGATCTGGAGCAGTTGTACCGCGTCGAGCGCTCGGGCAACGCGTGCGACGATCCGAACTTCAAGCTGCTGATCCTGCGCGCCGCCGGCCACACCCCGGAGTGGAGCGTGAAAGTCAGCGGCAAAGGCATGGTCCTCGACCGGGCCGGGCAGCCGCCGTTGGCCGTGCCTTACGTCGAGGAGCAATTGGGCGATGGCCGTTTCAACCTCAGCACCGAAGCCAACAACCAGCACATCGAACTGTGGGTTGCACCGCAACGTTGCGTCGACAGCAGCACCGGCAGCATCCAGCACATGAGCGCCGAGTTGCGCATCGACGGTCAGGTACAGCGCGGCTGCGGGTATTTCGGCGGATCGCGCGACGACTGATCGTATAAGCCTCACGGGCCTGCGCCTTTGCGGCTTATAATCGCGGGCTTCAAACGCCCTGGCGCAGTTGTGCGCCCCGCGAACCGGATCCCGCCATGTTACGAATCACCGAACTCAAGTTGCCGATCGACCATCCCGAAGAAGACCTGCGCCCTGCCATCGTGCAGCGCTTAGGGCTTGCCAGCGATGACCTGCTCGATTTCACCTTGTTCAAGCGCAGCTACGATGCGCGTAAAAAGTCCTCCGAGCTGTGCTTCATCTACACCATCGACCTTGAAGTTCGGGACGAGGCGTCGGTACTGCAAAAGTTCGCCGATGACCGTAACGTCAGCGTGGCGCCGGATGTCAGCTACAAAGCGGTCGGCCAGGCACCGGCCGACCTGAGCGCGCGTCCGATCGTCGTCGGTTTCGGTCCGTGCGGGATTTTCGCCGGGCTGCTGCTGGCGCAAATGGGCTTCAAGCCGATCATTCTCGAACGCGGCACCGAAGTACGCCAGCGCACCAAGGACACCTGGGGCCTGTGGCGCAAAAGCGTGCTCAACCCGGAATCCAACGTGCAGTTCGGTGAAGGCGGCGCGGGGACATTCTCCGACGGCAAGCTCTACAGCCAGATCAAGGACCCGAAGTTCCTCGGCCGTAAAGTCTTGCACGAATTCGTCAAGGCCGGTGCCCCGGAAGAGATCCTCTACGTCAGCAAACCGCACATCGGTACGTTCCGTTTGACTGGCGTTGTGGAAAACATGCGTGAACAGATTCGCGCCCTGGGCGGTGAAGTGCGCTTCCAGCAGCGTGTCACCGATGTGTTGATCGAAGACGGCCAACTGGTCGGCGTCGAGCTCAACGGCGGCGAGCAGATCCACTCGAAACACGTGATCCTGGCCCTCGGCCACAGCGCACGCGACACCTTCCGCATGCTCCACGGCCGTGGCGTGTTCATGGAAGCCAAGCCGTTCTCGGTGGGTTTCCGCATCGAGCACCCGCAGTCGCTGATCGACCGTGCGCGCCTGGGCAAATACGCCGGCCACCCGAAACTGGGCGCCGCCGACTACAAACTGGTGCACCATGCCAAGAATGGCCGTTCGGTCTACAGCTTCTGCATGTGCCCGGGCGGCACCGTGGTGGCGGCGACCTCCGAGCCGAACCGCGTGGTCACCAACGGCATGAGCCAGTACTCGCGTAACGAGCGCAATGCCAACTCCGGTATCGTCGTCGGCATCACGCCGGAAGTCGATTATCCGGGCGGCCCGCTGGCCGGTATCGAGCTGCAGGAACGTCTGGAATCCCATGCATTCGTGCTGGGCGGCAGCAACTACGAAGCGCCGGCGCAATTGGTCGGCGATTTTATCGCAGGCAAACCGTCCACCGAACTGGGCAGCGTCGAGCCGTCCTACAAGCCGGGCGTAGCCCTGGGTGATCTGGCGCTGGCACTGCCGGCATTCGCCATCGAAGCGATTCGCGAAGCTTTGCCGGCGTTCGAGAAGCAGATTCGTGGTTACTCGCTGCACGACGCGGTGTTGACCGGCATCGAGACCCGCACCTCCTCGCCGCTGCGCATTACCCGGAACGAGTTGTTGCAGAGCCTGAACGTGAAGGGCTTGTTCCCGGCCGGTGAAGGTGCCGGCTATGCGGGCGGGATTCTGTCGGCGGGTGTTGATGGGATTCGCATTGCCGAGGCTGTGGCTCGGGACATCCTCGGCCTGGAAGCCTGACGCAAATCCCCTGTAGGAGCGAGCCTGCTCGCGATAGCGGTAGATCAGTCAACATCACTGTTGAATGCTGATCCGCCATCGCGAGCAGGCTCACTCCCACATTGGTACTCAGTGTCTGAAAGATCTCAGATATTGGCGCGCAACACCGACGCCGGCAACGGCTCACCCCGCTCCACCGTCGCCGCCACCGTCGCCATCAAACCACTCAGTTCATACCCCTGAGCCTTGAGCCAGTCCTGATCGTAATAGGTCGTGGCATAGCGCTCGCCGCTGTCACACAGAATCGCCACCATCGACCCCGTCTCCCCCGCCGCTTTCATGTGCTGGGCGGCCATCAGTGCGCCGATCAGGTTGGTCCCGCTCGACCCGCCCACATGGCGTCCCAGACGCTCCGCCAGGTAGTGCATGGCCGCCAGCGACAGGGCATCCGGCACTTTGACCATCGCGTCGATCACCTTGGGCAGAAACGACGCCTCCACCCGCGGCCGGCCGATGCCTTCGATGCGCGAGCCGTGGTCCAGTCGCAGGCTGGCATCGCCGGTCTGGTAGTAATCGAAGAACACCGAACGCTCGGCATCGGCACACAGCACGCGAGTGCCGTGCTGGCGATAACGCACGTACCGGCCCAAAGTGGCTGTGGTGCCGCCGGTACCGGGGCTGGAAATCAGCCAGCTCGGCTCGGGATGCTGTTCGAAGCGCATCTGCTGAAAGATCGACTCGGCAATGTTGTTGTTCGCTCGCCAGTCAGTGGCGCGCTCGGCGTAGGTGAACTGGTCGATGAAGTGCCCGTCGTGTTCACGAGCCAGGCGCTCGGACTCAGCGTAGATCTGGGTCGGATCGTCCACCAGATGGCTTTGGCCACCGTAAAAGGCGATCTGCGCAATCTTTTCCTTGGACGTGGTCGCTGGCATCACAGCAATGAACGGCAAGCCCAGCATGCGCGCGAAGTACGCTTCGGAAATCGCCGTCGAACCGCTGGAAGCCTCAATGACCGGCGCGCCGGGTTTGAGCCAGCCGTTACACAACGCATACAGGAACAGCGAACGGGCCAGGCGGTGCTTGAGGCTGCCCGTGGGGTGGCTGGACTCATCCTTGAAATACAACTCGATGTCCGGAAAACCCGGCAGCGGCAAGGGGATCAAGTGGGTGTCGGCGCTGCGCTGGAAATCGGCTTCGATGATCCGGATCGCTTCGCGGGACCACTGTCGGTTGTCGCTCATGATGGTTTTCTCGTTGTATCGGGCAGGAGTCGGCCTTATGACAAGGCTCATCCAACAAGCTTAGGAAAAATCCTGCGTCCAGCACAGGTACAGCTGAAATCCAATACGCCCGGCAACTGCTAGGCTCAGGTCGGTGCCGAGGGATCAGTCTGTAACGACATATAACAAAAAAGAATATAACTTTTGTTTTAACAACTAACAGTACTTGTTAGGGTGTAACACCTTTTGAATTCACAGATGGAGAGCGACCTTGCCTCTGCGTAGCACTTTCACGCGTTTCTTTCAGTTGGAAGCTGCCAGCGGTCTGTTACTGATCGCCGCTGCCGTTCTGGCTCTGATTATCAACAACTCGCCGCTGTCGTGGCTGTACAACGGCCTGCTGGACACCCCCGTGGTGGCCCAGATCGGCGCGCTGAAAATCGCCAAGCCCTTGCTGCTGTGGATCAACGACGGCCTGATGGCGCTGTTCTTCCTGCTGATCGGCCTGGAAGTGAAGCGCGAAGTCCTCGACGGCCAGTTGTCCAGACCGTCGCAAATCGTCCTGCCCGGTGCCGCCGCCATTGGGGGCATGGTGGTGCCGGCGCTGATCTACTGGTACCTCAATCGCGACACGCCACCGGCCCTCAACGGCTGGGCAATCCCGACCGCCACCGACATTGCCTTCGCCCTTGGCGTGCTGGCGTTGCTGGGCAAACGGGTTCCGGTATCGCTGAAACTGTTCCTGATGACCCTGGCGATCATCGACGACCTCGGCGCGATCATCATCATTGCGATCTTCTATTCCGGCGCGTTGTCGACCCTGTCCCTGGCGCTGGCCGCGACCTGTATTGCGGCGCTGATCGGGATGAACCGGCTCGGTGTGGTCAAGCTTGGGCCGTACATGATCGTCGGCCTGATCCTCTGGGTCTGCGTACTCAAGAGCGGTGTCCACGCCACCCTGGCCGGCGTGACCCTGGCTTTCTGCATTCCGCTGCGCACGAAAAATGCCGAACCTTCGCCTTTGCTGACCCTGGAACACGCCCTGCATCCATGGGTCGCCTACGGCATCCTGCCGCTGTTCGCCTTTGCCAATGCCGGCCTGTCCCTGAGCGGAGTCACCGTCGAAAGCTTCACTCACCATGTTCCGATGGGCATCGCCATCGGGCTGCTGCTGGGCAAGACCGTCGGGGTCTTCGGCCTGACCTGGCTGGCCGTGAAAACCGGTATCGCCGCCTTGCCCCAAGGCGCCAACTGGGGCCAGATACTGGGCGTAGCAATACTCTGCGGCATTGGTTTCACGATGAGCCTGTTTGTGGGCTCGCTGGCCTTCGAGCCGGGCGTGAGTGATTTCGCCGGGATGGACCGCATGGGGATCTTGACCGGTTCGATTCTGGCGGCGCTGATCGGTTATGTGGTGACGGCGATGGCCAGCCGCAAGAACACTGCGCTGACCTCCTGATAAACCGCAATAACGCCTGGCGCCGATCAAGCCCCTCCTGAGCTGAAAAACAAAAAACCCGATCAGTCACCTGATCGGGTTTTTTTATCCGGTGTTTGCGCTTAGTGCGAAACGCGACTGGTGCCATTCACACTGGCGATGCGCACACGCTCGCCAACACGGAACACTTCGTTCGGCTGAACTTCCTGAACGTAGGCGCGCATGCTGCCATCGTCTTCGCGCACGGTAATTTCCACGCCCTGGGTGCGGGTCAGGCCTTCTTCAGCGGCTGAACCGAGCAGGCCGCCGGCCACGGCACCGATGACTGCAGCAACGACGCTGCCTTTGCCGCCACCGATGGAGCTGCCGCCAACGCCCCCGACCACTGCGCCAGCAGCGCCGCCGATCGGGGTTTTGGTGCCTTCGATTTTCACCGGGCGCAATGCTTCGATGGTACCCATGCGAACGGTCTGCACACGACGCGCCTCGTCACGGGAATAGGAGTCACCGGTCAGGCTCGATTGGCAACCAGTGAGCAACATCGCCATCGTGGAAAAGGAAGCAACCAGTAGAACAGACTTACGCATAGCATCAACTCCAAAGAAACAGTTGTTCATTAAACTCCGCCGCTTGACGCCTGTCACGGCATCGCCCGGGTAAAATTGGTTTGATTCAGGCTCCGTTAAGGCGCCTCCACGAACTCACACAGTAGCGGCAAATTCGCAAAACTGCCCCACTGGCCAAGGATTTCAATGGACTATTTTATCATCGTCGTCACGACTGTTGCCGGTTTGTACTTCCATTGGTGGCTGTACGTGCGGATCAAACGCTGGATGGACCGCGACCTGGCGCTAGCGCTGGCGGGCAAGGACGAGCAGAAAAAAGCCTTCATGCTCGAACGATTGGCGAGTGCCCGGGCGCAAAAGATCAAGCGTCGAGACCTGCCGAAGTGGCTGGAAGCCGCTGCGGCAGGCTATCCCGATCGGTAGACTGCTCAGGGTGCCAGACGTTCAAGAATCCAGTCGGCGCCCTGCTGGCGGTAGTTGAGGCGGTCGTGCAGGCGACTTGGGCGGCCCTGCCAGAACTCGATGCGCTCCGGCAGCAGGCGATAACCGCCCCAGTGTTCCGGGCAATGGGGTTGGGTGTCGCTGAAACGTTGCTCCGTGTCCTTGAGCAGCGCTTCGAGCTCGCTACGATCGGCGATCACCCGGCTCTGCGGTGACGCCCAGGCCCCCAGGCGACTGCCCAGTGGACGGACCTGATAATAGGCGTCGGACTCCTCAGGCGTCACCTTCACCACCCGCCCTTCGATGCGCACCTGGCGCTCCAGCGCCGGCCAGAAAAACGTCATGGCCGCGAACGGATTCGCAGCCAGATGCTGGCCCTTGGCGCTTTCGTAGTTGGTGAAAAAGGTGAAGCCCTGCTCGTCCAGGCCCTTGAGCAACAGAATGCGACAGTGCGGTCGACCATCCTGGTCGACGGTGGCCAGGGTCATGGCGTTGGCTTCCACCGGTGCCTGCTCGGTTTTCACCGCGTCGGCGAACCACTGGTGAAACAGAGCGAACGGCTCGGCCGGGGCTTGAGCCTCGGTCAGGCCATCACGGGTGTAGTCACGACGCATATCAGCCAGGCCCTGGGTCATGGCGCATTCCTTTTGGTTAACGAATCACTGCTTTGCAGTATCGGTGGCGACGACTTTCTTGTCAGCCGTCGAGGCTTTGGCTGGCGTGGTCTTTTTTGCCGGCGTTGCGGTTTTCGCAGGCGCTTTCTTCGCCGATGCTTTTTTCGCGGGGGCTTTTTTCGTTGCCGGAACCGAAGCCTTTTTAGTCGCAGGGGCCGGTGTCACAGGCTTGGCGACCGGCTTGGCGTCCGCGGCGGCAACCATGGTCACAGGTGCTGGAGCCGGCATGTTGTACTTGCTCAGCAGTGCGACCATGGTGTTTTGCGGGGTCACCAGCAGTTCCACGCGACGGTTCAACGCACGACCCTGCACGCTGTCGTTGGCGGCACGCGGTGCATCACCGCCCAGACCACGCAGCATCAAGCGATCACGCTGCAAACCACTGAGACGGAAAATCGCCGCAACGGACTGGGCACGCTCCTGGCTGAGTTTGACGTTGGCAGGCGCAGCGCCGGACGTATCGCTGTGGCCGAGGATCAACACAGCGGTCTTAGGATCGGCTTCAAGGATCTTGGCAACGCGGGTGAACGGACCGAGCGTGACTGGCAGCAGCATGGCCGGACGATCAGGGTTGAACGAGCCTTCGACCGGCGCAGTCACCACCAGTACGTTTTCACGGCGCTCGAGTTGCATGTTGCTGCCCTTGACCGCCTCGCGCAGTCGCGGTTCGTAGTCGTCAAGCCAGGCCTGGGTGACTTTCGGGTCTGGCATCGGTACAACCTTGGCAGTGCTCTGCTCGCTACCGCCGAACGGCCACCACCACTTGCTGCCGCTATCGGTTTCGGCCTTGGTCACCGCAACGGGTTTGACTTCAGGTTTTACCTCCGGCTTGGTCACGGGCTTGCCGGCGCTGTCGTCGGAACCGAACGGCCAGTACCAGTGGCTACCGCTTTCAGTCTTGGCGACAGGTGCCGTCGCGTCTTTCTGTGGAGTCTGTGCGCAACCGGTAATAGCGAAGCACAGGGCCAAAGCGAGGGTTTTATTGGATGACATTGGATATCCACAAAAATGAAGTCAAAAAAATCAGGCCACATTGGCCGGTAGAAGCAGACGCTTTGAAACTGGAAAGGCTAACGGGTTCCAGCCCTGGAACCCGATAGTCGTTTTTACAGACAAGTGGCCAGAACCCGCACCAGCTTTTGCGCGCGCGGGTCCATCAAGACGTACGGCCCCAGGGTATTTGTCACAAACCCGAAAGCCACATCGTGCTCCGGGTCGGCAAAACCGATGGAGCCGCCGGCACCCGGATGACCAAACGCCCGCGGGCCAAGGCCGAAGGTGGCATTGGCAACGTCCGGTTGATCGAGCATGCAGCCCAGGCCGAAACGGGTCTGGGTCAGTAAAGTCTTGTCCTCGCCGAGGCTGTGCTCGCGAGTCAATTCATCGAGCATTTCGCTTTCCAGGAGGCTGCCGTCCAGCAGGCCCGCGTAGAATCCGGCCAGGCTGCGGGCATTGCCATGACCATTGGCGGCCGGCTGTTGCATGCGTCGCCACTCGGGTTTGTTGGTGCTGGTCATGATCGACGGCGGGTTAGTGAACGCCCGGGTCGTCATGGCCGTTGGCTCACGCATGGTCACTTGCAACAGGCGCTGGGCAGCGGCATCGCCGACATTGCCCTTGCCCCGCGCAATGTGGGCCACGCGATGGAACTCTTCGTCGGCCAGACCCACATGAAAGTCCAGGCCCAACGGTTTGGCGACCCGCGCGACGATGGATTCCCCCGGTCCACGACCGTCGGCACGGCGCAGCAATTCGCCGATCAGCCAGCCATAGGTGATCGCCGCGTAACCGTGGCCTTCGCCCGGCGTCCACCACGGCGCTTCGGCGGCCAGGGCGTCAACCATGGTTTGCCAGTCGTAAAGGGCTTCGGGGGCCAGCAACTCGCGCAATGCCGGAAGGCCGGCCTGATGGCAGAGCAGTTGACGCAGGGTGACGGACGCTTTGCCCGCTGCAGCAAATTCGGGCCAGTAGCGCGCAACCGGGGCATCCAGTTGCAGCTTGCCTTCGGCCACCAATTGCAACGCGGTGACCGCGGTGAAGGTCTTGGTACAGGAGAACAGGTTGGCGATGGTGTCGCTGTGCCAGGCCTCGGCCCCATCCTTGTCGGCAGTGCCGGCCCACAGATCGACAACGGTTTCGCCGCCGACCTGAATGCACAACCCTGCGCCACGCTCCTGAGGATCGTCGAACAGCGCCGCGAACGCCTCTCGCACCGCTTCGAACTTAAGCTCGTAATGACCCTGAATCTGCACCCGTAACTCCCCGGATTAACGCTCTACAAAGTGGTCGGCATTGTTCCAGCCCTTGAAGGTTTTGGGAACAGGGTTGGGCCGGGCGGTCAACGTGTTACCGGTCCAAAATGCAACAGTGATGCTAATGATGTCTTCGCGAGCAGGCTCGCTCCCACAGGAGAATGCATTCCAAAGTGGGAGCGAGCCTGCTCGCGAAGAACGATGACGCGGTTTCGGGTCTTAGTGACCTTTGCCGGAATGCCCACCAGCACCCTTCCCCGGCCCCTTGCCGGCCTCGGCCTTGCGGCCGCCCTCGGCGTCGTGACTGGCTTTGTCGGCGGCGGCAGCCTTCTCGGCCTCTTTGCCCAGTTGCTCGACTGTCGCCAGGTTGCTCTTGCGCACGCTGTCGACAAAACCCTGGAACGGCAGATCAGTAATGCCCACCAACCCGAAGTGACCATTTTCACCGTCAAGCAAGCGCCCGGTGACCGGTTGATCGAGGTATTGGAACCAATGCACACCGACAATCGACGGCTCGCTCAATGCCTGCTTGAGGAAGTTGGCGTACGCCGGGCCGCGATCCTCTTCCTTCAACAACGGGGTGACGCCGCCCCAGAACGGGCCACGATCAGCCGAGCCGAAATTGAACTCGGTGATCAGCACCGGTTTGTCGAGACTGCGCAACTTAGCGAAGTCGTAACCATCCTGGGGTTGCAGGGTGTACATGTTGAAGCTCAACACGTCGCAGTACTGGGCGCAGGACTCCACCGCTTGCGGCGTGCTGATCGCGAAACGGCCACCGAGCAGCAGCTGGTTCGGCGCGTGCCACTTGAGTGAATCGGAGATAGTCTTGAAGTAAGTGTCGGCAAAGACCTTCTGGAAGTATTTGAAGTCGGCTTCGATTTCCGGGTGCTCGGCGCTCGGAAGCGGTGGCACGAACCCCGGATCTTCCATCAGCTCCCAGGCTGGCAGATCAATGCCCCAGGCTTTCGACAGGCCAGCCTGATTGCGGTACTTGTCACGCAGTTGCTTGAGGAACGCGCGCTTGGCCGGCACGTCGGTGGTCATTTTCAAAGTGCCGTAGGCCAGGGCATAACGGGCTTTCGGATCATCGCCTGGACCGGCCCAGGCCAGTTCGTTGTCGGCGTAGTAACCGATCAGCCACGGATCGTCACGATGGTCGCGGGCAGCAATCGCCACTGCACGCTCGATGGCCATGGCAAAACGCGGATCGAACGGGTCCGGCATGCCGCCCCACCAGTCGGTGCCGGTGCTGATGCTGGCGTAGTCGCCGACGATCGACAACGGCAAGGTGTAAGGCACACGATCAGCGTCGCCCAATACGGGTGCGCTCCAGTTGCCGACGGTGTTAAAGCCCCAGGCCTGCAAGCGATCGAGGGTGTGGCGGGCCCAGCGCTGCTCGTCGAATAGCGTTTTGCACGGTTCTACGGAATTCGGCGCTGCCGTCGCTTCGGACTTGGCTGTTTCGGCGACGCCGGCCTTGGTTTCTTTGCCCTGCGCGCAAGGATCGCCATACAGGCGCTGCAGGTTGGCAGCGTAAAAGTCGTACCAACGCCCGGCATTGTAGCCGCGCCCTTGATCGGCACCGTTGCCGCCACGGTTGTCGCCATCTCCGTAATGACTGGCCAGCGCCTCGTCAGCCTTGGGCAAGGATTCGAACATCCACTCGCGACCGGCAACGTAGGTCTGGTTGACATCCGGCGCCACGGTATTGACCCCAAGGGAATAGAACGGGTGCCCCTCGGGCGTCACCAGGTACCAGCGACCATCACGCTTTTCCGTGCGGAAAAAGCCGCTGGCCTTGAAGGTCGGGCCTTTGTTTAAACCACCGAACTTGTCCAGGGAGGACTTCTCGCGCTCGGCCAGCCAGGTTTTCAGTTGCTGCTGCTCTTTGGCGGCGGCGCTTTTCAGTTGTTCGTCGCTGCTGATTTTTTCTGGCCATTTGGCTCGGGTCGACTGGCCGTATGCATCCACTAACCCGCCATACACGGCTTGAGTGATCGACTCGCCGTCCTGCACACCAAAGCGCTCCAGCAGGATGCTTTGCGCGGCTTTGGGCTGGTCCATCGACAAGCTCACCGACACCACCTGGCTGCGATCCAGTTCACCGGCGCTGCTGGCCAGCAACACACGCTGGCCCTCGACGGTCATCGGCATCGGCGGGCCAGCCTTCATGCCCTGGCTCAACGGCGATGTCGCTTGCAGCGGTACCAACAGGGTTTGCGCAGGCCCCGCCGGCAGATCGACGCGGCTGACCAGGGTCTTGCCGTCGTTGCTCTGGATGGTCACGTACAGGGTCAAGGCCCAGTCCATCGCGCTCTGGATCCGCAGGCTCATGACGCCCGACTGCGACCAGTCCCAGGCGCCGGTTTGCGGGGTCAGGCGCAAAGTCGGCCGAGCGACCGGGTTGAACGTCACCCGGCGCAGCACTTCACCCTCGGGGGTTTGCTCGGCGTTGGATTGCGGCAGGCTGGCGTCCTGAGTCGCCACCTGGACCACGTCGGCGGGGCGCACAAAATTGAACAGCGTCTGCTGGCTGGCGGGGGCGGCCAATAGCGGTGTTGCGAACATCAGGGCAAAAACGGCAGGCAACGAACGGCAAATCATGAGAACGAATTTCTCCCTAACGACCTTCAATGGGCCAGTGGAAAAGCGATGGCAGAGAGATAGACAACACGGTGGGCAAAACTGCCCACCGGTGTTTCAGGAAATTTCTCGACGGAACGGCGGCAACGCGTTGAGGATGGCTTTGCCATAGCGCTGGGTCACCAGGCGCCGGTCGAGCAAGGTGATGGTGCCGCGGTCTTCTTCGGTGCGCAGCAAGCGACCGCAGGCCTGGACCAGCTTCAGCGAGGCGTCCGGCACGGAGATTTCCATGAACGGATTGCCGCCCCGGGCTTCGATCCACTCGGCCAGAGCTGCTTCCACCGGATCATCGGGTACCGAGAACGGAATCTTGGCGATCACCACGTGCTCGCAATAGGCACCGGGCAAGTCGACCCCTTCGGCGAAGCTCGCCAGGCCGAACAGCACGCTGGAATCCCCGCCATCGACCCGCGCCTTGTGCTTGTTCAGGGTTTCCTGTTTCGACAGGTTGCCCTGGATGAACACTTGCTTGCGCCAGTCGCGGTCGAGGCCGTCGAACACGTCCTGCATCTGTTTACGCGAGGAAAACAGCACCAGCGTGCCCCGCGAGCCTTCGACCAATTCAGGCAGGTCGCGAATTATCGCGGCGGTATGCGCCGCTGCATCACGGGGATCGGCGTTCAGGTTCGGCACCCGCAGCACACCGGCGTCAGCGTGATGGAAGGGGCTCGGCACCACCGCCGTCACCGCCTTTTTAGGCAGGCCGGCGCGCATACGGAAGCGGTCGAAGGTGCCGAGGGCAGTCAGGGTCGCCGACGTCACCAGGCAGCCATAGGCCACGTTCCACAGGTTGCGGCGAAGCATCTCCGCCGCGAGGATGGGGCTTGCGTTGACCTCGATGTCGAACAGCGAACCGCTCTCGGCCAGGGTCAGCCAGCGGGCCATGGGCGGGTTGTCTTCCGGGTCTTCGACGGTGAAGGCGGTCCACAACTCCCAGTTGCCGGAAGAACGCGACAACAGGCTGCCGAACAGCGGATACCACTCCTCGGCCTGGTTGCTGGCGATGCCGATGTTGACCTCGCCGTCCATGCCTTCCTTGAGCAACTCGGTCAGGCGGGTGAACAGATCGGTCAGCCGCGCGAAGCCTTTCTTCAGTTCGATGCCCATTTCACGCATGTGCTCGGGAATCACCCCGCCGACGAATCGGTGACGCGGGCGCTCGCGGCCTTCGACGTCTTCGCCGGGCTTGAAATCGGCAATCTGCTCGC
The DNA here is from genome assembly GCF_949768175.1 of Pseudomonas sp. IT-P74. Classification (NCBI taxonomy): domain Bacteria; kingdom Pseudomonadati; phylum Pseudomonadota; class Gammaproteobacteria; order Pseudomonadales; family Pseudomonadaceae; genus Pseudomonas; species Pseudomonas sp. IT-P74. The sequence continues at coordinate 280,949 of NZ_CATKQD010000044.1, read as the reverse complement.
AGGCGGTAAACATGAACTGCTGCTGGGTCTTGATCTCCCGCGCCAGCTCCGGCACCTGCTCGATCAACTTGCCCAGGTCCCCCGGCAGCGGGTGCTGGGCCAGAAGCTTGGTGAGGTTCTTGGCGGTGGTTTCCAGCCAGTCGGCGGTGGAACGCAGGCGCGTGTAATGGGCGAAGTGGCCGATGGCCTTGTCCGGCAGGTGATGACCTTCGTCGAACACGTAGAGGGTGTCGCGCGGATCGGGCAGCACGGCGCCGCCGCCCAGGGCCAGGTCGGCCAGCACCATGTCGTGGTTGGTGACGATCACGTCGACCTTGCCCATGCCTTCGCGGGCCTTGTAGAAGGCGCACTGGCCGAAGTTCGGGCAATGACGATTGGTGCACTGGCTGTGGTCGGTGGTCAGCCGTGCCCAGTCGGCGTCTTCCAGGGCGGTGGACCAACTGTCGCGGTCGCCGTCCCACTTATTGCCGGCGAGTTTTTCGATCATGCTGGTGAACAGCTTCTGGCTGGCCTCGTCGACCTCGATCTTGAAGCCTTCTTCTTCGAACAACTGAGCGGTGGCGGTTTGCGCGTGGCCTTCCTGGAGCAACATGTCGAGCTTGGACAGGCACATGTAGCGCCCGCGCCCCTTGGCCAGGGCGAAGCTGAAATTCAGCCCGCTGTTGCGCATCAGGTCAGGCAAGTCCTTGTAGACGATCTGCTCCTGCAGGGCCACGGTGGCCGTGGCGATCACCAGGCGTTTGCCGGCGGCCTTCGCCGTGGGAATCGCCGCCAGGCTGTAGGCCACGGTCTTGCCGGTACCGGTGCCGGCTTCCACCGCGACAATCGCGGGGTCGCCACTGCGCCGGCCTTCGTCGTCGGTGTCGATGTCCCCCAGGACCTTGGCGACTTCGGCGATCATCAGGCGTTGGCCATAACGCGGCTTGAGGCTCTTGGCTTCGAGAAAACGCGAGTAGGCGCCCTGGATCGTGGTTTTGAGTTCAGTGCTGATCATGGATTGTCGGGCGCAAAAAACGCTGGATAAATTTTCAGTGGTTCGGTTCGGCGGCTATCATACCCCGCTAATGAATCCCGCGCAGAACGGAGTAACCCAATGACACCTTTTAGCCTCATTTATAGCCTGCATGTACTGGCGGCCCTGGTCTGGGTCGGCGGCATGTTTTTCGCCTGGATGGTCCTGCGCCCCGCTGCGATCAAAGCACTTGAAGGCCCTGCCCGGCTGAAGCTGTGGGTAGAAGTGTTTCAAGGTTTTTTCCGCTGGGTCTGGGTGGCGGTGGTGCTGTTGCCAGTCAGCGGCGTGGGCATGCTGCACATGCACTTCGGTGGCTTTGAAACTGCGCCACGTTATGTGCAGGTGATGATGGGCTTGTATGTGGTGATGACCGCGCTGTTTATCCGCATTCAGGCGTTGATGCTGCCCGAACTGCGCGCCGCGGTGGCCGAACAGGATTGGCCCGCTGGTGCAGCGGTGCTGGGTCGGATTCGCAAGTTGGTGGGGATCAATCTGTTGGTGGGGTTGGCTTTGGTGGCGATTGCCGCCGCTCGGCCGATGCTCTAAAAGCATCGTCGGATCGCCGCACGGACCAAGCTCGCACACAGGGACTGTACAGATCCTGTGGGAGCGAGCTTGCTCGCGATAGCGGTCTGACAGACAGCTCACATTTCGGCGATTGCTTACATCCGCTGTACCGTCACCGAACCCGCCGCGCCTTCCGGCCCCGGCTGCCCGTCAGCCCCTGGCTTACCGCTCTTGCCGCCATCGGTCTTGTAAATCAGGCAGCCCTTGGCCTTGCCACCCGCGCCCGGTTTGCCGCCAGGGCCGGCCAGGCCACCGGCACCGCCGGCCACCTGAACCTTGATCCGGTCTGCCGGGAAGTCGTGCGGCACCGCCAGTTTGACCAGCGCCCCCGGTGCTCCCGGCTGACCATTGCTGCCATCACTGCCATCGGCACCGCGCCCCGCTTGACCCCAGGTGCAGCCCGGCTCCTGGCCGTTGGCCCCATCAAGGCCAACGAACCCCGGTGCGCCCGCACCACCGCGGGCATCAACGATCAACTGCGCTGCATTCAGTGCCTTGATCTGCAAATCAAGGTTGCGCCCGGATCGAGCGGCCTTCTGGTAAGTCCCGGGGGCGCCACGGGAGGTGATCTGGCTGCCTTCGGACAAGTCAGCGCGACGGACCTTCAGCGCCAGCGCCTGTTCCCCCGGCACGATGGCTATGCGCGCTTCGCGCCCCAGATGCAATTCACCCACGGTGACTTCCGTGACGTTCGAAGGAATCAGCAAGGTGCCGTAATCGGCCACTTCCAGGCGTTCCAGTTGCAGGGTGCTGGCGGTGTTGGGCAAGCGCATCAGCGAGTTGGTTTCGACACTCACCACCTGTGCGCTGGCCAATGGGCTTATGAGTACGGCGAGCAGACAGAGTTTACGCATGGGAAGCCTTCGAAGCGGTGGGGGCTGGAATGGTTTGCAGGTGGAATACGCCGAAAATGACGATCTTCAGGCGGTCAAGCCAGGGATGGGTACGACCCCGGAGGCTGCGATAGCACAGCAACGCTTCCAGAAGATGGATGCCCCCCAACAGGCCGCCGGCCAGATTGACCAACGGGTGCAGCGGAAAGACAAACGGTATGAGCAGATTGACCAGCGCTACCGCCCAGAACAGCAAGGTCAGTAACCGCCCCAGTCCCCATATGACTTTCATACGCGCCCCCGATGAGAATTATTGTTTGCGCGCACAGTAACGGCTTCCACGCGGGATAAGCCAGAGGGCAACGGAAAAATCTTCATGAAGGCCGCCAAACGGCCGCCGTAGCGATCACACACGTCGCCCGACGGCTCTATCTCTTGGCTCAGCGGTTTATATGCAGCTCCACGCGACGGTTTTTCGCGCGGCCTTCTTCTGTTTCGTTGTCGGCAATCGGTTGGCTCTCGCCCCTGCCTTCGCTGGTGACTTTGTTCGGCGCCACACCCTGGCTCAACAGGTATTCCGCCACGCTGCTGGCACGCCGCTCCGACAAGGCCTGGTTATAGGCATCCGAACCGACGCTATCGGTATGACCGACCACCTTGATGCTGACCACATCGGCATCCTCGAACTTGCTCATCAACGCGTCCAGTTGACTCTTCGCCGTCGGGGTCAGCTCGGATTGATTGAAGACAAACAGTACATCGCTCAGAGTAATGACTTCGGATTGCGCAGGCTCGACCTGGACGCTATCCGGGTACTGCGGCACCGGGCAACCGCGATGGTCGACCGGGGTATTGGCGGGAGTATCAGCGCAACGGTCGCGCCGGTCGAAAATGCCGTCGCCGTCTTCGTCGCCATCCTGGGCATAGCATATCAAGCCGCCGGACAAGATACCCAGCGCCGCCCCACCCGCGGCCCAACCACCACTCTCGATTGCGCCCAGACCACCACCGACCAGGCCGCCGATGAGGCTGCAAATTGGCCAGGTGCGTTGATTGAGGGGGGCAGTGCCATCGCTGTGGGTTGCGCAGCCGGTCAAGAGGCTGCCAAGTAGCAGAACCGGCAAGACGGTCCTTGTGAGAACGATCATATTGAAAGCTCCTGTGTACCGGCCAATACCGGTTACACAGGAGTAAAGACCCGCATCCGCGACTGCACAAGGCGCGGATGCGAGGGGAGCTTAACGCTGGATTTTGATTTCGGTACGACGGTTCTGTGCACGACCGTCAGCGGTTTTGTTGTCCGCAACCGGCTGGCTTTCACCGGCACCGACAACCGAGACGAAGTTGCTGCGAGGTACGCCTTGCTCGATGAGGTATTCAACCACCGAGTGGGCGCGTTTATCCGACAGTTTCTGGTTGTAGGTATCACTGCCCACGCTGTCGGTATGGCCGGTCACGGTCAGTTGAGCGGTAGGGGCTTCGGCTTTCAGGCGAGTAGCAATTTTGTCGAGTACCTGTTTGTCGGACGAGGTAAGCGTGGCTTTGTCAAACTGGAAGTGAACATCGCGGATGACGATGGTTTCTTCCTGAACCACAACCGCTTCTTCGACCACAGGCGCAGGTGGTGGGCAACCGTTGGCATCGACCTGAACGCCTTTTGGCGTGCCTGGGCACTTGTCGCGACTATCCGGCACGCCATCGCCGTCTTCGTCGCCATCACCGTGCACCCAGCAATAAGCCGCCGCCGTACCGCCGACGAGCAGAGCACCATACCCTGCCCATGCCGAGCTTTCGGTCGCACCGAGGCCCGCACCCACGACACCCCCCACTGCCGCACAGGTCGGCCAGTCGGTTTTCTGCAAACCTGCGCAACCAGTCAAGACACTGGTTAGCAGAACCAAGGGTAATGCTGTCCGAACTATGCTCATCTAGTTTTCTCCTGAAGGATCGGCTTAGAACCGATTCAGGTAGTAAAGACCCGAGTTTTAAACTCCGCCAGCAATAAACCCTGCTGTTTATTCGCGTATTAACGGCAGCTTGGCGCTTTTGTCACCAAGGCGCTCTAGGCCCGAACGTTAGGGCAGGCTAGTCTTGGCAGATCTGATTGAGGATCTTCGATGATTGCAGGTATTTCTTCACGCACGCCACAACAGGCACTGGCCGCGTTACTCGACCGATATGCCCCCGCGCGCCTGTTGTTGATCGGCGCCAGCGAGTTCCCGGCACTGGAAGCTTTCAAATTCGCTCACCCGGACAGCAGTGTCGCTTTCGCGTCCCCCGGGCCGTTGCCCGACGAGTTGGCGGCCCGCCGTTTCGACCTGGCCCTGGTGGTCGACTGCCTGGAGCATTTGCCCAAGCGCGAGGGCCTGAACCTGCTGGGCGGCATCCGCAACCTCAACGCCAGCCGCATCGCAGTGCTGGCGGATCTGCCGGCCTGTGGCTGGCAGGAAACGGACTTTTTCTCCCTGGCACTGCAAGCCAGCGAACGCTTTCAACGGGACGAACAGGTCCTGACCCTGTTCACCTACGATCTGCTTGAATACAAACAAGTCCCCGACTGGCTCAATTCGCGCTTCTGGGCCAATCCGGAAAACTTCGGGAAATACTGGTGGTAATGCAATGAGTACATCCATTTGCCCTTGCGGTAGCGGCACCCTGCTCGACGCCTGCTGCGGCCACTACCATGCCGGGCACCCGGCACCGTGCGCCGAAGCCTTGATGCGCTCGCGCTACAGCGCCTACGTGCTGGGGCTGGTCGACTATCTGGTGGCCACCACCCTGCCCGCCCAGCAGGCCGGTCTGGACCGTCAATCGATCAGCGACTGGAGCGCGCAAAGTACATGGCTGGGCCTTGAGGTGGAAAGCTCAGAAGTGCTGGGCGGCCAGCCTGAACACGCTTTCGTGACCTTCACCGCGCGCTGGCACGACAGCAGTGGCGAGCACAGCCATCGAGAGCGCTCATCGTTCGTACAGAACACCGGGCGCTGGTACTTCATCGACCCCACCGTACAACTCAAACTCGGGCGCAATGACGCCTGCCCGTGCGCCAGTGGGCAGAAGTTCAAGAAGTGTTGTGCGGGGTACTTCAGCAGTTAGGACATGCATAGACGGCCCGCCACGCAGGCGCTGTCGAAGGCTGCGATCCTTTGGGTCTAGACTGGTGTTCAAGGGAGAAACACCACGATGATCATCCGCCGCGGCGCACTCTGTCTGCTCACGTTGTTCCTGACACTGGGACTTGGTGGCTGTGCGTCATGGTTCGACGACGACTTGCCGGATCCCGAGGTCCATCTGGTGAAGATCGAGGTGGTCAGCGCCAAACTGCTGGAACAGAAATTCCTCCTGCATTTTCGCATCGACAACCCCAACGACAGCGACCTGACCGTGCGCAGCCTGGAGTATCGCGTTCACCTGGGTGACATACTGCTGGCCGACGGCGAGTACGAACACTGGTTCACCATCAGCCCCAGGCACAGCGCTTACTTCAAGGTGCCGATCCGCACCAACCTGTGGTCCAAGGTCCGTGAAATGGCCAAACTGCTGAAAAAATCCGATCAGCCCATTCCCTATCGTCTGGAAGGTGAACTGGAAACCGGTATATTCATCGCCCACTACGTGCACCTGGCGCGCAATGGCGTGATAATCGCCGCCGATTTAATTCCGGAGCAACACCGATGACCCAGCAACCCCACGTCCACGGCCCTGACTGCAACCACGATCATGACCATCACCACCATGATCACGACCACGGCCATGTCCACGGTCCGAACTGCGGCCACGCTCATCAGGAACCGGTGCGCAACGCCCTGAAAGATGTCGGCCGCAACGATCCGTGCCCGTGCGGCAACGGCAAGAAATTCAAGAAGTGCCACGGCGCTTGATGCATTCCCCTGTAGGAGCGAGCCTGCTCGCGATGGACTGTCAGTCGACATCTGTGTCGCTGACACACCTTCGCGAGCAGGCTCGCTCCTACAGGTTTTTAATCTGCCTTTAATACACACGCAGCGCTGACCACCGTCGCATACTCACCATGCAAATTCCCCAACGACATCCCATGCACCTCTTCGGCGCTATGGGCATGGCCGAAAAAATCAGCCTTGTCGAAGGTAAAGCACGCATCCTCGGCCACCCACGTATCAAACCCCAGGTTGCCCGCTGTACGCGCCGTGGATTCCACCGAATTATGGGTCGCGACACCCACGATGATCAACTGCCCGATCCCCGCCTCGCGCAACTGCGCCTCCAGCCCCGTTGAACAAAACGCATCGGGCACCTGCTTCTGGATCAAGCGTTCACCGGCCATTGGCTGAAACCGTTCCTGAAACTCCACTCCCGACTGCTGCGGCCAGAATACCGAATCCTCCGAGCGGGACAGGTGTTGCACATGGATCACCGGCCTGGCGGTGCGCCGCCAATGGCCGAGCAATTCCAGCATGCGCTCTTCGGCCAGAGGATTATTCCTGCGGCCGAGCCTGGGATGCAGGATGCCTTTTTGTTGATCAATGATGATCAGTGCCGCGTTTGCCTTGAGCTCCATGCCGACTGTTCTCCTGGATTGTTGAGCGTGTCGCACTTCAACATCCCCCATTGCCACTGGCAAGACTGCGATCTTTTCGGTTTATCAGACAAATCCTGAAATAACCTTGTACCCCGCTTGCGCGGCCACCTCCCGCTCACTAACGTAGCGCCTTTATTGCGCGCCGCCGCCTCTACCCCCGCAGGAGCTTTGCCATGGCCTCGCCAGCCCTTACTCATTTTCTACCCCGGTTCGGCGTTGCCGCAGCAGTGGCCGGTGTGTTGAGCCTGACCGGTTGTCAGAACTTCAGCGCCCAGGACACCCTCCCGCCGACCTCCGGCGTACAGCCACTCAAGGGCCTGGCGCAGAGCGTTTCGGTGCGCCGCAATGCCATGGGCGTGCCGCTGATCGAAAGCAACAGCTTCCACGACGCGCTGTTCACCCTCGGTTACGTGCATGCCAGCGACCGCATCACGCAGATGGTCACCCTGCGCCTGCTGGCCCAGGGCCGTTTGGCCGAGATGCACGGTGCCGACCTGCTGGATGCCGACCGTTACATGCGGGCGGTCAACCTGAAGAAAAGTGCCGGCGAGTTGTACAAGGCTTCTTCGCCGCGCCTCAAGCGTTTCTTCGAAGTCTATGCGCGCGGGGTCAACGCCTACCTGTTCCGCTACCGCGACAAGCTGCCGGCAGATCTGGCAGCCACCGGCTACAAGCCTGAATACTGGCAGCCGGAGGATTCGGCGCTGATTTTCTGCCTGCTGAACTTCAGCCAGTCGACCAACCTGCCGGAAGAAATTTCCTCGCTGGTACTGGCCCAGACCGTCACCACCGACAAACTGGCGTGGCTGACGCCGTCGGCTCCCGACGAAAAACTGCCGGTCGCCGAAAGCGAAAAACTGCAAGGCCTCAAGCTTAACGGGCAAGTACCGGGGCTGGCGGAACTCAGCAAGGCCACCGGGCAACTGTCGGACCTCAACCTGCTCGGCGCCACCTCGTCGAACAACTGGGCCATCGCTGCGCAACGCAGCCGCAGCGGCAAGAGCCTGCTGGCCAGTGACAGTCACGGCCCGCTGGGCGTGCCTTCGTTGTTCAGTTACGTGCAGATTCGCGCGCCGAAATATCAGGCGTCCGGCGTGACCATCGCAGGCCTGCCGATGGTGCTTGGCGGTTTCAACGGCAAGGTGGCGTGGAGCATGACGTCCGTGATGGGCGACAACCAGGACCTGTTCCTGGAGAAGATCAAGCGCCAGGGCAACGGGCTTACCTACGAAAACGCCGGGAAGTGGCAGCCGGCGATCGTGCGCAATGAAACCTATTTCGTCAAAGGCCAACGGCCGATTCGCGAAGCCGTGTACGAAACCCGCCATGGCCCTCTGCTCAACAGCGCCCAGGGCACCACGCTGGCCAATGGTTTCGGCCTGGCCTTGCAGACGCCGAACTTCACCGACGACAAAACCCTGGACGCGTTCTTCGACCTGTCCCGCGCCCAGAGCGTCGAGAAAGCCTCGGATGCCAGCCGCGAAATCCGCGCCATTGCGCTGAACCTGGTGTTCGCCGACGCCAGCCACATCGGCTGGCAAGTCACCGGTCGTTACCCGAACCGTCGTGAAGGCGAAGGCCTGCTGCCCTCGCCGGGCTGGGAAGGTCGTTACGATTGGGACGGTTACGCCGACCCGATGCTGCACCCATACGACCAGGACCCGGCCCAAGGCTGGCTCGGCACCGCCAACCAGCGGGTCATTCCCCATGGCTACGGCATGCAGTTGTCCAATTCCTGGGCGGCTCCGGAGCGCGGCGAGCGCCTGGCGGAACTGGCCGGCGCAGGCAAGCACGACAGCCGCAGCCTGATCGCCATGCAATACGACCAGACCACTACCTTCGCTGCCAAACTGAAGAAAATGTTTGAAGCGCCGGGCATGGCCCAGCCGCTCAAACACGCCATGGAGACCTTGCCGGCGGCCGATCGCGCCAAGGCACACGAAGCCTATAGCCGCTTGATGGCGTTCGATGGCAAGCTCGGCCCAGCCTCCACCGATGCGGCCATCTACGAACTGTTCCTGCAGGAAAGCACGCGGCAGATCTTCCTCGATGAACTGGGCCCTGAAAGCAGCCCGGCGTGGAAAGCTTTTGTCGCCGAAGGCAAGTTGTCCTACGCGGCCCAGGCCGATCACTTGCTCGGGCGTGAGGACAGCCCGTTCTGGGATGACGTGCGCACTGCACAGAAAGAAGACAAACCGGCCATCCTCGCTCGCAGCCTCGCCGCCGCAATCAGCGCCGGCGACAGCCAGTTGGGCGGTGATCACAACGCCTGGCAATGGGGCAAATTGCATCGCCATGAATGGAAAAACAGCAGCGGCCAGACCGTGCGCGGCCCCCAGCCGGCCGGCGGCGATCACACCACCCTCAACACAGCCGCCTTCGCCTGGGGTCAGGACTTCAACACCACGCTGGCGCCAGCCATGCGCTTTATCGTCGACTTCGGCCAGTCCGAACCGCTGATGGCGCAGAACGGCACCGGCCAATCCGGCAACCCGGCCAGCCCGAACTACCTCAACAGCATCGAGCCGTGGCTCAAGGGCCAGTACATGAGCCTGCCGATGCAGCCGCAGAACTTCGATAACGCCTATGGCAAGGCGCGGTTGACCCTGACTCCAGGAAAGTAACCCGCCCTTTACCTGCTCGCGATGGCGGTCCGACATTCAACATAGAGGTTGAATGTCGGACCGCCATCGCCGTTGCCCTGACGCAAGAACAAGTCGTGTCGACGAGGTGGAGAGACTGGCACCCCGCTCAGTCAATCCGTTTTTTGTAGCGAGATGATTTGGTGCACCCATTTCCCTGCGCCCGTTTTCGTGCATAAATCTGTCTCCGGCCATTTCCAAGTACCTTTTAAACGCTTGTTCGGCACTCTGGTTCGGAAATTGCTACTTTCAACAGGTCTTACGCTTTCCAGTAACAATAATTCTGCGCCACGAGCGCTCATATTGGTTTTTAGGGATTGAATAATGAAAAAAGCATTGCTGACCCTTTCCGCACTGGCGTTGTGCATGGCTGCTGGCTCCGCCATGGCGAAGGAGTACAAAGAACTGCGTTTCGGCGTTGACCCTTCCTACGCACCGTTCGAATCGAAAGCGGCCGATGGCAGCCTGGTAGGCTTCGACATCGATCTGGGGAACGCGATCTGCGCCGAGCTGAAGGTCAAGTGCAAATGGGTCGAAAGCGATTTCGACGGCATGATTCCGGGCCTGAAAGCCAATAAATTCGACGGTGTGATCTCGTCGATGACCGTTACCGAAGCCCGCGAAAAAGTCATCGACTTCTCCAGCGAACTGTTCTCCGGCCCTACCGCCTACGTGTCCAAGAAAGGTTCTGGCGTGACTGAAGACGTCGCCTCGCTCAAGGGCAAGACCGTCGGCTACGAACAAGGCACCATTCAGGAAGCCTATGCCAAAGCCGTTCTGGACAAGGCCGGCGTGAAAACCCAGGCCTACGCCAACCAGGATCAAGTCTATGCCGACTTGACCTCCGGTCGTCTCGACGCAGGTATTCAGGACATGCTGCAAGCCGAACTGGGCTTCCTGAAGTCGCCACAGGGTGCCGACTACGACGTCAGCAAGCCGGTCGACAACGCTTTGCTGCCAGCCAAAACAGCCATCGGCATTAAGAAAGGTAACACCGAGCTGAAAGCACTTTTGGATAAAGGTATCAAAGCGTTACACGATGATGGCACCTACGCCACCATTCAGAAGAAACACTTTGGCGATCTGAATCTGTACAGCGGCAAATAATGCCCGGCGCCCATCTCTCGATGGGCGCTTTTTTCATCCGATCAGGTTGCTGATTTATGTTCGAAAACCTATTAGAAAATCTGGGGCTCTCTGCCTTCAGCCTCAAGGGCTTCGGTCCGCTGCTGATGCAAGGCACCTGGATGACGATCAAGTTGTCGGCGTTGTCGCTGTTGGTAGCCGTGTTGCTCGGGCTGCTCGGTGCCAGTGCCAAGCTGTCAAAAGTCAAACTGATGCGCGTGCCTGCCCAGCTCTACACCACACTCATTCGCGGCGTTCCGGATCTGGTCCTGATGCTGCTGATCTTCTACAGCCTGCAAACCTGGCTGACGTCGCTTACCGATTACATGGAATGGGAATACATCGAGATCAACCCGTTCAGTGCCGGGGTCATTACCCTGGGCTTCATCTACGGTGCCTATTTCACCGAAACCTTCCGTGGCGCGATTCTCGCGGTGCCACGGGGTCAGGTCGAAGCGGCCACCGCCTATGGCCTCAAGCGCGGCCAGCGTTTCTGGATCGTGGTGTTCCCGCAGATGATGCGTTATGCCCTGCCGGGTATCGGCAACAACTGGATGGTGATGCTCAAGGCCACGGCCCTGGTGTCGATCATCGGCCTCGCCGACCTGGTCAAGGCTGCCCAGGACGCAGGTAAAAGTACCTATCAGCTGTTTTATTTCCTGGTGCTTGCCGCGCTGATCTACCTGGTGATCACCAGTGCATCCAACTTCATCCTGCGCTGGCTTGAACGTCGTTACTCCGCCGGGACCCGGGAGGCCGTACGATGATCGAACTCCTGCAGGAATACTGGAAACCCTTCCTCTATAGCGACGGCAACAACATCACCGGCCTGGCCATGACCATGTGGCTGCTCAGCGCTTCGATCTTCTTCGGTTTTATCGTGTCGATCCCGCTGTCCATCGCCCGTGTATCGCCGCACTTCTACATCCGTTGGCCGGTGCAGTTCTATACCTACCTGTTCCGCGGTACGCCGCTGTATATCCAGCTGCTGATCTGCTACACCGGGATCTACAGCCTCGCCGCCATTCGGGCCCAGCCAGTACTGGACGCATTCTTTCGCGATGCGATGAACTGCACGATCCTGGCCTTTGCCCTGAACACCTGCGCCTACACCACGGAGATCTTCGCCGGGGCCATTCGCAGCATGAACCACGGTGAAGTCGAAGCGGCCAAGGCTTACGGGCTGACTGGCTGGAAACTGTATGCCTACGTGATCATGCCGTCGGCCTTGCGCCGTTCGCTGCCTTACTACAGCAACGAAGTGATTCTGATGCTGCACTCGACCACCGTGGCTTTCACCGCGACCATCCCGGACATCCTGAAAGTCGCGCGGGACGCCAACTCGGCGACCTTCCTGACCTTCCAGTCGTTCGGCATCGCCGCGCTGATCTACCTGACCGTCACTTTTGCGCTGGTCGGCCTGTTCCGTCTTGCCGAACGCCGATGGCTGGCCTTCCTCGGGCCGACCCACTAGGTCTCAACCAGTTTCAGGAAACAACAGATGCGCCACCAGAAACATGACCTGCTGGCCCCGCTGCCGGGGACCGCGAGACAGATCCACAGTTTTCACTTCGGCCCACAACCGGCAAACCGCAAGATCTACATCCAGGCCTCCCTGCACGCCGACGAGATGCCCGGCATGCTGGTGGCCTGGCACCTCAAGCAGCGCCTGGCAGAGCTGGAAGCCGCCGGTCGCTTGCGCTGCGAAATCGTACTGGTGCCCGTCGCCAACCCGGTAGGCCTGGAACAGGTACTGATGGATGTGCCGCTGGGCCGCTACGAGCTGGAAAGCGGGCAGAACTTCAACCGCTGGTTCGTCGACCTCAGTGAAGAAGTCGGCAACGCGATCGAAGGCAAGCTCAGTGGCGATCCACAGCACAACCTGCAATTGATCCGCAGCAACCTGCGCGATGCATTGGCCCGGCAGACCGCCGCCACCCAATTGCAATCCCAGCGCCTGACCCTGCAACGATTGGCCTGCGACGCCGACATGGTGCTCGACCTGCATTGCGATTTCGAAGCGGTCGCCCACCTCTACACCACACCTGAAGCCTGGCCGCAGGTCGAGCCGCTGGCCCGCTACATCGGCGCCGAAGCCAGCCTGCTGGCAACCGACTCCGGCGGCCAGTCGTTCGACGAATGCTTCACCCTGCTCTGGTGGCAGTTGAAGGAACGCTTCGGCGAGCACTTCGACATTCCGCCGGGCAGTTTTTCGGTGACCGTCGAACTGCGCGGTCAGGGCGACGTCAATCACCCGCTGGCCAGCCTCGACTGCCAGGCGCTGATCGATTACCTGATCCATTTTGGCGCGATCGCCGGCGAACCCGCGCCCCTGCCCGAGCTGCCCTACCCGGCGACACCGCTGGCCGGTGTTGAGCCGGTGGCCACGCCGGTGGGCGGGCTGCTGGTGTTCACCGCATTGCCGGGTGAATACCTGGAAGCCGGGCAACTGATCGCCGAGATCATTGATCCGGTCAACGATCTGGTCACTCCCGTTCATTGCGCCACAGCCGGGCTGATGTATGCCCGCTCGCTGCGCCGCATGGCCACTGCCGGCATGGTGATCGCCCATGTCGCGGGCACCGAAGCCTATCGCAGCGGCTATCTACTTTCGCCTTGAGGATGCACGTCCCATGTACAAACTGACCATCGAAGGCCTGCATAAAAGCTACGGCGACCATGAAGTCCTCAAAGGTGTTTCGCTCAAGGCCAGGACCGGCGACGTCATCAGCCTGATCGGCGCCAGCGGCTCGGGTAAAAGTACCTTTCTGCGCTGTATCAACTTCCTGGAACAACCCAACGACGGCGCCATGAGCCTCGACGGGCAGAACATCCGCATGATCAAGGATCGCCACGGCATGCACGTGGCCGACGCCGATGAGCTGCAGCGGATTCGCACCCGCCTGGCCATGGTGTTCCAGCATTTCAACCTGTGGAGCCACATGACGGTGCTGGAAAACATCACCATGGCCCCGCGCCGGGTGCTGGGCTGCGACAGGAAAGAAGCCGAGGACCGCGCCCGGCGCTACCTCGACAAGGTGGGGCTGGCTTCCCGCGTGGCTGACCAATACCCGGCCTTCCTGTCCGGCGGTCAGCAACAACGGGTAGCGATTGCCCGCGCACTGGCCATGGAACCGGAAGTCATGCTGTTCGACGAACCGACCTCGGCGCTGGACCCGGAACTGGTGGGTGAAGTGCTCAAGGTGATCCAGGGTCTGGCCGAAGAAGGCCGGACCATGATCATGGTGACCCACGAAATGAGCTTCGCCCGCAAAGTGTCGAGCCAGGTGCTGTTTCTGCACCAGGGCCTGGTGGAGGAAGAAGGCGCGCCGGAAGACGTGCTGGGCAATCCGAAAAGCGAGCGGTTGAAGCAGTTCCTGAGCGGCAACCTGAAATAACAACCTGCCCCCCCCTGTAGGAGCGAGCCTGCTCGCGATAGCGGTTTTTCAGTCGACATCATTGCTGACTGAACCGACGCCATCGCGAGCAGGCTCGCTCCTACAGAGGATCCAGGGTGTCTGGGGTATCAGGCCACAGGTGCAGGCGGTGGCTCATCCGGCAGCGTAGGCTCGCCCGGTTCATTAGGCTGTTCGTTCGGGGTATCAGGATCAGGCTGGCCGGGAATACCCCCTGCCATGCTGACGGGCGGGTGTGCCAACAAGGACCAGGCCAGAACGCCAACCTGATTGGGTTCAAGCCTTGCCAGTTCGGCACTGATTCGCGGATCGATCTTCATTCGGCACTCCTGAGCGATGGCCCGACCCGCCTCGCGCGGATCGGAACAGTACACCCCATAGAGTGTACGCCCGCTCAGGAATTCCCGACATTTGTCAGACGGTTGACTCAGGTGCGCGGCAGGGTCACGCCACGCTGACCCTGATACTTGCCACCACGGTCCTTATAGGACACTTCACACTCTTCGTCAGACTCAAGGAACAGCATCTGTGCCACGCCTTCGTTCGCGTAGATTTTCGCCGGCAGATTGGTGGTGTTGGAGAACTCCAGGGTCACGTGGCCTTCCCACTCAGGCTCGAGCGGCGTGACGTTGACGATGATGCCGCAGCGCGCGTAGGTGCTTTTACCCAGGCAAATGGTCAACACGTTACGCGGAATGCGGAAGTATTCGACGGTGCTGGCCAGGGCGAAGGAGTTCGGCGGAATGATGCACACGTCGCTGTGGATGTCGACGAAGCTGCCGGCATCGAAGTTCTTCGGGTCGACGATGGCCGAATTGATGTTGGTGAACACCTTGAAATGATTGGTGCAACGCACATCGTAGCCGTAGCTCGACACGCCGTAGGAGATCACACGGCTATCGTCGCTGCCGCGCATCTGGCGCTCGACGAAAGGCTCGATCATGCCGTGTTCCTGCGCCATGCGGCGAATCCACTTGTCCGATTTGATGCTCATGGCGGGTGTCCTGAATAGCGAGGTCGAAAAATTCTGTCCGGCATCTTACCGGGCGCGCCGCCGGGTTCAAAGTCCGCGGTGCAAATCTCGCCGAACAGGCAGGAATTACCTGCTCTGGCGACGAACCGTCACACCGCCGATCCTTAAAACAGAGAAACCTGTGCAAGAAGCATTGGCACGTCCCGGAAAAAGGGTTAAGGTGGCGCCACTGTGCTGCTTGTGTCACTGAGAATCTCTACACGATATGTTGAATTTCGATCCAACCATCTACAAGAATTTTTCCTGCTCTTTGCACTCAGTCTCGGCCAGGGTTCTTCCTGAGTCGCAGTTATCTTTGTTCAAGGAGTTACACCATGTCTAATCGCCAAACCGGTACCGTTAAGTGGTTCAACGATGAAAAAGGCTTCGGCTTCATCACTCCACAATCCGGTGACGACCTGTTCGTTCACTTCAAAGCTATCCAGTCCGACGGCTTCAAAAGCCTGAAAGAAGGCCAACAGGTTTCTTTCATCGCTACCCGCGGTCAGAAAGGCATGCAAGCTGAAGAAGTTCAAGTTATCTAACTTGTACTTGCTTTAGTAAAAAGCCCCGCCCTCAACAGCGGGGCTTTTTTGTGGGCGAGTGTTTTGTTCACACAAAAAAGATCGCCGCCTTCGACAGCTCCCGGGTTGACCCTGCGGGAGCTGTCGAAGGCGGCGACCTTTAGATGCTCTTACCAGGTCACGCCAAACCCTGCGGTGTAGCGCGTCTTGTCCAGATCCGAATCGTCGGTGCCACTGATGATGTCGCGCTCCGCCTTCAGGTTCAGCGAAGCCCAGTCAGTCACCTTGTAGCGCAACCCCATTTCGGCATCGAGCGCGTAGTCGGCCACACCCGACAGCGGCTTGCCAACCTCGCCATTAGTAAAGAACTCGACACGCTTGCCGACCAGGTAGCGGTTGTAGTCCCACGTCATGGCCAGGGCGTAGAAATTTTCATCGCTGCCATCGGAAAATTCATAGTCCGTGCGGTTGACCAGCGAGCCCAGGGAGAACGCTCCGAGCTCATTATCCCAGAACTGATAGCCCGGACCGGTACCGACCGTTCGTTGCCGGGAAAGATCCTCGACCTTGTCGCGCTTGTAGACCAGGCGCCCCTGCCAGAACCATTGCTCGGTCAGGAATCGGTCGATGGAGTACTCGGCCCGCCAGTTGTCCGTGGTCACCACGTCGTCCTGGAACTCACGGTTGTATTCACCCTCAGCGGTGTGCCGCCAGCGCCCGTGTCGCGCACTGGTCTTGAAATCAATGTCGTAGTCATCGGTGTCGTTTTCCGCCCGCTGGTAATCCAGCGCGACATCGACGTTGCCTTTCCACACCAGATCCTCGACCACAGGTTTTGGCTTGAGGATCTGCTGAATGCTCCCCAGCTCGACCGTCTTCGGTGCGTCGCCGTTGGCCAGCGTAACCTTGCCGGCGTCCGCCGCTTTCAGCGATTTGGTTTTCTCGCCACTGTAGGCATCCTGCTTGACCAGCAACTCCTGATCGCTGTCCAGGGTCTTGACCTGTTTCCAGTCGATCGTCACCGCACCGGCGTACTCGGTCTGGATCAGCAGCTTGCCGCCATCGAACAGGGTGATCTTGCCGCTCAGCTTGTCACCGTTCTTCAACCACACGGTATCGGCCAGCAAGGGAGAGGATGCGCCAAGGACGGCGAGACACAGCAGGGATCTGGACAACATAAACAAAATACAGGCTCAGGCTTGCGAGAACAGTCGGCATTATCCGTAGGAACAAGGCCCTGACAAGGACTGACCCGACTATTTCTGTTGAGTTCATTTCTCAACTTCCTGCGAAGGAATTACTCTTAAGATGGTAAAGCAAACCTCTTCAGGACTGACGGACGTGACCGATCCAACCGATGAAGCCGATAGTGCAGCGCAGATCCGACGCACGGCGCTGTATTTGACGCTGGCACAGGTACCCGAGGGCAAAGTCGTCAGCTACGGCCAACTGGCCGAGCTTGCTGGACTGGGTCGCGCCGCCCGCTGGGTCGGGCGCACCCTCAGTCAACTGCCCGGCGACAGCAAGTTGCCCTGGCACCGTGTTCTGGGCGCAAACGGGCGTATCAGCCTGCCGGCGGGCAGCCCTTCGGGTGATGAACAGCGCGCACGATTACGCATGGAGGGCATCAGTATCCTGAATAATCGTGTTGATATTCAGCGCCATGGCTGGCGCCCGGTAGAGCACAGCGGTTAGAGTGCGCGCTTTGTTTCCGTATTTCTTGAGGCAGACTCCAGCCCATGCCCCGTAAAACCTGGCGCGCCGCGCTCGCCGCTTATGCCAGCCCCTCGACACTCGTGCTGTTGCTGCTTGGTTTCGCCGCCGGCTTGCCCTACATGCTGGTGTTTTCGACACTTTCAGTCTGGCTGCGTGAAGCTGGCGTGGCGCGTGAAACCATTGGCTATGCAAGCCTGATCGGCCTGGCGTATGCCTTCAA
Organism: Pseudomonas sp. IT-P74; assembly: GCF_949768175.1. Lineage (NCBI taxonomy): Bacteria > Pseudomonadati > Pseudomonadota > Gammaproteobacteria > Pseudomonadales > Pseudomonadaceae > Pseudomonas > Pseudomonas sp. IT-P74. The sequence goes on along the minus strand of NZ_CATKQD010000044.1, from coordinate 263,324 downwards.
ATGGGTCTGGTCGCCCTTGCTCGACCAATGGCGACTGCCATTGCTCGGTAAACTCGGTCGACGACGATCCTGGCTCGTGCTGTCCCAGGCATTGGTCATCCTTGGCCTGATCGGGATGGGTTTCTGCGACCCGCAAAAGCATTTGTCCTGGCTGATCGCCATTGCCGTCGTCGTCGCTTTCGCATCAGCGACGCAGGACATCGCGGTCGACGCCTACCGCCTGGAAATCGCCGAAGACAACCGCCAGGCCGCACTGGCCGCCAGCTACATGTCCGGTTACCGGGTCGCTGCGCTGCTGGCTACCGCAGGCGCGCTCTACTTCGCCGAAGGCTTTGGCTCCACCGGCTTCAACTACAAGCATTCGGCCTGGGCCGGCACCTACATCCTGTTCGGCGCCCTGATGGTCCCGGCACTGCTGACCAGCATGTTCATGCGCGAACCGCCGGTCCCGTTGCGCACGCAACTGCAGGCCGGGCGCTACAGCTTCATGCATCAACTGGCCTCAGTGTTCGTGCTGATCATTTTGCTGGTGTCCGTGCCAGCCATGTTCACCCAGCTCTACAACACCGACTTCGCCAGCGTACTGTTCGAAGGCGTGAGCCCGCTCGACCTGCTGCTCGAAGACCGCGCCTTCCTGCGGGCCATCCTCTATATCATGCTCACCACCCTGTGCCTCTCGGCCATGGGCCGTCGTGGCCTGGCGCCAGTGCTGACACCGGTCAACGACTTCATCCTGCGATACCGCTGGCAAGCGCTGCTGCTGCTTGGCTTGATCGCCACTTATCGGATGTCCGATACGGTCATGGGCGTGATGGCCAACGTGTTCTACATCGACCAGGGTTTCACCAAGGACCAGATCGCCAGCGTCAGTAAAATCTTCGGCCTGATCATGACCCTGGTCGGCGCCGGCATGGGCGGCCTGCTGATCGTGCGTTTCGGCATCCTGCCGATCCTGTTCATCGGCGGTGTCGCATCCGCGGCAACCAACATCCTGTTCCTGATGCTCGCCGACATGGGCCCCAACCTGAACATGCTGGTGCTGACCATCTCCCTGGACAACTTCAGCTCGGGCCTGGCGACCTCGGCGTTCGTCGCCTACCTGTCGAGCCTGACCAACCTCAAGTTCTCCGCCACCCAATACGCCCTGCTCAGCTCGATCATGCTGTTGCTGCCGCGCCTGATCGGCGGCTATTCCGGGGTCATGGTGGAAAAATTCGGTTACCACGACTTCTTCCTGATCACCGCCCTGCTGGGCGTCCCGACCCTGCTGCTGATCGCCTTGCACTGGTTCCAGGAGAACCACCGTGCAGGTCCGTCACCTACACCGGAGCCGGTGCAGACCCCGCTCACCGAAGAATCGTAGGATCTTTACGCCGGAAAAATCGCGGAGGGCCGAGTGAATCGCGCCCTCCTGCCTCACCGCCGACCGCACGCCTGTACGTCAGCGGATCTCGCCCGTACAATGCTCCGTCATTTCTCGTCATCAGCAATCGATAACGGCCAACCATGCGCACCAGTCAATTTTTGCTCGCCACACAAAAAGAAACGCCTTCCGACGCGGTCGTGATCAGCCACCAGCTGATGCTGCGTGCCGGCATGATCCGCAAGCTCGCCTCGGGCCTGTACACCTGGCTGCCGATGGGCTTGCGGGTAATGCGCAAGGTCGAAGCCGTCGTTCGCGAAGAAATGAACGCCGCCGGCTCTCTCGAAGTGTTGATGCCGAGCACGCAACCGGCGGAGCTGTGGCAGGAGTCCGGGCGCTGGGAAGAGTACGGCCCTGAATTGCTGCGCTTCAAGGATCGCCATGGCCGCGACTTCTGTGCAGGTCCCACCCATGAAGAAGTCATCACCGATCTGATGCGCAACGAATTGAGCAGCTACAAGCAGCTGCCGATCAACCTGTACCAGATCCAGACCAAGTTCCGTGACGAAATCCGCCCACGCTTCGGCTTGATGCGCGGCCGCGAATTCATCATGAAGGACGCCTATTCGTTCCACGCCGATCAGCCTTCGCTGCAGGTCACCTACGACCGCATGCACCAGGCTTACTGCAACGTGTTCACCCGTCTGGGGCTGAAGTTCCGCCCTGTAGAAGCCGACAACGGCTCCATTGGCGGTGCCGGCTCCCACGAGTTCCACGTACTGGCCGAATCCGGTGAAGACGACATCGTGTTCAGCAACGGTTCCGACTACGCGGCGAACATCGAGAAAGCCGAAGCCGTGCCTCGCGAAACCTCGCGCGGCGCTCCGAGCGAAGAGCTGCGCCTGGTCGACACGCCGAACGCCAAGACCATTGCGCAACTGGTCGAAGGCTTCAACCTGCCGATCGAGAAAACCATCAAGACCCTGGTGGTGCACGCTGAAGAGAAAGGCAAGCTGATTGCCCTGATCGTCCGTGGCGACCATGAACTGAACGAAATCAAGGCCGCCAACCAGCCTGGCGTTGCCAGCCCGCTGGTCATGGCGTCCGAAAGCGAGCTGCGCGAGGCCATTGGCGCCGGCGCCGGTTCCCTCGGCCCGTTGAACCTGCCGCTGCCGATCATCATCGACCGTTCGGTCGAACTGATGAGCGACTTCGGCATCGGTGCCAACATCGACGACAAACACTACTTCGGCGTGAACTGGGAACGCGACCTGCCTGTTCCGACCGTTGCCGATCTGCGCAACGTTGTTTCCGGCGACCCTAGCCCGGATGGCAAGGGCACCCTGGAAATCAAGCGCGGCATCGAAGTCGGGCACATCTTCCAGCTGGGCAACAAGTACAGCAAAGCGATGAAATGCGAAGTGCTGGGCGAGAACGGCAAGCCGGTCACCCTGGAAATGGGCTGCTACGGTATCGGCGTATCCCGCGTGGTGGCCGCCGCCATCGAACAGAACAACGACGAAAACGGGATCATCTGGAGCGATACCCTCGCGCCGTTCCAGATTGCCCTGGTACCGCTGCGCTACGAGACCGAGCAGGTTCGCGAAGCCACCGACAAGCTGTACGCGGAACTCACCGCTGCCGGCTTCGAAGTGCTGCTGGACGACCGCGACAAGAAAACCAGCCCGGGCATCAAGTTCGCGGACATGGAACTGATCGGCATCCCACACCGGATCGTGGTCAGCGACCGCGGCCTGGCCGAAGGCAACCTGGAATACAAGAGCCGTACCGAGGCCGACGCACAAGCGCTGCCGGTCGCCGACGTGCTGCCCTTCCTTCAGGCCCGCATCCGCCGCTGAAAGCAGATATAGAGACGTCATGGTCAAGCGAAACACCTTAGGCCTCGGTGGTGCCGCCTTGTGCGGCGCCCTGCTGGTCAGCGGCTGTGCCAATCACATGTCACAACGCAGCGAGCACGAGGAGCGGGTCGAGCGCAAATTGCTCGATCACAGCCTGCAGATCGATGTCGGTGAGCCCAAGGTGCTTGAGCTGCCGCAACGGCGGGTGAAAATCCACGAGCAGAAGACCTTCGAAGTCACTGAGTACGAAGTCACGCGTCACTACGATCGCTATACGCCGTACCAACCCTGGCGGGAGATTTACGAAGTCCCGCTGGGTGCGGTGGCGGTGGTGGCGGGTGTCGGTGCCAACGTGGTCAATGTGTTCGCCCTCGGCAATCTGCCGGACAGCGTGACCAAGGACTGGCTGAGCTACGGTTTCGCCGGGCTCAACCCGTTCATGAACGTGCAGTCCCACGGTCGCGCGCAGCAGAACCTGGCCGGTATTGATGAAGTCCAGCGCGACAAGCGTACGGAATACTCAAGCCTGCCCTGGAGCGAGCGCCCGGTCGAGGTCAAGGCCGGCAAGGAAACCTTCGAACTGACCACCGACAAAAACGGCATATTGCGCCTGAATCTGTTGGACAACCCGTTCGCCGAACATGACATCAATCACCTGAGCCGGTTGCTGATTCGTGTCGAGGATGCCCAGGACGACGTGCACACCGACTCCTCGCTAGCCGTCAGCAGCACCTTGCGCAGCAAGCTCTATGAGGCCCACGGGCTGATTTATGACGATCTCGAAGGCGACGAAGTCAATCAGTGGGTCCACCGGGTCAAGCGCCTGTCGGAGCTGGGTCTTGAAGAAGAAGCCAGCGAACTGGAACAGAGCCTGATCGAACTGACGCGCAACGATCCCGAATTACAGACCGAATTCCTGAAGTCGCTGGCCCGCAATGGCGAACGGCTGGTGGCGAATCCGGGGCTGAACTAAGAGCCAAAAAGCTTCGCGAGCAGGCTCGCTCCCACATTGGATTTGTGAACATTCAAATCCCTGTGGGGGCGAGCCTGCTCGCGAAGAGGCCCGCAAACTCACCACCCAACTACCGTTCAAACAACTCCATCTGCTCGAACCCGCCCCGCAAGTCCTCCAGCCGCACGCCGACACCCAGCAACCGCACTGCTTTACCACCGCGGTTGAAGGCCTGGGTCAGCATCAACTGATAACTGCCCAGATCCCGCCCTGCCCCAGCCTGCTCCAATGTAGTCTGGGTGAAGTCGTGGAACTTCACCTTGACGAATGGCTTGCCCGGACGATAGCTGCTGTCGATTCGCGCCATGCGACCGGCCAGGGTCTCCAGCAGTTCGGGTAACTTGTCCAGACAGCTCTTCAGGTCCGGCAGGTCAACGTCGTAGGTATTTTCAACACTGATCGACTGACGACGACTGTCGTTGTGCACCACACGGTCATCGATCCCACGGGCCAGGCTCCAGAGTCGCTCGCCAAAGCTGCCGAATTCACGCACCAGCGCCAACTTGTCCCACTCGCGCAATTGCAGGCAATCGGTGATCCCCAGCTTGCCGAGCTTGTCGGCGGTGACTTTGCCGACCCCGTGCAACTTGCTCACCGGCAAGCCACTGACAAAGTCCTCGACCTGGTCCGGAGTGATGACAAACAGGCCGTTGGGCTTTTTCCAGTCACTGGCGATCTTGGCCAGAAACTTGTTCGGTGCCACACCCGCCGACACGGTGATATGCAACTGGTTGGAGACCCGGCGCCGGATGTCCTGGGCGATTCGCGTTGCACTGCCTGCGAAATGCGCGCTGTCCGACACATCGAGGTACGCCTCATCGAGCGAGAGCGGCTCGATGATCTCGGTGTAATCGCGAAAGATCGTGTGAATTTCCCTGGACGCTTCTCTATAGGCATCCATGCGTGGCTTGACGATGGTCAGGTCCGGGCACAACTTCAAGGCATGCCCGGAGGACATCGCCGAACGCACCCCGTACGCTCGCGCCTCATAATTGCAGGTGGCGATCACCCCGCGCCGGTCCGCCGACCCACCTACCGCCAGTGGTTTACCGGCGAGACGTGGGTCGTCGCGCATCTCGATGGCGGCATAGAAGCAGTCACAATCGACGTGGATGATCTTGCGTTGAGTCATAGCAAAGCCGTGTTCATGGCAAAGAAAAGGCGTCATGGCCTGCCGGATAAACAGTATCTCACCGACACCTGTATATAGCACCAGTAGTCTGAATGTTCTTTTTCAATCGTAGGAAGAGTCGATTGTGAATTTATTTTTTCAATCGAAAAATTACTTTCAATAGACGCGCAGGCCTTACGCTACTTGCCTTACAGACCGGTCGACCTCCCATTTTTAACGCTAACCGATTGAACAGGAAGAGGTTTTATCGGAATTGGAGGTTGACACCCGAGCGCATCTCTATAGAATGAGCCACACAGACGCGGGATGGAGCAGTCTGGTAGCTCGTCGGGCTCATAACCCGAAGGTCGTCGGTTCAAATCCGGCTCCCGCAACCAAACATCAAAAAAGGCTACTCGAAAGAGTGGCCTTTTTTGTGCGCACTCATTTTGTTGCACCGAACGCCGAAACAAGCCCTGGACGCTCAAACAGACCGAAACCGGAAATCGTTCTGATTCCGAAACTTAGGCCACCCCTGCGACCGTTTGACGCGATTCAACATTTATTTGACCTGCTTCAGGATTAACGGTTGACACCCCGGCGTTTCTCTATAGAATGCCGCCACACAGACGCGGGATGGAGCAGTCTGGTAGCTCGTCGGGCTCATAACCCGAAGGTCGTCGGTTCAAATCCGGCTCCCGCAACCAAACATCAAAAAAGGCTACTCGAAAGAGTGGCCTTTTTTGTATCTGTTGAAAAAGTCCTTTCGCAACAATGGCCTGTCACTGTGTAGCGAGCTATTCGGGGTCCCCCATGCGCCGAGGCGCCGACTATGCTCCATCACAGCCGGAAGCCTCCACGACTGATAACGCGCCGCCCCTGTTGCCGGGTGATAGGCGTTAATATTTGTGATTATTTTTTTCTACAGGGATTGGTAACTTGGCTGGATACCTCCATCCTGTCGCGCACAATCCAAGAGGTGATTGATGCGCGCCAACTCGTCTGATTCACAAGACACTGTCACAGCGACACAACCGATCAATGCCGAGCGTTTGCGCCTGCTTGATCGATTGAGCAAGTACCGTCAACCCATTGGTCTGGCGGTCACCCTGCTGCTGTTCGCGATCGCGCTGATTGCCTGTCGCCACCTGTTGAGCGAACTCGACCTTGACGCGCTGCACGACTCGATCCTCGAGATTCCGAAACCTGCCTTGATGGGCGCACTGGGCGCGACCGTGGCGGGCTTCATCATTCTGCTCGGCTACGAATGGTCGGCCAGCCGCTATGCCGGGGTGAGCCTGGCACCGCGTGAGCTGGCGCTGGGTGGGTTCACGGCCTTTGCCATCGGCAACGCCATCGGTCTTTCAATGCTGTCGGGCGGTTCTGTCCGCTATCGCCTCTATGCCCGCCATGGCCTGGGAGCGGCTGAAGTCGCCCGCATGACGTTGTTCGCCAGCCTCTCGCTGGGTTGCGCCCTGCCACCGCTGGCTGCCCTGGCGACGCTCAGCGACCTGCCAGCGGCGTCCTCCGCCCTGGGACTCTCCCAGACGTTGTTGGGCGTAGTGGCGACCGCCGTGCTCGTACTGTTTTCCGGGTTGGCCATCGGTATCTACCGTCGTCGGCTGCCGGATCAGCCTTACCCGGACAACCTGCTGGTCAGGGTCGGGCGTCGTACCTTGCGGCTGCCCGGGCGTCGACTCACGTTCCTGCAATTGGTCATCACCGCCCTGGACGTAGCCGCCGCCGCAACCGTGCTCTATCTACTGCTGCCGGAAACACCGCCCTTCGGTGCGTTCCTCCTGGTTTACCTGCTTGCTCTGGCCGCCGGCGTGCTCAGCCATGTGCCGGGCGGCGTCGGAGTGTTCGAGGCGATTTTGCTGGCGGCGTTTTCCGATACCCTTGGCGCTGCGCCACTGGCGGCCGCCCTGCTGCTCTATCGCTTGATCTACGTGGTCCTGCCCCTGCTGGTGGCCTGCCTGTTGTTACTGATCAATGAAGGCCAGCGCCTGTTCCAGACGCGCCAGACGTTACGCGCAGCCTCAGGCCTGGCGGCTCCGATACTGGCGGTGCTGGTATTCCTGTCCGGCGTTGTCCTGCTGTTCTCCGGCGCCACCCCGGAAATCGATACCCGCCTGGAGCACATCGGCTTTCTGATTCCCCATCGACTGGTCGATGCTTCGCACTTCGGTGCCAGCCTGGTCGGCGTGCTTTGCCTGTTGCTGGCCCAGGGGCTGCGTCGCCGACTGTCGGCCGCGTGGATGCTGACCACCATTCTGTTGCTGGTCGGCGCCCTGCTCTCGCTGCTCAAAGGCTTCGACTGGGAAGAAGCCAGCCTGATGGTGCTGACAGCGAGCCTGCTCGGGGTATTTCGCCGCTCGTTCTATCGCCCCAGCCGCCTGACCGAACTGCCGTTCTCGCCGCTGTATCTGGTGTCCAGCCTGTGCGTACTCGGTGCGTCGATGTGGCTTCTGCTGTTCGCCTATCAGGACGTTCCCTACAGCCACCAACTCTGGTGGCAGTTCACTCTGGACGCCGACGCCCCTCGCGGCCTGCGTTCGCTGCTCGGGGCTGCCGTGCTGCTGGTGGTGGTGTCCCTGACCTGGTTGTTGCGCACCGCGCGTCCGGTCATTCACCTGCCCACGCCCGACGAACTGGAGCGCGCCAGCAAGATCCTCATGGCATCGGCCCAACCGGATGGCGGCCTGGCCCTGACCGGTGACAAGGCGCTGCTATTTCACCCCAATGACGAAGCCTTCCTGATGTATGCCCGTCGCGGCCGCAGCCTGGTAGCGTTGTATGACCCGATCGGCCCGGGCCAGCAACGGGCGGAAATGATCTGGCAGTTCCGCGACCTGTGCGACATCCACCACGCCCGTCCCGTGTTCTATCAAGTGCGCGCCGAGAACCTGCCGTACTACATGGACATCGGCCTGACCGCGATCAAGCTCGGCGAAGAAGCCCGGGTCGACCTCAAGCGTTTTGATCTCGAAGCCAAGGGCAAAGAGATGAAGGACCTGCGCTACACCTGGAACCGTGGCACCCGGGACGGCCTGTCCCTGGAAATCCATGAGCCGGGGCAGGCACCGATGGATGAGCTCAAGGTGATTTCCGATGCCTGGCTGACCGGCAAGAACGTCCGCGAGAAAGGCTTCTCGCTCGGCCGCTTCAGCGATGACTACCTCAAGCATTTCCGCATCGCGGTGATTCGCTTTGAAGGACGCCCGGTGGCGTTCGCCAACCTGCTCGAGACCTACGGCCACGACCTGGCCAGCCTCGACCTGATGCGCGCGCACCCGGACGCCCCGAAGCTGACCATGGAGTTCATGATGGTCGGCCTGATTCAGCATTATAAAAACCATGGATACGCGCGTTTCAGCCTGGGCATGGTGCCGTTGTCGGGGTTGCAACCCCGTCGCGGCGCGCCATTGACCCAGCGCCTGGGCTCGATGGTATTCCGCCGTGGTGAGCAGCTGTACAACTTCCAGGGCTTGCGCCGCTTCAAAGACAAGTTCCAGCCTGATTGGGAACCCCGTTATATGGCCGTGCCCGCCGGACTCGATCCGCTGGTTGCGCTGGCCGACACTGCCGCCCTGATCGCGGGCGGCTTGACCGGATTGGTGAAACGCTGATGATTCAACGCTCCTTGCGGTATGTATTGGGCACGCTGGTGATAGTGGCCCTGATTCTCGGTGGCGGTTTCTGGTACCTGAAACGCCCGGCACCGGAACCGACCCTCCAATTGCTGACCCCGGCCGATGGTGCGGCCATGACCCGCGTCATCCCCGGCACCACGCCACACGCCCAAGTGCTGGTGGCGGTCAACGAAGACCAGAAACTCAGCGACAAGCAATTGATCACCCTGAGCCGCAGTGGTTCGGCGCAAATTGTCCAGGTGATCCTGCCCAAGGACTGCCTGCTGCAAAGCCGTGCCCTGCAATCGGGACTGCGGGAACTCAAAGGCCCGGCGACCCTGGTCAGCGGCATCGGCCCTGGCGCCGTGCTGGCCTGGCGCTGGTTGTCCGAGCAAAAGGACGACAAGGCCTACGCCGTCTCGGTCGACCTGGCCCTGGAAAAGGGCGGCTGCACGCACCTGTTGCCGAAAAGCGCCGCCCACGGCCACTGGCTGGCGGCGTGGAACGACAATCCGGACGATACCAGTGCCGGCTTCGTGCGTGACCAACCGAACGCCGAAACCAGCATCAGCGACTACGACATCAACCTGCCGCAAGTGCTGAACAACGAACTGCGCAAGATCCTCGTCGGCGGCGACAAAGCTGCGGGCGGCCTGCAGATTCCGGTGGTCGAAGTGCCGGCGGGCCAGGCCAGGGACACCGTGACCCTGTTCCTTTCCGGTGACGGCGGCTGGCGCGACCTCGACCGCGACGTGGCGGGCGAAATGGCCAAGATCGGCTACCCGGTGGTCGGCATCGACACCCTGCGCTACTACTGGCAGCACAAGAGCCCGGAACAAAGCGCGCTGGATCTGGCTGAACTGATGCAACACTACCGGCAGAAATGGGGCACCAAGCGCTTCATCCTGACCGGCTACTCGTTCGGCGCCGACGTACTGCCGGCGATCTACAACCGTCTGGCCGAGTCGGAGCAGCAACGCGTCGATGCGATCATCCTGCTGGCCTTCGCCCGTACCGGCAGCTTCGAGATCGAAGTCGAAGGCTGGCTCGGCAATGCCGGCAAGGAAGCCGCCACCGGCCCGGAAATGGCCAAGCTGCCAGCCGCCAAAGTGGTGTGCATCTACGGCGAAGAAGAAACCGACGAAAGCGGCTGCACCGACAAGACCGCGGTGGGTGAAGCCATCAAGCTGCCTGGCGGCCACCACTTCGACGAGAACTACCCGGCGCTGGCCAAGCGTCTGGTGGATGTGATCGAGAAGCGGCAAGCCAAAGAAGCAGAAGCTCAAGAGTGATCTGAGCCTCGCTGAAGAAAAGCCCCCGCCATCTCACGATAGCGGGGGCTTTTTCATTCAACGCCACAAATCCCTGTAGGAGCGAGCCTGCTCGCGATGGTCTTCAACGATAACGCTGAACACCTGACACCTGACACCCAGTGGTGATCTCAGGTTCATCGCGAGCAAGCTCGCTCCTACATCTCCACCTGCGTCCCCAGTTCAATCACCCGGTTCAGCGGCAGATTGAAGAAACGCAGATTGCCGTTGGCGTTCTGCAACATGAACGCAAACAACGCCTCACGCCAGCGGGACATGCCTTCGAGCTTGGAGGCGATGACCGTTTCGCGGCTGAGGAAGTAGGTGGTGCGCATCGGGCTGAAGTCCAGCTCTTCGAGATGACACAGTTTCAACGCCTTCGGTACGTCCGGCTCGTCGGTAAAGCCGAAATGCAGAATTACCCGATAGAAACCTTCGCCGTAGGCATCGACCTCGAACCGTCGTGTTGGCGGCACCCGCGGGATGTCTTCGTACACCACCGTCAGCAGCACCACTCGCTCGTGCAGCACCTGGTTATGCAGCAGGTTGTGCAACAGCGCGTGGGGTACGGCATCCGGCCGTGCCGTCAGGAACACCGCAGTGCCCTGAACACGATGTGGAGGCTGTACGGCAATGCTGCTGATGAAGATCGGCAGCGGCAAGCCACCCTCATCGATACGCTCGACAAGCAACTGCTTGCCGCGTTTCCAGGTGGTCATCAACACAAACAGCGCGAAACCGGCGATGACCGGGAATGCACCGCCCTGAACGATTTTCGGCACGTTGGCGGCGAAGTACAGGCCATCCACCAGCAGGAAACCGAGCAACAGCGGAACGGCGAGAAGCGGTGGCCATTTCCACAACAGCAAAATCACGGCCGACACCAGGATGGTGGTCATCAGCATGGTCCCGGTCACCGCCACACCGTAGGCCGAGGCCAGGGCGCCGGAGGATTCGAAACCCAGCACCAACAACACCACGCCGACCATCAGCGCCCAGTTCACCGCGCCGATGTAGATCTGGCCCTGTTCGGCACTGGAGGTGTGCCGGATGTGCATGCGCGGAATGTAACCGAGCTGGATCGCCTGACGGGTCAGGGAAAACGCACCGGAAATCACCGCTTGCGAGGCGATCACCGTGGCCAGGGTCGACAGGCCGACCAGCGGGAGCAATGCCCAGTTCGGTGCCAGCAGATAGAACGGGTTACGGGCAGCTTCCGGGTCACCCAACAGCAAGGCACCCTGACCAAAATAGTTCAACACCAGCGCCGGCAGCACGAGGATGAACCAGGCACGAGCGATCGGCTTGCGGCCGAAGTGGCCCATGTCCGCGTACAGCGCTTCGGCACCGGTCAATGCCAGTACTACAGCGCCGAGAATTGTCACGCCCATGCCCGGGTGGTCGATGAAGAAACGTACGCCCCACACCGGGTTCATCGCTTGCAGGACTTCCGGATGCTGGCTGATGCCATAGACGCCCAATGCACCCAGCACAAGGAACCAGGTGACCATGATCGGCCCGAACAGAATGCCGATGCGCGCCGTGCCGTGACGCTGGATCAGAAACAACGCGACAAGTACCACCAGTGACAGCGGCACGACCCAATGGTCGATGCCTTCGAAGGCCAGCCCCAGGCCTTCAATCGCCGACAGTACGGAGATCGCCGGGGTGATCATGCTGTCGCCATAGAACAACGCCGCGCCGATCAGTCCGCAGACCACCAGCAACATGCGCAATTTGGCGTGCCCCGCCGCCGCCCGCCGGGCCAGCGCGGTCAAGGCCATGATCCCGCCTTCGCCCTGGTTGTCGGCGCGCAGTACGAACATCATGTACTTGATCGACACAACCCAGATCAGCGACCAGAAAATGAGTGCCAGGATCCCCAGCACGCCGTCATGGTTGACCGGTACGCCATAGCCACCGGAAAACACTTCCTTGAGGGTGTACAATGGACTGGTGCCGATATCGCCATAAACCACCCCGACTGCCGCGACCAGCATGCCGATCGGCTTGACCGCCGAATGCTCGGCACCTGCAGCCTGACTACTTGCCTGACCCATCCACCACTCCTGATTCTAAGACCCGGGCTTCTTTCAAAGAAGCACTATGCTTTGTCGTGCAGCATGCGCTGTTTTACTTCACGTTACAGACGTTTTGTTGACTGTAAAAAAACAGTAAAGCGTAACGGCGCGAAGCATAACGCAGCACTCGTCGTATTTCCCTGCATAAAGCTGGTCAAGTGAACGACTCATCGCTAGAATTGCGCACTTTTTGATCAGAGGCGCCGTTCAAGCGCCCGTCCGTCGGTTTTGCCCTGCCCGGCAAGCGGCGTCACAAAATACCGAGGTTAGACATGTCCACCACTCCTGCGCCGGCCAATCCAAAGGTTGGCTTCGTATCCCTGGGTTGCCCCAAAGCACTGGTCGACTCCGAGCGCATCCTTACCCAGCTGCGCATGGAAGGCTATGACGTGGTGTCCACCTACCAGGACGCCGACGTCGTAGTAGTCAACACGTGCGGCTTCATCGATTCAGCCAAGGCCGAGTCCCTGGAAGTGATCGGCGAAGCCATCAAGGAAAACGGCAAGGTCATCGTGACCGGCTGCATGGGCGTCGAAGAAGGCAACATTCGCAACGTACACCCGAGCGTGCTGGCCGTGACCGGCCCGCAGCAGTACGAGCAAGTGGTCAACGCCGTGCACGAAGTCGTGCCGCCGCGCCAGGACCACAACCCGCTGATCGACCTGGTGCCGCCACAAGGCATCAAGCTGACCCCGCGCCACTACGCGTACCTGAAGATTTCCGAAGGTTGCAACCACAGCTGCAGCTTCTGCATCATCCCGTCGATGCGCGGCAAGCTGGTCAGCCGTCCGGTCGGCGACGTGCTCGACGAGGCCCAGCGCCTGGTCAAGTCCGGTGTCAAGGAACTGTTGGTGATCTCCCAGGACACCAGCGCCTACGGCGTGGATGTGAAATACCGCACCGGTTTCTGGAACGGCGCGCCGGTGAAAACCCGCATGACCGAACTCTGCGAAGCCCTGAGCACCCTCGGCGTCTGGGTGCGCCTGCACTACGTTTATCCGTACCCGCACGTTGACGAGCTGATCCCGCTGATGGCCGCCGGCAAGATCCTGCCGTACCTGGACATCCCCTTCCAGCACGCCAGCCCGAAAGTGCTGAAGTCGATGAAACGCCCGGCCTTCGAAGACAAGACCCTGGCCCGCATCAAGAACTGGCGTGAAATCTGCCCGGACCTGATCATCCGTTCGACCTTCATCGTCGGCTTCCCGGGTGAAACCGAAGAAGACTTCCAGTACCTGCTGAACTGGCTGACCGAAGCCCAGCTCGACCGCGTCGGCTGCTTCCAGTACTCGCCGGTAGAAGGTGCACCGGCCAATGACCTGGACCTGGAAGTCGTCCCGGACGACGTCAAGCAGGACCGCTGGGAGCGCTTCATGGCGCACCAGCAGGCCATCAGCTCGGCGCGCCTGCAAATGCGCATCGGCCGTGAGATCGAAGTGCTGGTCGATGAAGTCGACGAGCAAGGCGCGGTGGGCCGCTGCTTCTTCGATGCCCCGGAAATCGACGGCAACGTATTCATCGACAACGGTAGCAACCTCAAGCCGGGCGACAAGGTCTGGTGCAAAGTGACCGACGCCGACGAATACGATCTGTGGGCAGAACAGATCTAAACGCAAAAAATACGCAAAGCCCCGCTCTCTAGACGAGATGCGGGGCTTTTTTACGGCTATCGTTTTAGGTTGAAAGGATTCCTATCAACCACTGCACAAGAGGCAGACGGGCATGCGTCAGCATTCGGTCATCCACACGCCGAAACTCGGCGACTACGAAGAATTGACCCGGGTCTGGGAGGCCTCGGTCCGCGCCACCCATGATTTTCTGCCCGACAGCTATATCGAACTGCTGAAGAACCTGGTGCTGACCCGCTACCTCGATTCGGTGATGCTGATCTGCACCAAGGATTCGAACCAGCGCATCACCGGGTTCGCCGGTGTCGCGGCCGGCAAGGTTGAAATGCTCTTCATCGACCCTGACCATCGCGGCCAGGGCCTGGGCAAGAAATTGCTGCGCTATGCCCTGGAACACCTGAACGCCTATGAACTGGACGTCAACGAACAGAACCCGCAAGCCCTGGGCTTTTACTTCAAGCAGGGCTTCGAGGTCATCGGTCGCTCGGAAGTCGATGGCATGGGGCAGCCGTATCCGTTATTGCACATGCGTATGCGTCAAAACCAGCAGCGCTCACAACAGGCCTGACGCCATAGAAACCTGTGGGACTTGGCCTGCCAGCGATTGCATCATCCTGGTGTATCTGACAAACCGTAGCGTCTGCATCGCTGGCAGGCCAGCTCCCACAGGAAATGCAACCGCATTGAAATGGAACCGGGATTAACCGGCGCCAGGCAGGTACAATGCCCACCCCCTTTTTGTTACGGCCCTGACATGACTGACCCGATTCGTCTCTCCAAACGCCTCATCGAACTCGTCGGCTGTTCCCGTCGGGAGGCTGAGCTGTTCATCGAGGGCGGCTGGGTCACCGTCGACGGTGTGGTCATCGACGAGCCGCAATTCAAGGTCGAGACCCAGAAAGTCGAGCTTGATCCCGAAGCCAAGGCCACCGCGCCGGAACCGGTGACTCTGCTGCTGAACGTGCCAGCCGGCATGGACGCAGACACCGCCATGGCCACCCTCGGCGCCGAGACGCTGAGCGAAGAGCACCGCTACGGCAAGCGACCGTTGCGCGGGCACTTCCTGCGCCTGACCGCCAGCACCGACCTGCAGGCCAACGCCAGCGGTCTGCTGGTGTTTACCCAGGACTGGAAAATCCTGCGCAAACTCACCGCCGACTCCAGCAAGATCGAGCAAGAGTATGTGGTCGAGGTTGAAGGCGAAATGGTGGCCCACGGCCTGAACCGCCTGAACCACGGCCTGACCTACAAGGGCAAGGAGTTGCCGGCGGTCAAGGCCAGCTGGCAGAACGAGAACCGCCTGCGCTTTGCCATGAAGAACCCGCAGCCGGGCATCATCGCCCTGCTTTGCCAGGCGGTCGGCCTCAAGGTCGTCGCCATCCGTCGCATCCGCATCGGCGGCGTGTCCATCGGCAAAGTGCCGGTGGGGCAATGGCGCTACCTGTCCGGCAAAGAGAAGTTCTAAGGCTTTTCTCGCCGCCACACATTTCGGCGCCGCGCCTGGCCGCGACGCCCACAGCTGAATATCAGGACTGCACACATGATTCATAACGACGTACTGCGCAGCGTGCGCTACATGCTCGACATCAGCGACAAGAAAGTCATCGAGATCATCAAGCTCGGCGGCATGGACGTGACCCTGCCGGACCTGCTGACCTACCTCGACAAGAAAGAGGAAGACGAGGAAGGTTTCGTACGCTGCCCGGACGAAGTCATGGCGCACTTCCTCGACGGCCTGGTGATCTTCAAGCGCGGCAAGGACGAAAGCCGTCCGCCGCAGCCGATCGAAGTGCCGGTGACCAACAACATCATCCTGAAAAAGCTGCGGGTGGCGTTCGAGCTCAAAGAAGACGACATGCACGCGATCCTCAAGGCCGCCGAGTTCCCGGTGTCCAAGCCTGAGCTGAGCGCACTGTTCCGCAAGTTCGGCCACACCAACTATCGCCCGTGCGGCGACCAGTTGCTGCGCAATTTCCTCAAGGGCCTGACCCTGCGCGTTCGGCCGCAATAAACCTCAGGCTGATTGCTACCCCTGTAGGAGCGAGCTTGCTCCGGGCGGCGTTCCGACGATGGACTCAAGAGCGCCGTGTTTAGCCAGTAAATACGCGTTATCGTTACCGACCATCGCGAGCAAGCTCGCTCCTGCCAGGGCCGAATGGCTTCCCATTCCGCACAAAAATAGTGGCTCCGCTTCTGGCGGCTGACGACTAGGGTGTAAAGACCTCAGCTCTCAGGATTTGCCATGCATCCCTACTTTTCCCTGCAAGGCCGCACCGCCCTGGTGACCGGCGGCACCCGTGGTATCGGCAAGATGATCGCCAAGGCTTATGTCGAGGCGGGCGCCACCGTGTACGTCTGCGCCCGCGACGTCGAAGCCTGCCAGCAAACCGCCGACGAACTCGGTGCACTTGGCCGCTGCCGCGCCATCGCGGCGAACCTGGCCACCGAAGAGGGCGTCCTGCAACTGGCCACGCGCCTGGGCGAGCAGATCACACATCTGGACATCCTGGTGAACAATGCCGGCACCACTTGGGGCGCACCGTTGGAGAGCTACCCGATCAAGGGCTGGGAAAAAGTCATGCAGCTCAACGTGACCT
Organism: Pseudomonas sp. IT-P74; assembly: GCF_949768175.1. NCBI lineage: Bacteria > Pseudomonadati > Pseudomonadota > Gammaproteobacteria > Pseudomonadales > Pseudomonadaceae > Pseudomonas > Pseudomonas sp. IT-P74. The sequence goes on along the minus strand of NZ_CATKQD010000044.1, from coordinate 246,731 downwards.
CGGTGTTCAACTGCATCCAGCAGTTCCTGCCCCTGCTGCGTAAGGCCGGTTCCGAAGCGAATCCGGCGCGGATCATCAACATCGGATCGGTGGCCGGGATTTCCTCCTTCGGCGAGCAGGCGTATGCCTACGGGCCGAGCAAGGCTGCGTTGCATCAACTGTCGAGGATTCTGGCGCGGGAGCTGGTCAGCCAACACATCAACGTCAACGTGATCGCGCCGGGGCGTTTTCCGAGCAAGATGACTCAGCACATTGGCAATGATGAGCAGGCACTTGCACAGGATACGGCGCTGATTCCAATGAAGCGCTGGGGGCGCGAGGAAGAGATGGCAGCGCTGGCGATCAGTCTGGCGAGTACCGCAGGGGCCTATATGACCGGGAATATCATTCCGCTGGATGGCGGGTTCAGCCTCTGAAATCGGCAGTGCGGCTTTCGCGAGCAGGCTCGCTCCCACAGGGGATTTGTGGTGGACAGAAAACGGAAGAGCGCCCCCGAATCAATGTGGGAGCGAGCCTGCTCGCGATAACGGGCTGACCGGCGCCACCGGGCCAGAGGCCGTGTGGGTTATCATGCCAGCCTTAATTCCACCTCGACCCCAAACCATGACCTACAGCGTTTCCCCCATCGGCTTCGTGCGCTCCTGCTTCAAGGAAAAGTTCGCCATTCCGCGCCAACCGCAACTGGCCCCGGCCGCCCGTGGGGTGCTGGAACTGGTGGCGCCGTTCGATCAAGGGGACGCGGTACAAGGTCTGGAGCAAGTCAGCCATGTGTGGCTGTTGTTCCTGTTCCACCAGGCCCTGGAGGAAAAGCCTCGCCTGAAAGTCCGCCCTCCTCGCCTCGGCGGCAATAAGTCCATGGGTGTATTCGCCACCCGCGCCACCCACCGCCCCAATGGCATTGGGCAGTCGGTGGTGAAACTGGACAAGGTCGAAGCCGGCCGGTTGTGGATCTCGGGCATCGATCTGCTGGATGGCACACCGATTCTCGATATCAAACCCTACGTGCCCTACGCCGACATCATCGACACAGCCTCTAACAGCATCGCCAACGCCGCGCCGCAACTGATTCCCGTGCAGTGGACGGGCACAGCGCTGCAACAGGCTCACAAGCATGCCCAACGCCTTGCAGAGCCTTTGGTCGAGTTGATCGAGCAGTGCCTGGCGCAGGATCCGCGCCCGGCCTATCAAACCCCTGCGCCCGAGCGGGAGTACGGCGCACAGTTCTGGGATGTCGATGTGCGCTGGCATTACCCGACACCGGAGCTGATACGCGTGCTGGAAGTCATTCCCGCAAAAGGCTGAACGCCGGAAACGAATAAGCCCGCATGACCTTCCCAAGTCATGCGGGCTTTTCAGTTGCGCTGCAAATCTACTGTAGGAGCGAGCCTGCCCGCGAAAAACCTGAGGACGCCGCTGGGTATCAAGCTTCTCGCGTTATCGTTGACCTCCATCGCGAGCAGGCTCGCTCCTACAAGTGACCTGCGGTCACTTCTCGACGAACGCTCGCTCGATCAGGTAATCACCCGGCTCGCGCATCCGCGGCGAAACCTTCAGGCCGAAGCTGTTCAGCACTTCGCTGGTCTCGTCGAGCATGCTCGGGCTGCCGCACAGCATGGCGCGGTCGTCCTGCGGGTTGATCGGTGGCAGACCGATGTCGCTGAACAGCTTGCCGCTGCGCATCAGGTCGGTCAGGCGACCTTCGTTCTCGAACGGCTCGCGGGTCACGGTCGGGTAGTAGATCAACTTGTCACGCAGCGCGTCACCGAAGAACTCGTTCTGCGGCAGGTGCTCGGTGATGAACTCGCGGTAAGCGACTTCGTTGACGTAACGCACGCCGTGGCACAGGATCACTTTTTCGAAACGCTCGTAGGTTTCCGGGTCCTGGATAACGCTCATGAACGGCGCCAGACCGGTACCGGTGCTGAGCAGGTACAAATGTTTGCCAGGCTTCAAGTCATCCAGTACCAGCGTGCCGGTAGGCTTCTTGCTGATGATGATCTCGTCGCCTTCCTTCAGATGCTGCAACTGCGAAGTCAGCGGACCATCAGGCACCTTGATGCTGAAGAACTCGAGATGCTCTTCCCAGTTCGGGCTGGCAATCGAGTAAGCGCGCATAAGCGGGCGGCCGTTGGGCTGTTGCAGGCCGATCATCACGAACTGACCGTTCTCGAAGCGCAGGCCCGGATCACGGGTGCACTTGAAGCTGAACAGAGTGTCGTTCCAGTGGTGAACACTGAGGACACGCTCGTGGTTCATGTTGCTCATGTACGTGGGACTCCTGGAGATTGGTCTGCGCGTGTTCGGCGCCTGCTCTGCAAAAAAAGCCAGCTCTGCGCAATTGCATCGCATTCTAAAGGCAGAGACAATATCTGTTAAATGGATTATTAAGATAAGGGTTATCGGTTATATCGATATGCGATTTACTCTCCGTCAACTTCAAGTATTCGTCGCCGTCGCCCAGCAGGAAAGTGTGTCCCGTGCCGCGGGCCTGCTCAACCTCTCGCAATCGGCGGCGAGCACCTCGATCACCGAACTGGAGCGCCAGTGCAGCTGCCAGTTGTTCGACCGTGCCGGCAAACGCCTGAGCCTCAACGCCCTCGGTAAACAGCTGTTACCGCAAGCGGTGGCGCTGCTGGACCAGGCCAAGGAAATCGAAGACCTGCTCAATGGCAAGTCCGGGTTCGGCTCGCTGGCCGTGGGCGCCACCCTGACCATCGGCAATTACCTGGCCACATTGTTGATCGGCAGTTTCATGCAGCGCCACCCGGAAAGCCAGGTGAAGCTGCATGTGCAGAACACTGCCAATATCGTGCAGCAAGTGGCCCACTATGAAATTGATCTGGGTCTAATCGAAGGCGACTGCAGCCACCCGGACATCGAAGTGCAAAGCTGGGTCGAGGACGAACTGGTGGTGTTTTGCGCGCCCCAGCATCCGTTGGCCAAGCGCGGCACGGCCACCATGGACGAGTTGAGCCACGAAGCCTGGATCTTGCGCGAACAGGGCTCGGGCACGCGGTTGACCTTCGACCAAGCCATGCGCCATCACCGCACTTCGTTAAACATCCGCCTCGAGCTTGAGCACACCGAAGCGATCAAACGCGCGGTGGAATCAGGCTTGGGGATTGGCTGCATTTCCAGGCTGGCTTTGCGCGACGCATTCCGCCGCGGCAGCCTGGTGCCTGTCGAGACGCCGGATCTGGATCTGGCGCGACAGTTTTATTTCATCTGGCATAAACAGAAATATCAGACCTCGGCGATGCGCGAGTTCCTCGATCTGTGCCGCGCTTTCACCGCCGGGGTTCAGCGCAGCGACGAGATCGTGCTGCCGACGATCGCTTAAAGCAGGATCACCGCCCACACCAGGGCAATCATGCTCAATGCCACGAACTGGGCGGCACTGCCCATGTCCTTGGCATTCTTGGACAGCGGGTGCCGCTCGAGGGAAATGCGGTCGATGGCCGCTTCCACGGCCGAGTTGAGCAACTCGACGATCAACGCCAGCAGGCAGACCGCGATCAACAACGCCCGTTCGACCCGGCTGACATTCAGGAAGAATGACAAAGGAATCAGGATGACATTGAGCAATACCAATTGCCGAAAGGCGGCTTCACCGGTGAAGGCTGCGCGCAGGCCGTCCAGCGAATAACCGGAAGCATTGAGAATACGTTTCAGGCCGGTCTGGCCTTTGAAAGGTGACATAGAGTGGGCAACTGGCAAAAAAGAAGTGGGAAAGCTAGTTCAACCAAAGTCAAAAAAGCGTGAATTTGCCAGCCTTTAATGGCTGGAAATTGACTCAAGTTGTTGCAGGAGCAGCGCAGCCTGGGTTCGGGTCCGCACATTCAGTTTACGGAAAATCGCGGTCACGTGCGCCTTGATAGTAGCCTCGGAAACGCTCAGTTCGTAGGCGATCTGCTTGTTCAGCAAGCCTTCACAGACCATGGTCAGCACCCGGAATTGTTGCGGAGTCAGGCTGGCAAGCCCTTCACTGGCCGCCTTGGCCTCATCCGAGACGCTGACCGCTTCGAACGCCTGCGGCGGCCAGAACACGTCGCCATCGAGGACTGCACGCACGGCCTTCTGGATCACACTCAAGTCGCTGGATTTGGGAATGAAGCCACTGGCGCCGAACTCACGAGACTTGACCATGATGGTCGCCTCTTCCTGGGCCGAGACCATGACCACCGGAATCTGCGGGTACTGGCCGCGCAGCAGAACCAGCCCGGAAAAACCGTAGGCCCCTGGCATGTTCAGGTCCAGCAACACCAGATCCCAATCGGACTTTTCGGTCAGGCGGACTTCCAGTTCGGCGATGCTCGCCACTTCCACCAGACGGACGCCCGGGCCAAGGCCCAGGGTCAGCGCTTGATGCAAGGCACTACGGAAAAGTGGGTGGTCATCGGCAATCAGGATTTCGTATGTGGCCATTTTTCAAATGATCCTGTTTTTCATGGGACGCCCGATGCATTCGGACCTCGCCAAAGCAAGTCAAGACACAGCCACGGAGCTGTACTGACAAGGCGCGCTCAACGCAAAAAACGGCGTCGAAAATTCCGGCCGCACCCTAATCGGCGCCAAGCATGCCCAGCGAAGCCGGGGTGGTCAAGCAGCATGGCCGGTACACTTTATTGCAGTATGCGCGACAATCAGTCCATCAATGGGGTGGCCGGCTGAACATAGGGCATCAACTCGGCGTGCGCCGGGGTCGAAACGTTCATCTCCAACTGGTGTTTGGCGTCGAGGTAATGCTGGCTGAACACATCGAAGTAGGCATCCAGCGCCGACGCCGCGGCGACATCGCCTGCAAGGTCGAGGCACAGCGCCGCCACTTCCGCCGTGCACAAATGCTCACTGCGGGTGGAGCGGCGCAACCTGTAGCGGGAGAGTTTCTCCGGAAGCAGGCTGAGGATCGGCAGTCGGTCGAAATAGGGGCTCTTGCGAAAGATCTTCCGTGCTTCGGTCCAGGTGGCATCCAACAGAATGAACAATGGACGCTTCGTGCCATCGACATCCACGCTGTTTGTCACACGCTCGGGCTCGACGTACTCACCCGGAAACACCAGGTAAGGCTGCCATTGCGGGTCGGACAACAGCGCCAGCAACTTCGGATCGACCTCGGTACGGGACCAGATAAAGGCATGGTTGTCAGGTACCACGTCGGCGATCAGCCAACCGGTGTTGCTCGGTTTGAACACTTCCTTGTTGGTCATGATCAGACACACGCCGGAGCGGGTAGCGACCTGCGGTCGCCATGCACACAGGCAGTGGCTCTCGATCACCCGACAGTCACGGCAACGCGGCGCGCGCCAGCCGCGGGCCTGGATCGGCTTGATGCCCTCCTCCTCACGCTGATCGCGCAAGCGGGCTACGGCATTCAAGGCAAATCGCGCGGGGGTATGGCTCATAGCGGGCAACGCCCACAGAGAAGGGAAATCGACACGAAAAACACTCGACAGGGTAAAAAGTGCCAGCAGTTTACCAGAGCGCCCGGCGCAAGCCTGTACCGTCCAGCCCGGCTCCCCTATAATTCGCCGCCACTGAACGCACAGCCACGTGACGGGTCCAACCCCGCATCACTGAACCAGGAGAGTTTCATGCTGCGCCTTATCGTTCCTACCGCGGCCATTTTGCTGGCGTCGTCCTTCAGCGCCCAGGCTGCGTCCTTGAAAGACACGGAACTGAACAAAATGCTGCAAAACGTCGCCACCCAGAGCAGCGTCGGCACTCCTCGAGCGATCAACGAAGACATTCTCGATCAAGGCTACACCGTTGACGGCAAACAGCTGATCAACCACCTGAGCGTGCAGAGCAGCCATGCAGACAAAATGCGTGCAGACCCGAAAGCCGTGTACTTCCAGTTGGGGGCTTCTGTCTGCCGAAACGAAGGGTTTCGCAAGCTGATGGCCAAGGGCGCAATCATGCGTTACGACTTCACCGAGGTGAAGACCAACCGCCCGGTCGGCTCCGCAAGCTTCCAGGAATCGGATTGCCTGCAACCGGCCAAGAAGAAAAAGTAATCACCTGGAATTGGCGCGCCGCTGTTCATCTTCGGCGCGCAGTTCCGCCAGCAGCGCCTGCAAGTAATGTGAACGACGCTCGCCACCGCGCAAACGTCGGCAGCACTCCTCTTCGAGACTCAAATGATGGGTCTCGGCTGATGACTTCAGCAATCGATACAGTTGCGTATCGATCTCCAGAACGACTCTGGCCATGGTTTCCCGCCTCCCTGCACTTCACTCATGTTTGAGTGATAAATCCTTGAATCGCTTGTACCGTGCGCCTTGCCGTTGACGCAAAGTTGTCGTGTTGCACCTGTAACTTAGTAAATCAGAGTGCAGCACATACGACGTACGTTCAGACGAGCGGTGAAAGCACCTTGCAAATCGTCAATAAGCGGTTGCCAGGAATGACTTTGTGGCGCAATGATCAAGACAGCGCAAATCACTGTAAGAGTCTGGATTTCAGGGTATCCATGTTCACTTTTTCAGGGCTGGAAAGGGGCTGGCCGTCGCTTGTCATGCAGTGCGAACTTTTTTCATCCAAGGGAAAACAGAGCCTGTTTGGATGATCCGATGCCTTTCGGGTCAAGTAGATCGCCCTGGCATGGGCCTGGGCAGACGGCGACACATGAAGTGTCGTGGCACCGGCTTACGTTGTCGGGCCGAGGGTTCTGTGCAGAAGGAGAAGCTGAATGCCTTACCAACCGAATGACCTCCTGAGCCGTCATTTCGAAGAAAGCGGCCACGACCTCATCAGCAGGGTTGAAGAACAACTCAAGCTGATTTCACCCAACAGCCCGAACACCCCGATCTACCGCGACATGATCCTGACCGTGCTGCGCATGGCCCAGGAAGACCACAACCGCTGGAATGCCAAAATCACCCTTCAAGCCCTGCGCGAACTGGAACAGGCTTTCCGCATGCTCGAACAATTCAAGGGGCGGCGCAAGGTCACTGTTTTCGGCTCGGCCCGTACCCCCGTGGAACATCCGCTCTACAGCATGGCCCGGGAACTCGGCGCTGCGCTGGTGCGCTCGGACATGATGGTCATTACCGGTGCCGGTGGCGGCATCATGGCCGCCGCCCACGAGGGTGCCGGCCTGACACATAGCCTGGGCTTCAACATCACCCTGCCCTTCGAGCAGCATGCCAATCCCACTGTCGACGGCACGACCAACCTGCTGCCCTTCCACTTCTTCTTCACCCGCAAGTTGTTCTTCGTCAAGGAAGCCGATGCCCTGGTGCTGTGCCCGGGTGGTTTCGGTACGCTGGATGAAGCGCTGGAAGTGCTGACGTTGATCCAGACCGGCAAGAGTCCATTGGTGCCCGTGGTGCTGCTCGACGCGCCGGGCGGCAAATTCTGGAAAGGCGCACTGGACTTCATTCACCAGCAACTGGAGGAAAACCACTACATCCTGCCCACTGACATGAAGTTGGTGAAACTGGTCTACAACGTCGAAGAAGCGGTAGAGCACATCAACCAGTTCTACAGCAACTTCCACTCCAGTCGCTGGCTCAAGCATCAGTTCCTGATTCGCATGAATCACACACTCAGCGACCACGCACTCGAACACATGCAGGAGGCTTTCGCCGACCTGTGCCTGAGTGATCATTTCCATCAGTGCACTTACAGCGGCGAGGAACACGACGAAGCCGAATTCAGCCATCTGGCGCGGCTGGTCTTCAACTTCAACGCCCGCAATCATGGCCGTCTGCGCGAGCTTGTGGACTACATCAACCTGCCGGAAAACTGGGCACATTCAACCCCCCAAGTGCAGCAACGCACGCGGGAGCCGTCAAAGGTTACGTGAGGCATAAAAAACGGCCCGTTATCGAAATAGCAGGCCGTTTCAGTTCAATCGTCCATCCCTCGACCGCTGAACAGGCGGTTGATCATTTCCATGGAGTATCCCCGATACACCAGGAACCGGCCTTGTTTGGCTCGCTCCCGGGCGTCTGCCGGCAATTGCCCAGAGAACTTGCGCCGCCAGGTATCGATCAATTGCTCCTGCCAGTCGATGCCACTCTCACGAAGGGCGAGTTCAATATCGGCACGCTGCAGACCACGCTGGCCCAACTCTTCACGAATGCGTAAAGGGCCATAACCGGAACGGGCGCGGTAGGAAACGAAACTTTCGAGATAACGGGTTTCGGACAACAACCCCTCTTCCGTCAATCGGTCGAGGGCTGTTTCGATCATGTCAGGGAGGGCGCCGCGCTGACGCAGTTTACGCGTCAGCTCGACACGACCGTGCTCGCGTCGTGCGAGCAGGTCCATTGCGGTTCGCCGCACCGCGACGAGTGTATCTAGTACGGCGGTCATTGCTTCGATCAGATATCAGCGTCAGCCAGGTCGTCTTCGGTCTCTTTGACCGCAGAAGCTTTGGCGTCGGCTACCGACGAAGGGGACAGCAGCTTGTCACGCAGTTGCTTCTCCAGCTTTGCCGCGACTTCCGGGTTGTCTGCCAGGAACTTGGCCGAGTTGGCCTTGCCCTGACCGATCTTGGTGCCTTCATAGGCATACCAGGCACCGGACTTCTCGACGAAACCGTGCAGAACACCCAGGTCGATCATCTCACCGTTGAGGTAGATGCCCTTGCCGTAAAGAATCTGGAACTCGGCCTGACGGAACGGCGAAGCCACCTTGTTCTTCACAACCTTGACGCGGGTTTCGCTACCGACGACCTCATCACCTTCTTTCACCGCGCCGGTACGACGGATGTCCAGACGAACCGATGCGTAGAACTTCAGTGCGTTACCACCGGTGGTGGTTTCCGGGCTACCGAACATCACACCGATTTTCATACGGATCTGGTTGATGAAGATCACCAGGCAGTTGGCGTTCTTGATGTTACCGGTGATTTTACGCAGCGCCTGGGACATCAGACGGGCTTGCAGGCCCACGTGCATATCACCCATTTCACCTTCGATTTCAGCCTTTGGTACCAGGGCGGCCACGGAGTCGACAATGATCACGTCAACCGCGTTGGAACGCACCAGCATGTCGGTGATTTCCAGAGCCTGTTCACCGGTGTCCGGCTGGGAAACCAGCAGGTCGTCGACGTTGACGCCCAGCTTGCCGGCGTATTCTGGGTCGAGGGCGTGCTCGGCGTCGACGAATGCGCAGGTCGCACCGGCTTTTTGAGCCTGGGCGATCACGGACAAGGTCAGCGTGGTTTTACCGGAAGATTCAGGACCGTAGATTTCAACAATACGGCCTTTTGGCAGGCCGCCGATGCCAAGAGCGATGTCCAGACCCAGAGAGCCAGTGGAGATGGCCGGGATCGCCTGACGATCCTGATCGCCCATACGCATTACGGCACCCTTGCCGAATTGACGTTCGATCTGACCCAGGGCCGCAGCCAAGGCTTTCTTCTTGTTGTCGTCCATTAAAGTCCTCACGTAATCAATAAGGCCTGACGGCCAACACCTGTATAAGTAGCCAGTATTATTCCACAGCGATTCCGGATCGCCTACCCCTGATTTGAGATTTCTGCCGCGGCATACCGCAGCAGCCCCTCTAGCGCGGCCTTCACCGTTTGTCGGCGGACGTCGTCGCGATTACCCGGGAAGTGCTGCTGCTCACAGAACACTTGGTCTCCAACGCCCCAGGCCAGCCAGACCGTGCCAACCGGCTTGTTCGCCGTTCCACCATCCGGCCCGGCGATACCACTGACCGCCACGGAGAAATACGCGCTGTTTTTCTTCTGTGCCCCCCGGACCATGGCCTCGACCACCTCGCGGCTGACCGCGCCCACGGTGGTGAACAACTCCACCGGGACATCCAGTTGCAGGGTTTTCTGCCGGTTGGAGTAGGTGACATAACCGGCCTCGAACCAGGCCGAACTCCCCGGGATACGGGTGATTGCCTCGGCGATGCCACCGCCGGTGCAGGACTCCGCCGTGGTGACATGGGCATTGAGAACCTGCAGGCGTCTGCCAAGTTCGGCGGCGAGCTGGGTGATTTCGTTCACGGTCATCTCCTGATCGGGCGGGATGAGGTTAAACGTACACGAGCAGACCGCACTTGCAAGCGACAGGAGCGATCAAAATGTAAGGAATCGAAGGCTCTGGAAAGGGACTGTCGGAGAATCAATCGTCCACGTCACCAGACGGAACATGACCGATCCCCATACGCTTGGCCACCCAACGCTCATACAACCCTAAAACGACGTCTGTCCCGGCCATCGCCGCCAAGCAACCACCCGCACAGGCAGCCCAGATGGAAACATTGGCGGCGTGCAGCAGCATGATGACCGAAGCGCCACAGATCATGCTGGAGCCAGACCGCAGGCCCAGGCGCCGGACAAGGGGCCAGCCGCGAACGCCCTCTTTATCGGCACGCCACATTTCACCGGTAACGCCACCGAGTATCGGCAAGCTGATGACCAGCCACAGAGGCATGTCCAGCAACGCATATTGCTCAGCGGTCATTTCATGCCTCCTTGAGTGAACGATCACACCGCGTTCTTGAATGGACAGGCAATCAGATTATGCATTAATGCATATACAGTCAATGCATTAACGCATTGAAGAGGTGATCCAATGTTTTCAGCACGCGAAAAAAACCCGCTCCGGAAAGCGGGTTTTATCTGAGCGCAGGGGTGTTAACGGGCGTACATGCCCCACCAAAAGACATGCCCGAGGATAACGATCGGCTCCTCCTGGACTTCCTGAAAGGTGTAATCCTCGTCTGGATGCTCGTCTCGATTGAAGCTACGCAAACGAATCCCGGACGGCAGCCGATACAACTGCTTCACCCGCAACTGGCCGTTGTGATTGATTGCATAAAGGTCGCCGTCAACGATATCGCCAATACCGCATTTGCCGGCATTGACCCCGACCGTGGCGCCGTCGCGCAGCACCGGCAACATGCTGTTGCCCCGTACTGTCACGCATTTGGCCTGGTCGAACTGCACACCGTTATGGCGCAGGCTTCGCTTGCCGAAACGCAGGCTAGAGCGCTCGCTTTCTTCGATGACGAATCTTCCTGATCCAGCAGCCAATTCAACCTCGCGAAGAAAGGGGACCGACACCTCGTCGTCATCGACAGGGGTATCGTCATCCCACAGACTTATATCCTTGAGTTCCGAATGCACGGGAGCCCGCCCGGCATTAGCGGCAGACGAGACGTCCGTGCGGCCACGCAACTGGTCGGTGCTCAAGGAAAAATACTCGGCGATCTTCGAAATATGTTTATCCGAAGGATCGACGATCTTCCCGCTGAGAATGCGCGAGAGCGTGGATTGAGGCACGCCGGTTCGACGGTGAAGCTCCGTGGGGGAGATCCCGTGCTGATCGAGCAATGCCCTTAATACGGTAGATACGTTGCGTTTATGCATAACCCACATACTGCTTGCTCTTCTCGAAGAAGACAATGCCGATTTGCATAATCGATGCATAACACGATTTTTGCATCGTAAAAGATGTCACCCGGCCGTGGTGCCTGCGTCGGGCAGACCGCCCATGGTAACCTTGCGCCCATCGCGGAAAAGCCCGGCCATTGCCTCGCTTTTGCCCCACCTCTTTCAATGAGCTTCCTGACAATCCGATGAATAAAGCCGTCTCCGACCTGTCCTCCCACACCCCGATGATGCAGCAGTACTGGCGCCTGAAAAACCAGCACCCGGACCAGCTGATGTTCTACCGCATGGGCGACTTCTACGAAATCTTCTATGAAGACGCGAAGAAGGCCGCCAAGTTGCTGGACATCACCCTGACGGCCCGAGGGCAGTCGGCTGGCCAGGCGATTCCGATGTGCGGGATTCCTTACCACGCCGCCGAGGGTTACCTGGCAAAGCTGGTGAAGCTTGGCGAATCGGTGGTGATCTGCGAGCAGGTCGGCGACCCGGCCACCAGCAAAGGGCCGGTGGAGCGGCAGGTTGTGCGCATCATCACGCCGGGGACGGTGAGTGACGAGGCGCTGCTGGATGAGCGCCGGGACAATCTGATCGCTGCCGTTCTGGGTGATGAACGCCTGTTCGGCCTGGCAGTGCTGGACATCACCAGTGGCAACTTCAGTGTGCTGGAGATCAAGGGTTGGGAAAACCTGCTCGCGGAACTGGAGCGGGTCAACCCGGTGGAACTGCTGATTCCGGATGACTGGCCCAAGGACTTGCCGGCGGAAAAACGCCGTGGCGTGCGTCGTCGTGCGCCGTGGGATTTCGAGCGCGATTCGGCGCTCAAAAGCCTGTGCCAGCAATTCTCGACCCAGGATCTGAAGGGCTTTGGTTGCGAAAACCTGACCCTGGCGATTGGCGCCGCCGGTTGCCTGCTGGCCTACGCCAAGGAAACCCAGCGCACCGCCCTACCCCATTTGCGCAGCCTGCGTCATGAACGCCTGGACGACACCGTGGTGCTCGATGGCGCCAGCCGTCGCAACCTGGAGCTCGACACCAACCTGGCCGGGGGCCGCGACAACACCCTGCAATCGGTGGTGGACCGCTGCCAGACCGCCATGGGCAGCCGCTTGCTGACCCGCTGGCTGAATCGCCCGTTGCGCGATCTGACGGTGCTGTTGGCGCGTCAGACTTCGATCACTTGCCTGCTCGACGGCTACCGATTCGAAAGACTGCAACCGCAGCTCAAGGAAATTGGCGACATCGAGCGGATTCTTGCGCGGATCGGCCTGCGCAATGCCCGCCCCCGCGACCTCGCCCGCCTGCGTGACGCCCTCGGCGCCCTGCCGGAACTGCAAGTGGCAATGACGGAGCTCGAAGCCCCGCACCTCCAGCAACTCGCCACCATCACCAGCACCTACCCGGAACTGGCGGCACTCCTGGAAAAAGCCATCATCGACAACCCGCCCGCCGTCATTCGTGATGGCGGCGTGCTGAAAACCGGCTACGACAGCGAACTGGACGAACTGCAGTCGCTGAGCGAAAACGCCGGGCAATTCCTGATCGACCTCGAAGCCCGGGAAAAGGCCCGCACCGGCCTGTCGCACCTGAAGGTCGGTTACAACCGCATTCACGGTTACTTCATCGAGCTGCCAAGCAAGCAGGCGGAATCGGCACCGGCCGACTATATCCGCCGCCAGACCCTCAAAGGCGCCGAGCGTTTCATTACGCCGGAACTCAAGGCATTCGAAGACAAGGCATTGTCAGCCAAGAGCCGCGCCCTGGCCCGCGAGAAGATGCTGTACGAAGCGCTGCTCGAAGACCTGATCAGCCAGCTGCCACCGCTGCAGGACACCGCCGGCGCCCTGGCCGAGCTGGACGTCTTGAGCAACCTGGCCGAACGCGCGCTGAACCTCGACCTGAACTGCCCGCGCTTCGTCAGCGAGCCGTGCATGCGCATCACCCAGGGTCGTCACCCGGTGGTCGAACAAGTGCTGACCACGCCATTCGTGGCCAACGACCTGAGCCTGGACGACAACACCCGCATGCTGGTGATCACCGGTCCGAACATGGGCGGTAAATCCACCTACATGCGTCAGACCGCCTTGATCGTCCTCCTGGCGCACATCGGCAGCTTCGTGCCGGCAGCCAGTTGCGAACTGTCGCTGGTCGACCGCATCTTCACCCGGATCGGCTCCAGCGATGACCTGGCCGGCGGGCGCTCGACCTTCATGGTGGAAATGAGCGAAACCGCGAACATCCTGCACAACGCCACCGAGCGCAGCCTGGTACTGATGGACGAAGTCGGGCGCGGTACCAGCACCTTCGACGGCCTGTCCCTGGCATGGGCGGCGGCAGAACGCCTGGCGCATTTGCGTGCCTACACGCTGTTCGCCACCCACTACTTTGAACTGACCGTCCTGCCGGAAGCCCAGCCGCTGGTGGCCAACGTGCACCTCAATGCTACCGAGCACAACGAGCGCATCGTGTTCCTGCACCATGTGCTGCCCGGGCCGGCCAGCCAGAGTTATGGCCTGGCCGTTGCGCAGCTGGCAGGCGTTCCGAGCGAAGTCATCACCCGTGCTCGCGAGCACTTGAGCCGTCTGGAAGACACCGCCCTGCCCCATGAAACACCGGCACCGGCCAAAGGCAAACCGGCCGCACCACAGCAAAGCGACCTGTTCGCCAGCCTGCCGCATCCGGTGCTGGATGACCTGGCCAAGCTCGACCTGGACAACATGACACCACGTCGTGCGCTCGAAATGCTCTATACACTAAAGACACGGATCTAACGCAGCGGCTTGCAAGCTGTTAGAATCTCGCGCGGTTTGGGATGCTGCTGGCTAATAGCCTGGCCAGCAGACTATCGCTCCCAAACCTGGCGACCCCTACGAGAAGGGGCGCAGCAAGCCGCGCCTGAGGAGAAAATTAGAAATGACCTTCGTCGTCACCGACAACTGCATCAAGTGCAAGTACACCGACTGCGTAGAAGTCTGTCCGGTGGACTGCTTTTACGAAGGCCCGAATTTCCTGGTGATTCACCCGGATGAGTGCATCGATTGCGCGCTGTGCGAACCTGAATGCCCTGCCGTGGCTATCTTCTCCGAAGATGAAGTTCCGGCCGGCATGGAAAACTTCATCGCGCTGAACGCTGAGCTGGCCGATATCTGGCCGAACATCACCGAGAAGAAAGATTCGATGCCCGACGCTGAAGAGTGGGACGGCAAGCCAGGCAAGATCGCAGAACTCGAACGCTGATTACCCCCGCGTTCGCGAAAAAGGCCCCACAAGGGCCTTTTTGCTTTTCTGCAGGCGAAAAAAGGGGCGGTTTGACCCGCCCACATTTTTTCCCTATTCCCTGTGTTCCTTTTCATCGTCCTGATGAATCGCGTCCTGCGATATCCCTATCCCCTCATCCTTGAAGGACGTGTCTGTCCGTCGACACAACCTCAATACTAGAGTGTTCCCCTGCGGGATCAATCGCCCCTTGGCGCTAAACCCAGCTGTCACACGTCATTAATAATAAAAAATAGTTATATAAATCAAAACGATAGAGGCAAGAAGCGTTCAGCATGGACAATTGCCAGGGTGTAAAAATAACGAACACTTACGCAAGTGTAAGCCTGGACTTACAGCACGAAACCAAAATTCCGAGGGGATTCGGTCTGCTGGCCAGGCAATAAAAAACCCCGAGCCAGTCGGGGTTTTTCATGCCATCGCAGTGAGTGCTTTATTGGAACAGCGACTCGCTCGACAGACCATTTTTTTCCAGGATCTCGCGCAGCCGCTTCAAGCCTTCCACCTGAATCTGTCTGACCCGTTCCCGGGTCAGGCCGATTTCCAGGCCTACGTCTTCAAGGGTGCTGCTTTCATGGCCGCGCAGGCCGAAGCGGCGTACAACCACTTCGCGTTGCTTGTCGGTCAGTTCCGAGAGCCATTGATCGATGCTTTGGGACAGGTCATCGTCCTGCAACAGTTCGCATGGATCGGTTGGACGGTCGTCAGTCAGAGTATCGAGCAGGGTTTTATCCGAATCCGGACCCAGCGAGACGTCGACCGACGAAACCCGTTCGTTAAGGCCGAGCATGCGCTTGACCTCTCCCACCGGTTTTTCCAGCAGGTTGGCGATTTCTTCGGGTGAGGGTTCATGGTCGAGTTTTTGCGTCAGCTCCCGCGCGGCCCGCAGGTACACATTCAGCTCCTTGACCACATGGATCGGCAGCCGGATGGTCCGGGTCTGATTCATGATTGCGCGTTCGATGGTCTGGCGAATCCACCAGGTCGCGTAGGTCGAGAAGCGGAAACCGCGCTCCGGATCGAACTTCTCCACCGCCCGGATCAAGCCGAGGTTACCCTCTTCGATCAGGTCCAGCAGCGACAGCCCACGATTGACGTAACGCCGGGCGATTTTCACCACCAGCCGCAGGTTACTTTCAATCATGCGTTTGCGCCCGGCCGGATCGCCACTTTGCGACAGGCGCGCAAAATGAACTTCTTCTTCGGGTGAAAGCAGGGGAGAGAAACCAATTTCATTGAGATACAGCTGCGTGGCATCGAGTGCCCGCGTGTAGTCAATGTACTTGTGCTGTTTCAAGGATGCTGAGTGTTTGGATTTGGCACGAACGGAAGGTGGAGCCGCCCCTTCATCATTCGACATCGAATCCGTATCGATGCTGCTCTCCATCAGGAGAACCTCATCGTCGATGTCAAACTCCGGCACTTCTTTACTGAGAGCCATTGTTATAGTCCTTTGGTGAGTTCGACCTCAAGCTCAAGCGGCGCCTTTATCCCTGGCAACGCTGGAGCCTGTCCCCTCTACGCGACGGAACAGGCTGGTTAGCGATCAACGACGCGGCAGGAATTGCAGCGGATCTACAGGTTTACCCTGGCGGCGAATCTCAAAATGCAGTTTCACCCGGTCTGTACCCGTTGACCCCATTTCGGCAATTGTCTGTCCGACCTTGACCTGCTGCCCCTCCCGAACCAACAGCCTGCGGTTGTGTCCGTAGGCGCTTACGTAGGTTTCACTGTGTTTGATGATTACTAATTCGCCGTAGCCCCTTAAGCCACTCCCGGCGTATACCACCGTCCCATCAGACGCAGCTAAAACAGGCTGTCCCAAATCTCCGGCGATATCAATTCCTTTATTCAAACTACCGTTTGAAGAGAATTTCCCAATCAGAATGCCATTAGATGGCCATCCCCAGCCGGTCGGGGCTGGCCCGGGAGGGGGCAATGGAGCGGGTGCAGACTTGCTCGCGACGGACGGTACAACTGTCGTTGTGCTGGTGGTCGTACCGTTTGCCGAACGACGAATGACCGTGGTTTTACTCGACGACGAAGGCGTTGAACTGGACGAACTGACCACCGCCGTCGACGTTGAATCGGTACGACCATCAAAGCGAATCGTCTGACCCGGACGAATGGTGTAAGGCGCAGGAATGTTGTTGCGTGCCGCCAGGGCCTTGTAGTCCCAGCCGTAACGGAAGGCGATGGAGAACAGGGTGTCCTTGGGTCGAACGACGTATTGCCCGGTGGTCACGGCTGGACGCTGAGCCGCGGCATTGTTGCGGTCCACGACGCGAACATCGCTGGACTTGTTGCTGGAACAACCGACCAGCAAGGTGCTCAAGACAAGGCCAGTCACCAGGCGCTGAAAGCTCGTTTTACTCATACGCTGCGCAATGACTGTGAGACTCACCCGCCGCTCCCTCTGTGGTGGCTGAAAATGTGAAATACCGGAGTCCGGCAATGAACTGTCGCAAGTATAACGGGGTGTGCACGCTTTACCTTTAATGTGGCGAATCGGTGTCGCGCACACGTTTGCTGCCTGACGATGAATCCCGTTCAACCAAACGATGCCGCTGTAAGACAAAGGCAATCGAAGAGAATTCAGCGTCCCGAAACAAATGCTCAGGCCAGTGGCCCATTGAGCAACGGTACGAAACGCACAGCCCCAAGGACATGCCTGGAAAAACCTTGCTCCTCGCGGATGATCAGCATCAATTGCTGGACTTCGCCGGCCCCGACCGGAATCACCATTCGGCCTCCCGGTGCCAACTGGTCAAGCAGTGCCTGGGGTACGTCGGTCGCCACTGCGGTGACGATAATCCCGTTATACGGCGCCAGTGCCGGCCAGCCTTCCCAGCCATCGCCCCAGCGGAACACCACGTTGCGCAGGTTCAGTTCGACCAGACGCTCCTTTGCCCGATCCTGCAGAACCTTGATGCGTTCGACCGAGAACACACGCTCGACCAGTTGCGACAGCACCGCCGTCTGATAACCCGACCCGGTGCCGATCTCCAGCACCTTGTCGAGGGGACCGGCCTCCAGCAGCAGCTCGCTCATGCGCGCCACCATATAAGGCTGGGAGATGGTCTGGTTGTTACCTATCGGCAGCGCGGTGTCTTCATAGGCACGGTGTGCCAGCGCTTCGTCGACGAACAGGTGGCGCGGGGTCCGGCGAATGACCTCCAGCACCCTGGCGTTGGAGATACCTTCTTCGTACAGGCGCTGGATCAGCCGCTCCCGGGTTCGCTGGGAGGTCATGCCAATGCCGCGGCGCAGCATATCGTCTTGTTCGCGACCCATCAGCGCAGCCCCTCCAGCCAGCCGTCCAGACTTCTGAAGGCATCATTGAAGGTGCGATCCAGTTGCAGCGGCGTGATCGAAACATAACCCTGCATCACTGCATGGAAATCGGTACCCGGACCACCGTCTTCGGCATCCCCGGCCGCCGCGATCCAGTAACCGGACTTGCCCCGCGGATCCACCACTTTCATCGGTGCCGCGGCCCGGGCGCGATGGCCCAGGCGGGTCAACTGAATACCGCGGATACGATCCAGCGGCAAATTGGGAATGTTCACGTTCAGTACCGTACGCGGTGGCAGATCCAGGTCAGCATGGGCTTCAACCAGTTTGCGCGCGAAATGGGCAGCTGTGGGAAGGTTATCTATCTGGCGTGAGACCAGCGAAAAGGCAAACGAAGGGTGTTTCAGGAAACGCCCCTCGAGGGCCGCCGCCACCGTACCGGAATACAGGACATCGTCCCCCAGGTTCGCCCCCAGGTTGATCCCGGAAACAACCATGTCCGCTTCGCGCTCCAGCAGGCCATTGAGGCCCAGGTGCACACAATCGGTTGGCGTGCCATTGAGGCTGATAAAGCCGTTGGCCAGGGTTTGCGGGTGCAGCGGACGGTCGAGCGTCAGCGAACTGCTGGCGCCGCTCTTGTCCTGGTCCGGGGCGATAACCACGCACTCGGTGTAATCCGCCAGCGCAGCATAAAGCGCGGCGAGACCGGGTGCTGTTACCCCATCGTCGTTAGAAATCAGAATACGCATGGGCTGTCCGTCTGTCCCACCGGCACCAGATCAACAAGCTCGCGCACCAATACGGTGGCGAAGCATCCGGCCGGCAGGACGAATTCCAGTTGCAGAATGTCCAGCGAGGGATAATGCCACGTCAACCCGGCAATGGGCAGCCGCAGGATGCGACGTTCGTGGCTCATTCCGGCGTTGATCAACCAATCGCGAAGGTCTGCTTCGCGCGCGGCAATCGCCTGCTCCAGTTCATGGACAGCGCCCGTGGCCGGCGAGTCACCTTCGCCCCACTGCGGACCGGTCGGGTGCAGATCGAGAATCGCCAGGCGCGGGTCGCTGCACTCGGCTTCGCCTGCCGGGAAAAAGCTGCGGCTGTCGGTGAACGCCAGCAGATCGCCCACCTGGGCACGCTGCCAGGTGCCATCGGCGACACGTGCGGCCAATACCTGATTGAACAGAAAACTTCGCGCCGTAGAGAGCAAACGCGAGCGCACGTTTCGCTGCTCCGGCAGCGCCTTGCGCGCGGCCCAGGCACGAGCATCAACGACGTTGCCGCCGTCATGACCGAAACGCTGGGCACCGAAATAATTGGGGACGCCTTGTTTGGCGATCAGTTGCAGACGCTCTTCAAGCGCAGCCTTGTCGCCGGCGAATTGCGTCAGGCGCAACGTAAAACCGTTGGCCGAGTGGGCACCGCGTTGCAATTTGCGCTTGTGGCGGGCGGTCTTGAGGATCTTCAGCGTATCGTTTTGCGCAGCCGACAGATCAGGGTCTGCCTTGCCCGGCAATTGCACGCTGAACCATTGGCGAGTCAACGCCTGACGGTCCTTGAGCCCGGCATAACTGACGGTGCGCAATGGCACGCCGGCAGCCTTGGCAATCCGTCGCGCCGCTTCTTCAGTATTCAGGCCGCGCTTTTCCACCCAGATCCACAGGTGCTCGCCTTCGCCGCTGAGGGGAATGTCGAGGACTTCGTCGACCTGGAAATCTTCCGCGATCGCTTTCAGGATCGCCGTGCCGAGGGCATCACCGTAAGCCCGCGGGCCGAGCAATTGCGCCTCGTTCATGCGCGCAGCAACAAGGCAACGGAGTGCACGGCAATGCCTTCTTCGCGACCGACAAAGCCGAGCTTTTCGGTGGTGGTAGCTTTCACGTTCACTTGATCCAACTCTACTTGAAGATCCGCGGCAATCAGCGCGCGCATCGATTCGATATGCGGGGCCATTTTCGGCGCCTGGGCGACGATGGTGTTATCGACGTTGCCGACTTTCCAGCCTTTGGCATGGACCAGTGCGACGACGTGACGCAACAGCGCACGGCTGTCGGCGCCCTTGAATTTCGGGTCGGTGTCCGGGAAATGCTTGCCGATGTCTCCCAGCGCCGCGGCGCCGAGCAAGGCATCGCTCAAGGCGTGCAGGAGGACGTCACCGTCAGAGTGAGCGAGCAACCCGAAGCTGTGCGCAATGCGCACGCCGCCCAGAGTGATGAAATCGCCTTCAGCGAAACGGTGCACATCATAGCCGTGGCCAATACGCATAAAAAAACGCCCCGATTTTTGTCAGGGCGTGATTCTACCTGCATTAGCCAACCAGAGCATGCGCGTGATGCCGCAAGTGCTCATCGATGAAACTGGCTATGAAGAAATAGCTGTGGTCGTAGCCCGGTTGCAGGCGCAACGTCAGCGGATGACCGGCCAGTTTGGCCGCCTGCTGCAAGGCTTCGGGCTTGAGCTGGTTGGCGAGGAAATCGTCGCGATCACCCTGATCGACCAGCAGCGGCAGCTTTTCATCGGCCTCGGCAATCAACGCGCAGGCATCCCATTCGCGCCATTTCGAACGGTCCTCTCCCAGATAGCGGGAGAAGGCTTTCTGCCCCCACGGGCAATCCATCGGATTGTTGATCGGCGAGAACGCCGACACCGACAGATAACACCCCGGATTGCGCAAGGCGCAGACCAGCGCACCGTGGCCACCCATGGAATGGCCACTGATGCCGCGCTTGTCCGACGCAGGGAAATGGGCTTCGACCAACGCCGGTAATTCCTGCACGACATAGTCATGCATCCGATAGTGCCGCGACCAAGGCTCCTGGGTGGCATTCAGGTAAAACCCGGCACCGAGGCCGAAGTCCCAGGCGCCATCTGGATCGCCCGGCACTTCAGGGCCGCGAGGGCTGGTGTCCGGGGCGACGATGATCAGCCCCAGTTCGGCGGCCATGCGCATGGCGCCGGCCTTTTGCATGAAATTCTCATCGGTGCAGGTCAGGCCGGACAACCAGTACAACACCGGCAGCTTGCCGCCCTGCTCCGCCTGCGGCGGCAGGTACACGGCGAACACCATGTCGCAGCCAAGCACTTCCGAGCGATGGCGATAGCGTTTGTGCCAGCCGCCGAAGCTTTTCTGGCAGGAGATGTTTTCCAGGCTCATGGCGGACCTCAGAAATGGATGACGGAACGGATGCTTTTTCCTTCATGCATCAGGTCAAACGCCTTGTTGATATCTTCCAGGCCCATTGTGTGGGTGATGAAGGTATCCAGCGGAATCTCACCGGTCTCGGCCATTTCCACATAGCTTGGCAACTCGGTACGGCCGCGCACGCCGCCGAACGCCGAACCCCGCCAGACGCGGCCGGTGACCAACTGGAACGGACGGGTCGAGATTTCCTGGCCGGCACCGGCAACGCCGATGATGACCGACTCGCCCCAGCCCTTGTGGCAGCACTCCAGCGCCGCGCGCATCAGTTGCACATTGCCGATGCACTCGAAGGAAAAATCCACGCCGCCATCGGTCATGTCGACGATGACCTCCTGGATCGGGCGATCGAAGTCTTTCGGGTTCACGCAGTCGGTTGCACCCAACTGTTTGGCGATTTCAAATTTCGCCGGGTTGATGTCGATGGCAATGATGCGGGCAGCCTTGGCTTTGACAGCCCCGATGACAGCCGACAGACCGATGCCGCCGAGGCCGAAAATGGCCACGGTGTCACCCGGCTTCACCTTGGCGGTGTTGAGTACCGCGCCGATGCCGGTGGTGACACCGCAGCCCAGCAGGCAGACCTTTTCCAGTGGCGCTTCCTTGGCGATCTTCGCCACGGAAATCTCCGGAAGCACGGTGTACTCGGAGAAGGTGGAAGTACCCATGTAGTGGAAAATCGTTTCGCCCTTGTAGGAAAAACGCGAAGTACCGTCGGGCATCAAGCCTTTGCCCTGGGTCGCGCGAATCGCCTGGCAGAGGTTGGTTTTACCCGACAGGCAGAATTTGCACTGACGGCATTCCGGGGTGTACAGCGGGATCACATGATCGCCGACTGCAACGGAGGTCACGCCCTCGCCAATCGCTTCCACGATCGCACCGCCTTCGTGGCCGAGGATCGACGGGAAGATGCCTTCCGGATCTGCGCCGGACAGTGTGTAGGCATCGGTATGACAAACACCGGAGGCCACCACGCGCAGCAAGACTTCGCCGGCCTTGGGCATGGCGACATCGACTTCAACGATTTCGAGGGGCTTCTTGGCCTCGAAGGCAACGGCGGCGCGCGACTTGATCATGGTGACTCTCCGGTGAATTTAAACGAGACAGGGAGTGTAATACATGGCTCAACGATGAATAATCGATACAAATGCAAAATATTATTGCCGCACAGGGATAATCATCGATGTCCGAAAATCGCTGGGAAGGAATCGACGAGTTTGTCGCCGTCGCCGAATGCAGCCAATTCACCGCTGCTGCGGAGCGCCTGGGGGTTTCTTCCTCCCACATCAGTCGACAAATCGTACGCCTCGAAGAACGCCTGCAAACCCGCCTGCTCTACCGCAGTACTCGCCGGGTCGCGCTGACCGAAGCCGGGCAAACCTTCCTGCAACATTGTCAGCGTTTGCAGGATGGTCGCGAAGAAGCGTTGCGCGCAGTCGGTGACTTGACCAGCGAACCCAAGGGCATGCTGCGCATGACCTGTGCCGTGGCTTACGGTGAGCGCTTCATCGTGCCGCTGGTGACCCGCTTCATGGGGCTGTATCCGCAACTGCGTATCGACATCGAACTTAGCAATCGCCAGCTTGACCTCGTGCACGAAGGCCTGGATCTGGCGATTCGCCTCGGGCGCTTGCAGGACTCACGGCTGGTCGCCACCCGCCTCGCGCCGCGACGCATGTTTCTCTGTGCATCGCCCTCCTACCTTGAACGCTACGGTCGCCCGCACAGCCTGTCGGAGCTGAACCGCCACAACTGCCTCATCGGCAGTTCGGACCTCTGGCAACTGGAACAGAACGGACGGGAATTTTCGCAAAGGGTTCAGGGAAACTGGCGCTGCAACAGTGGGCAAGCGGTATTGGACGCTGCACTGCAAGGCGTCGGGCTGTGTCAGTTGCCGGACTATTACGTGCTGGAACACTTGAAAAGCGGTGCGTTGATTTCGTTGCTGGAGGCGCATCAACCGCCGAACACAGCGGTTTGGGCGCTGTATCCGCAACAGCGGCATTTGTCGCCGAAGGTGCGCAAGTTGGTGGATTTTTTAAAGGAGGGGTTGGCTCAAAGGCCGGAGTACAGGATTTAAGATCTTTTAGCGACGATTGGCCCAACGCTGCCTCAACCATTCAAGGTCTTCAGGACGCGTAACCTTGAGGTTGTCGGACCGCCCTTCGATCAGCCGTGGTGACGAACCGGCCCACTCCATGGCCGAAGCTTCGTCGGTAATAACGGCATCGGCCACCAGGCTGTCAGCCAGTGCCCGATGCAACGCCCCAAGGCGAAACATCTGCGGCGTGTAGGCCTGCCAGATCACACTGCGATCCACGGTTTCGACCACACGACCGTGCTTGTCGACCCGCTTGAGCGTATCCCGCGCCGGAACCGCCAACAGCCCGCCAACAGGATCGTCAGCCAGTTCAGCCAGCAGCTTGTCCAGATCGTCACGACTGAGGTTCGGCCGTGCGGCATCGTGAACCAGTACCCAATCCTCATCGTCGGCACCCTGCGCATGCAAGTGCAGCAAGGCATTGAGCACCGACCCGGAACGTTCGGCACCGCCCTCGACCCGCGCAATACGCGGATCACTGGCACACGCCAGGTTCGGCCAATAAGGATCGTCAACAGCAACGCTGACCACCAGGCCTTTGAGGCATGGATGATCAAGGAAACAGCCAAGGCTGTGTTCGAGAATAGTGCGCCCGCCCAATTGCAAGTATTGCTTGGGACGGTCCGCGGCCATACGGGCACCGACGCCCGCGGCAGGAATCACGGCCCAGAAGGCCGGTAACGAATTAATCATTGGGCCAACTGGTAAAGGGTTTCACCGTCCTTGACCATGCCCAACTCATGACGAGCCCGCTCTTCAACGGTCTCCATGCCTTTTTTCAACTCACTGACTTCGGCGTCCATCACCCGGTTGCGTTCCAGCAATGCCTGGTTCTCAGCCTGCTGATCGGCAATCTGCTGAGTCAACTCGGCCACTTGCGCCAGACTGCCGTTTCCCACCCACAGGCGGTACTGCAAGCCAGCCAGCAGCAAAAGCAGGATGAGGAACAACCAATTGGGACTGCGCATCGAATATCAGGTATCCAGTGAAAAAAGACAGCCATGCCAAAACGTGAAGCTTCTGATAGCACGAAGCCTGGAAGAACCAGGCTTGTGCATATAAGGCATCAGATTAGTGGCAAAAACGTCGCTGTAGCGATTTTTTCGACACAATCCGGTGTCTTTTTATCGATTTCCGCTTAACCGCGGAACTCGCTACGACCGTTGTACTTGGCTTTGCCGTTCAACTGCTCTTCGATACGCAGCAGTTGGTTGTACTTGGAAACGCGGTCGGAACGGCACAGGGAGCCGGTCTTGATCTGGCCAGCCGAGGTGCCCACGGCCAGGTCGGCAATGGTCGAATCTTCGGTTTCGCCGGAGCGGTGCGAGATCACGGCAGTGTAACCGGCAGCCTTGGCCATCTGGATGGCTTCCAGGGTTTCGGTCAGGGTGCCGATCTGGTTGAACTTGATCAGGATCGAGTTGGCGATCTTCTTGTCGATGCCTTCTTTCAGGATCTTGGTGTTGGTCACGAACAGGTCGTCGCCCACCAGCTGGGTCTTCTCGCCGATCTTGTCGGTGAGGATCTTCCAGCCAGCCCAGTCGGACTCGTCCAGGCCATCTTCGATGGAGATGATCGGGTAACGCTCGGTCAGACCTTTCAGGTAATCAGCGAAACCTTCAGCGGTGAACACCTGGCCTTCGCCGGACAGGTTGTACTTGCCGTCTTCGTAGAATTCACTGGCCGCGCAGTCCAGGGCCAGGGTCACGTCGGTGCCCAGCTTGTAACCGGCGTTGGCCACGGCTTCGGAGATCACTTTCAAAGCGTCTTCGTTGGAAGCCAGGTTCGGCGCGAAACCACCTTCGTCACCGACGGCAGTGCTCAGGCCACGGGCCTTCAGCACAGCTTTGAGGTGGTGGAAAATCTCGGTGCCCATGCGCAGGCCTTCCGAGAAAGACTTGGCGCCAACCGGCTGAACCATGAATTCCTGGATGTCGACGTTGTTGTCGGCGTGTTCGCCACCGTTGATGATGTTCATCATCGGAACCGGCATCGAGTAGACACCCGGAGTGCCGTTCAGGTTGGCGATGTGAGCGTACAGCGGCAGGTCCTGGTCCTGTGCTGCTGCCTTGGCCGCGGCCAGGGAAACGGCGAGGATCGCGTTGGCGCCCAGGGAACCTTTGTTTTCAGTACCGTCGAGCTTGATCATTGCCAGATCAAGCGCTTTCTGGTCGCTTGGGTCCATGCCTTTCAACAGGTCGCGGATTGGACCGTTGATGTTGGCTACGGCCTTCAGAACGCCCTTGCCCAGGTAACGGCTCTTGTCGCCATCACGCAGCTCGAGCGCTTCACGCGAGCCAGTGGAAGCACCGGACGGCGCGCAGGCACTGCCGATGATGCCGTTGTCGAGAAGCACGTCCGCTTCCACGGTGGGATTGCCACGGGAGTCGAGAACTTCACGACCTTTGATGTCGACGATTTTAGCCATTGTTGTAAACACTCCAAAGTTGACGAAAACGACGCAGCTGTAGGAAATCTATGATCGTCGGCAAGTGAGGTGCAGCGGGCAGTCTTGCAGACGACAAGGCTCAGGCCCGAGGGCCTGAGCGTTAAATCGTGCGGTACTTTACCGGAGAATTGAGGATTACGCGGTTTCTACCGTCGGAAAACTCTTCACCAGTTCGTCCAAAGCCTTGAGCTGGGCCAGGAATGGCTCCAGTTTGTCCAGGCGCAAGGCGCAAGGACCGTCGCATTTGGCGTTGTCCGGATCCGGGTGGGCTTCCAGGAACAGGCCGGCCAGCGACTGGCTCATGCCGGCCTTCGCCAGATCGAGGACCTGGGCGCGACGACCGCCGGCGGAATCGGAGCGACCACCCGGCATTTGCAGCGCGTGGGTCACGTCGAAGAACACCGGGTATTCGAACTGCTTCATGATGCCGAAGCCGAGCATGTCGACGACCAGGTTGTTGTAGCCGAAGCTCGAACCACGCTCGCAGAGGATCAACTGATCGTTACCCGCTTCCACGCACTTGTTCAGGATGTGCTTCATTTCCTGAGGGGCGAGGAACTGGGCTTTCTTGATGTTGATCACGGCGCCGGTCTTTGCCATTGCGACCACGAGGTCGGTCTGGCGCGACAGGAAGGCCGGCAACTGGATGATGTCGCAGACTTCAGCGACGACCGCGGCCTGATCAGGTTCGTGGACGTCGGTGATGATCGGCACGCCGAAGGCTTGCTTGATGTCCTGGAAGATGCGCATGCCTTCTTCCAGGCCAGGACCACGATAGGAGGTCACAGAAGACCGGTTGGCCTTGTCGAAACTGGCCTTGAACACATAAGGGATACCGAGCTTTTCGGTGACCTTCACATACTCTTCGCAAACCTGCATGGCCATGTCACGGCTTTCCAGCACGTTCATGCCGCCGAACAGCACCATGGGCTTGTCGTTGGCAATCTCGATGTCGCCGACGCGGATGATCTTCTGTGCCATCGGGGTTACGCCTTCTTCTGGTGTTGAGTCAACGCTGCCTTGACGAAACCGCTGAACAGCGGGTGACCGTCGCGTGGCGTCGAGGTGAACTCAGGGTGGAACTGGCAAGCGACGAACCATGGGTGATCCGGCGCTTCAACCACTTCAACCAGTGCGCCATCACCGGAACGACCGGAGATTTTCAAACCGGCTTCCATGATTTGCGGCAGCAGGTTGTTGTTCACTTCATAGCGATGACGATGACGCTCGACAATCACGTCCTTGCCGTAGCAACCGTGGACCAGGGAGCCTGGCTCCAGCAGGCAATCCTGCGCGCCCAGGCGCATGGTGCCGCCCAGGTCGGAGGTTTCGGTACGGGTTTCGACGGCGCCGGTGGCATCTTCCCACTCGGTGATCAGGCCCACGACCGGGTGACCGCTTGCACGATCGAACTCGGTGGAGTTGGCGTCTTTCCAGCCCATCACGTTACGTGCGAACTCGATGACGGCCACTTGCATGCCCAGGCAGATACCCAGGTACGGAACCTTGTTTTCGCGAGCGTATTGAACCGCGGTGATCTTGCCTTCAACGCCACGCAAACCGAAGCCGCCAGGCACAAGGATGGCGTCGACGCCTTCGAGCAGCGCAGTGCCCTGGTTCTCGATGTCTTCGGAATCGATGTAGCGCAGGTTGACCTTGGTACGGTTGCTGATGCCTGCGTGACTCATCGCTTCGATCAGCGACTTGTAGGCGTCCAGCAGCTCCATGTACTTGCCGACCATGGCGATGGTGACTTCGTGCTCAGGGTTGAGCTTGGCGTCGACCACGGCTTCCCACTCGGACAGATCGGCACCGCCGCATTGCAGGCCGAAACGCTCGACGACGAAATCGTCCAGGCCCTGGGAGTGCAGGATGCCCGGGATCTTGTAGATGGTATCGGCGTCTTCCAGGCCGATCACCGCACGCTCTTCAACGTTGGTGAACTGCGCGATCTTGCGACGCGAGGAAATATCGATCGGGTGGTCGGAGCGGCAGACCAGCACGTCCGGTTGCAGGCCGATGGAACGCAGTTCCTTCACCGAGTGCTGGGTTGGCTTGGTCTTGGTTTCGCCGGCGGTGGCGATGTACGGCACCAGTGTCAGGTGCATCAGCATCGCACGCTTGGCGCCGACTTCGAAACGCAACTGGCGGATGGCTTCGAGGAACGGTTGCGATTCGATGTCACCCACGGTGCCACCGATCTCGACCATTGCCACGTCGGCATCGCCTGCACCCTTGATGATGCGGCGCTTGATTTCGTCGGTGATGTGCGGGATCACCTGGATGGTTGCGCCCAGGTAGTCACCACGGCGCTCCTTGCGCAGGACATGCTCGTAAACACGGCCGGTGGTGAAGTTGTTGTTCTGGGTCATGGTCGTGCGGATGAACCGCTCGTAGTGACCCAGGTCCAGGTCGGTCTCGGCGCCGTCGTGGGTGACGAACACTTCACCGTGCTGGAACGGGCTCATGGTGCCCGGGTCGACGTTGATGTACGGGTCCAGCTTCAGCATGGTGACCTTAAGTCCCCGCGCCTCCAGGATGGCCGCCAATGATGCCGATGCAATGCCTTTCCCCAATGAAGAAACAACACCGCCCGTGACGAATATGTAGCGCGTCATGAAAAACCCTAGAAGTCTGCGTTAAAGCGGTCCGAGCCGCCGGGGAAAGCGAAGGAAGGCCGAAGCCCCCGATCACCTGCATTAATCACAGTGCACCTTTCAAAAAAACCGCCGCGTTGGGACAGACCGGAAGATGAAACACCGGTTCGTTGCTCGCTACACATTTTTTGGAATCGCCCAGCAAAGACTGCTTGGTAATCGGCAACTCCTGCAATTCAGGCGAATCCACAGAAGTTGTATCAAGAAGGGAGCGTAGTCTACCGGAAAGCCCCTTTCAGCTCAAACCTTGATCTTCGTTCAGTGGCTGCCAATGCAAATGCCAGTCGCCGAGCGCACTACCATCGAGCCCCTTGAGGTTCGCTACCGCCAGCAGTTGCCCGTCTTTGTAGAGCAGCGGCAATCTGCCGCGTACGAAGGACGGTACAGCGCTTTCATTGAGCAAACGTTTCAGGTCCCGATGGCCCCGGCCTGGCAAGGCCATGACCTCTCCCCCTTCACGATAGCGGATATGCAGCGGGCCATCGGGGATTTGACCGGTGAGCGAAAGCACGCCGTTGCCCGCAATAGCCAGCGCAGAAGCCGGATCCAGCCACACCCCGGCGCCGGGCAAAGGCCGCAGCCAGCGGCCGGACAGCCACCAGATCCGCCCCCCCGCCCGATGCAGTTCGCCATCGGCCAGCCGCCACACCGGGCAGGCATCACCGGTGGCGTCGCGCAAATCCTTCCAACCCGACCAATGGTCAGTGTCCGGCAAACGGGTCAGCGGTTCGAGCCAATGACTCAAGGCATTGCGCTGCCGGGCATCAGACAGTTGCGCAAGAGGCGCCAGTTCAAGAGATCGCAATCCCAGCCAGGCGAATTCGCTGCCAGAGCTGGCCTCACGCAAATCCATGTCCGCCAGCTCTTCGAGCAACCCCTGCGCTTCAGTCAAATGCGCCGCGCTGCGGGCCATGGTCGCCACCGCTTGTGGCCAGCGCTGGATCAGCACGGGCAAGACTTGATGCCTGAGGTAATTGCGCGAGTACTGCCGGTCCTGGTTCGAGGGGTCTTCTATCCAGCTCAAGCCATGCGCACTGGCATAAGCCTCCAGTTCAGCCCGCGTGACATCAAGCAATGGCCGCAGCAAGTGCCCCTTGCCCAACGGGCGCTGACGCGGCATGGCAGACAATCCGCGCACGCCCGCTCCGCGCAACAAACGAAACAACAGGGTTTCCGCCTGATCGTCGCGGTGCTGGGCCGTCAGCAGCACTTCGTTGGCCTGAACGGTTTGAGTGAAGGCCTGATAACGCGCATCCCGGGCTGCACGTTCAAGGCTGGCACCCGGCTGCACCTGCACGCGAACCACTTGCAGTTGCACGCCCAGCGCAGCGCACACGGCACGACAACGTTCCGGCCACGCATCGGCCACGGCTTGAAGGCCGTGATGGACATGGATGGCGCTCAGGGCGGGGAGGGATTCGGTTTTTGCGAGGTGTGCAAGAAGGTGCAGCAGGACGGTGGAGTCCAGGCCGCCGGAGAAGGCGATGTGCCAATGGGCCGCATTGCGCCACGAGGCAAGATTCAACAAGAGTCTGGCGGGCAGATCAATATTGGACCGACTCATATCCATCACCTTGCACAAATCAAATGTGGGAGCGAGCCTGCTCGCGAAGACGGTGCAACATTCAACACATTCGTTGGCTGTCATACCGCTTTCGCGAGCAGGCTCGCTCCCACATGGGCACTGCGTGTTCGACTTAGAGACCGTAGCTCATCAGTCGATCGTAGCGGCGCTTGAGCAGCGCATCGTTGTCGAACTTCTTCAGCATCGACAGTTGCGAGCTCAGCTCGGCGCGGATCGATGCGGCGGCGGCGGCCGGGTCACGGTGCGCGCCACCCAGTGGCTCGCCAATCACCTTGTCCACGATGCCCAGGCCTTTAAGGCGCTCGGCGGTGATGCCCATCGCTTCTGCGGCATCCGGTGCTTTCTCGGCGGTTTTCCACAGAATCGAAGCGCAACCTTCCGGCGAGATCACCGCGTAGGTCGAGTATTGCAGCATGTTCAACTGGTCGCAGACACCGATCGCCAGTGCACCGCCGGAACCACCCTCACCGATCACGGTGGCGATGATTGGGGTTTTCAGGCGAGCCATGACACGCAGGTTCCAGGCAATCGCCTCGCTCTGGTTGCGCTCTTCAGCGTCGATGCCGGGGTAAGCGCCCGGGGTGTCGATGAAGGTCAGGATCGGCATTTTGAAACGCTCGGCCATTTCCATCAGGCGGCAAGCCTTGCGGTAGCCTTCCGGACGCGGCATGCCGAAGTTGCGGCGAACCTTCTCGCGCACTTCACGGCCTTTCTGGTGACCGATGATCATCACCGGCTTGTCGTCCAGACGGGCAATACCGCCAACGATCGCGGCGTCGTCCGAGAAGTGACGGTCACCGTGCAGTTCGTCGAACTCGGTGAAGATGTGTTCGATGTAGTCCAGGGTATACGGACGTTTCGGGTGACGCGCCAGACGTGCGATCTGCCAGCTGGTCAGCTTGCCGAAGATGTCTTCGGTCAGCGTTTTGCTCTTGTCCTGCAGGCGGGAGATCTCATCGCCGATATTCAGCGAATTGTCATTACCGACCAAGCGCAACTCTTCGATCTTGGCTTGCAGGTCGGCGATCGGCTGTTCGAAATCTAGAAAATTCGGGTTCATAGGCGTCCGTCTTGGGTCGAGTCCCAAGGGTTCTTGGGCCGGCCGGTTGTCTATTCGCGCCCTACCTTAAGGGACAGGCGCGTTGAGGTCGAGATTAAAAATTCAGGTCAAGGTCAGGGCATTCTGATAGCACTGACCGTCAACGGTATTGGAGGAAGACGTTGTCTCGCCCGAACTGGTCACGCAGGGCTTGAATCAACGCATCCGCCGGATCGATTCGCCAGCCTTCGCCGAACTGCAACATGGCCTTCGCATCGGGGCTGGTGTAGTCCATGGTGACCGGGCACGCGCCGCGGTGACGCTTCAACAGCTCACCCAGCCAGCGTAGCTGATCGCCCTTGAGGTCCTTGGCATGCAACTTCAGGCGCAGGCTTTCGGCCAGATTGGTGCGAGCATCCTCCATGCTCATCACCCGCTTGACCCGCAACTTCAGGCCACCGGAGAAGTCGTCGTTGCTGACCTCGCCTTCGACCACCACCATCGCATCGGTCTGCAACAGCGACTGCGCGGAATGGAACGCCTCGGAAAACAGCGAGGCCTCGATCCGCCCGGAGCGGTCGTCGAGGGTGATGAACCCCATCTTGTCGCCCTTTTTGTTCTTCATCACCCGCAAGGCGATGATCATCCCTGCAACCGTCTGGGTATCACGCGCCGGTTTCAGATCGATGATGCGTTGGCGGGCGAAGCGACGGATTTCACCTTCGTATTCGTCAATCGGGTGACCGGTCAGGTACAGGCCGAGGGTATCTTTCTCCCCTTTCAGGCGCTCCTTGAGGGTCAGCTCCTTGGCCTTGCGGTGGTTGGCGTAGACGTCGGCGTCCTCTTCGACAAACAGACCGCCAAACAGGTCGGAGTGACCGCTGTCCTGAGTGCGCGCGGTCTGTTCGGCCGCCTTGATCGCTTCTTCCATGGCTGTCAGCAGCACCGCGCGATTGCGGTCGATGTTGGCCTGGTAGGCTTTCTGCTCATCGTGGAAATACGGCCCGAGGCGATCCAGGGCACCGCTGCGGATCAAACCGTCGAGGGTGCGCTTGTTGATGCGCTTGAGGTCGACCCGGGCGCAGAAATCGAACAGATCCTTGAACGGACCGGCCAGACGCGCTTCGGTGATCGCCTCGACCGGACCCTCGCCCACGCCCTTGATGGCGCCCAGGCCGTAAATGATCCGGCCTTCGTCGTTCACCGTGAACTTGAATTCGGACGTGTTCACGTCCGGCGCGTCGAGACGCAGCTTCATGGTCCGCACTTCTTCGATCAAGGTCACGACCTTGTCGGTGTTGTGCATATCCGCCGAGAGTACCGCCGCCATGAACGGCGCCGGGTAGTGCGCCTTCAGCCATGCGGTCTGGTACGACACCAGGCCATAGGCGGCGGAGTGGGATTTGTTGAAGCCGTAACCGGCGAATTTTTCTACCAGGTCGAAAATGTTACCGGCGAGGTCCGCGTCGATATTGTTGGTGGCGCAACCTTCAATGAAGCCGCCACGCTGCTTGGCCATTTCCTCGGGTTTTTTCTTACCCATGGCGCGACGCAGCATGTCCGCACCACCGAGGGTGTAACCGGCCATGACCTGGGCAATCTGCATCACCTGTTCCTGATACAGGATGATGCCGTAAGTCGGTGCCAGTACGGGCTTGAGGCCCTCGTACTGGTAGTCCGAGTGCGGATACGCCAGCTCGGCGCGACCGTGCTTGCGGTTGATGAAGTCGTCCACCATGCCCGATTGCAGCGGACCCGGACGGAACAGCGCCACCAGTGCAATCAAGTCTTCCAGGCAGTCGGGCTTGAGCTTTTTGATCAGCTCCTTCATGCCCCGGGATTCAAGCTGGAACACCGCCGTGGTTTCGGCTTTTTGCAGCAAGGTGTAGGTCGGCTTGTCATCCAGCGGAATGAACGCGATATCCAGCGGCGGCTCGTTGACCTTGGCACGGTCACGGTTGATGGTTTTCAGCGCCCAGTCGATGATCGTCAGGGTCCGTAGACCGAGGAAGTCGAACTTCACCAGGCCCGCCGCCTCGACGTCATCCTTGTCGAACTGGGTTACCAGGCCGTCACCGGCCTCGTCGCAATAGATCGGCGAGAAGTCGGTCAGTTTGGTCGGGGCGATAACCACACCACCGGCGTGCTTGCCGACGTTACGCACAACGCCTTCGAGCTTGCGGGCCATCTCCCAGATTTCCGCGGCCTCTTCATCGACCTTGATGAAGTCGCGCAGGATCTCTTCTTGCTCGTAGGCCTTTTCCAGGGTCATGCCGACTTCGAACGGAATCATCTTCGACAGACGATCCGCCAGGCCATAGGACTTGCCCTGCACCCGCGCCACGTCGCGGACCACAGCCTTTGCCGCCATGGAACCGAAGGTGATGATCTGGCTCACGGCGTTGCGGCCGTACTTCTCGGCTACGTAGTCGATGACCCGGTCACGACCGTCCATGCAGAAGTCGACGTCGAAGTCGGGCATGGATACCCGTTCTGGGTTGAGGAAACGTTCGAACAGCAGGTCATATTCCAGCGGGTCGAGGTCGGTGATCTTCTGTACGTAGGCCACCAGCGACCCGGCACCCGATCCACGGCCAGGGCCCACTGGTACGCCGTTGTTCTTGGCCCACTGGATAAAGTCCATCACGATCAGGAAGTAACCGGGGAACCCCATCTGGATGATGATATCCAGTTCGAAATTCAGTCGGTCGACATAGACCTGACGCTTGGCTTCGTAGTCTTCGGTGGTGTCTTTGGGCAGCAGAACACTAAGGCGCTCTTCCAGGCCGTCGAAGGATACCTTGCGGAAGTACTCGTCGATGGTCATGCCATCGGGGATCGGGAAGTTGGGCAGGAAGTGCGTACCCAGCTTCACTTCGATGTTGCAGCGCTTGGCGATCTCGACGGTGTTTTCCAGCGCCTCGGGAATGTCGCTGAACAGCTCGGCCATTTCCTCGGCGCTTTTGAGGTACTGCTGATCGCTGTAATTCTTCGAACGCCGCGGATCATCGAGGGCGCGGCCCTCACCGATGCAAACGCGGGTTTCGTGGGCGGCGAAGTCTTCCTGCTTGATGAAGCGCACATCGTTGGTCGCGACCAGCGGCGCACCGAGCCTCTCGGCCAGGGCCACGGCGCCGTGCAGTTGCTCTTCATCGTTGGGGCGGTTGGTGCGCTGGATTTCCAGATAAAAACGGTCCGGAAACACTTCCATCCATTCGCGAGCCAGGGTTTCGGCCTCGGCCGGGTTGCCGCCGAGCATGGCCTGGCCGATCTCGCCTTCCTTGGCCGCCGACAGCATGATCAAGCCCGAGTTGGCTTCAGCAACCCATTCGCGTTCGATGATGACCGCACCATTGCGCTGACCGTCGATGAAGCCGCGTGAAATCAGTTCGGTAAGGTTGCGATAGCCTTCGGCGTTCATCACCAGCAGGCTGATCCGGCTCAGCGGGTTGTCCGGATCCTTGTTCGACAGCCACAGGTCGGCACCGCAGATCGGCTTGATCCCGGCACCCATGGCGTTTTTATAGAATTTGACCAGGGAACACATGTTGTTCTGGTCGGTGACCGCCACGGCAGGCATGTTCATGCCGACCAGGGTCTTGACCAGCGGTTTGATCCGCACCAGACCGTCGACCAGGGAGTATTCAGTGTGCAGGCGTAGGTGAACGAATGAAGCCGGCATAGTGATCCTGTCTGTAAGCGTGAAGACAACAAGGCCCGGATTGTACCGGGCCTTGGTAGAAAAAATCAGCCTTGCGACTAACTCTCGATGATGATTTCCAACGCTTCATACGCCATCCGGACCGGAGCAAACGAACGCCGGTGAATCGGGGTAGGACCAAGACGGGCGAGCGCTTCCAGATGAACGGGGGTCGGGTAGCCTTTGTGCCCGCCAATACCGTAACCCGGGTAGATCAATTCGAACGCAGCCATTTCCCGGTCGCGACTGACCTTGGCCAGAATCGATGCGGCGGCGATGGCGGGGACCTTGCTATCGCCTTTGACCACAGCCTCGGAGCGCATCGGCAGTTTCGGGCAACGGTTGCCGTCGATCATCGCCAGTTTTGGCTGAACGTGCAGCCCGGCGACCGCGCGCTGCATGGCCAACATGGTGGCGTGCAGGATATTCAGCTCGTCGATTTCTTCGACTTCGGCACGAGCGATGCACCAGCTCAGGGCCTTTTCGCAGATTTCGTCGTAGAGCTTTTCACGGCGGGCTTCGGTGAGTTTCTTCGAATCGTTCAGGCCGAGGATCGGGCGGTTTGGATCAAGGATCACTGCCGCCGTCACCACCGCGCCACAGAGCGGGCCGCGCCCCACTTCATCGACACCGGCAACCAACTCTTCGATTTCAGCGACCAAGGTGAAATCCAGCCCCATCTGCATATTCGTTTTACTCATTTTACTTGGCCGATCAGGTTCAGCACTGCGTCCGCAGCCTGGTTGGAGGCATCCAGACGCAGGGTCCGGTGAATCTCGTCGAAACCGCGGGTCTGTTCTTCCCCACCTTCGATCAGCGGCGACAAGGTCTGGGCCAGCGCTTCGACCGTGGCATCGTCCTGCAACAACTCGGGTACCAACAGACGCTGGGCCAACAGGTTCGGCAACGAAATGTAGGGGCTTTTCACCATGCGCTTGAGAATCCAGAACGTCAGCGGCGCCAGGCGATAGGCGACCACCATCGGTCGCTTGTACAGCAGCGCTTCAAGCGTTGCGGTGCCCGAGGCAATCAACACCGCATCGCACGCTGCCAGGGCCAGATGAGACTGGCCGTCGAGCAGGGTCAGGGGCAGATCGCGACCGGCCAACAGTTCTTCAAGCTGTGCGCGACGTTGCGCACTGGCGCATGGCATGACAAACCGCACACCCGGGCGCAACGCTCGCAAGCGCTGGGCCGTGTCGAGGAACAACGCACCGAGCCGGCCAACTTCACCACCGCGGCTGCCGGGCATCAACGCCACCAGCGGCCCGTCGGGCAAACCGAGTTCGGCCCGGGCAGCCGCGCGATCGGCCTGCAGTGGAATGGCATCGGCCAGGGTATGGCCGACGAACCGCACCGGCACGCCCTTCTCTTCGTAGAACCTGGCTTCGAACGGGAACAGCGTGAGCATCAGGTCGCAGCCTTCGCGAATCTTCAGCACGCGTTTCTGCCGCCAGGCCCAGACCGACGGGCTGACGTAATGCACGGTCTTGATTCCGGCCTGACGCAGCTTGAGTTCGATATTGAGGTTGAAGTCCGGCGCGTCGATACCGATGAACACATCGGGTTTCGCGTCGATCAGGTCGGCGACCAGCTTCTTGCGCCGCGCCAGCAGTTCGCGCAACCGGCCCAGCACTTCCACCAGGCCCATGACGGACAGACGTTCCATCGGAAAATACGAGGTCAGGCCTTCAGACTGCATCAACGGACCACCGACACCGATGAACTCGACAGCCGGGTGACGAGCCTTGAGCGCGCGCATGAGGCCCGCACCCAGAATGTCGCCGGAAGCTTCACCCGCTACCAGCGCAATACGCAGATTGGCCATGGTCAGCGAGTGATGCCGCGAGTCGAAGACTGGATGGAGTCACGGAACACCGCTACTTCCGGGAACTGCGCAGAAGGCTCGGCCAGTTCGGCGAGTGCCTGCTCCACGGTCAGGCCCTGGCGGTACACCACCTTGTAGGCACGACGCAGCGCATGGATCGCATCTTCGCTGAAGCCCCGACGGCGCATGCCCTCGAAGTTCATGCTGCGGGCTTCGGCAGGATTGCCGAACACCGTGACATACGCAGGAACATCCTTGCCGATCGCCGTACCCATGCCTGAAAAGCTGTGGGCGCCAATGTGGCAATACTGGTGAACCAGCGTAAAACCGGAGAGGATCGCCCAATCTTCCACGTGCACATGGCCCGCCAGTGCGGTGTTGTTCACCAGGATGCAGTGGTTGCCGATAACGCTGTCGTGGCCGATGTGGGCATAGGCCATGATCAGGTTGTGATCGCCCAGGGTCGTTTCCGAACGGTCCTGGACAGTGCCACGGTGAATCGTCACGCCTTCACGGATGACGTTGTGATCACCGATCACCAGGCGGGTTTCCTCGCCCTTGTACTTCAGGTCGGGTGTGTCTTCGCCCACCGAGGAAAACTGGTAGATGCGATTGTACTTACCGATTCGGGTCGGGCCCTTGAGAATCACGTGTGGCCCGATGACTGTCCCCTCGCCGATTTCCACACCTGCGCCGACGATCGACCACGGGCCGACCTCGACGCCGTCAGCCAGAACAGCCGACGGATCGATGATTGCACGAGGGTCAATCAAACTCATAGCTTGCGTTCCGCACAGATGATTTCAGCAGAGCAGACCGGTTTGCCATCGACCGAAGCCTGGCATTCGAACTTCCAGATCTGACGCTTGCAGCTGATGAACTTGGCTTCAAGGATCAACTGATCGCCCGGCAGCACAGGCTGGCGGAAACGCAGTTTGTCGGAACCGACGAAGTAGTAGAGCGTGCCATCGGCCGGCTTCACGTCGAGCATTTTGAAACCAAGGATCCCGGCAGCCTGAGCCATTGCCTCGATGATCAATACGCCCGGCATGATTGGATGCGCAGGGAAGTGACCATTGAAGAACGGTTCGTTGATGCTGACATTCTTGTAGGCGCGAATGCGCTTGCCTTCAACATCCAGCTCCACTACCCGGTCCACCAGCAGGAACGGGTAACGGTGAGGCAGGTATTCGCGAATCTCGTTGATGTCCATCATTTCGGGGGGAAGCCTATGTAAAGATTGGGGGCGCGCGACTGGCGCGCGCTCCTCTAGCAAATCAAGGACGCAGTCTAGCGGCTGTGCACACTTGATATGGAAATGGTATCAGCCATCTGATGAAGCTTTACCGCCAGGGGTCACTTCCCCTGCCTGCTTTTCCAGCTGTCGCAAACGTCGCGCGATGTCATCGAGCTGACGCAGACGTGCCGCGCTTTTGCGCCATTCGGCCGCTGGTTGCATCGCCGTACCGGATGAATAAGCGCCCGGCTCGGTGATCGAGTGAGTCACCATGGTCATCCCGGTGATGAACACGTTGTCGCAAATATCGATATGCCCCACCAGCCCTACGCCACCGGCAAGCATGCAGTGCTTGCCGATTTTGGTGCTGCCGGAAATCCCCACGCACGCGGCCATGGCGGTGTGATCACCGACCTGGACGTTGTGGGCGATCTGAATCTGGTTGTCGAGCTTCACACCGTTACCAATGATGGTGTCGGCCAGTGCGCCACGGTCAATGGCGGTATTCACGCCGATTTCCACATCGTCGCCGATCAAAACGCCACCAATCTGGGCGATTTTCTGCCAGATGCCTTTCTCGTTGGCAAAACCGAAACCTTCACCACCGAGTACGGCACCGGACTGAATCACCACACGCTTGCCGACGCGCACGTCGTGATACAAGGTCACGCGCGGAGCGAGCCAGCCACCTTCGCCGATCACACAACGGGCACCGATGAAACAGTGCGCACCAACGGTGGTATCGGCAGCAATATGCACCCCGCTTTCGATGACTGCAAAAGCACCGATACTCGCCGTCGGGTCAACCACCGCATCCGCCGCGATCACCGCCGTCGGATGAACACCGGCAGCCGTTTTGGGCTTGGGATCGAACAAGTGAGAAATACGGGCGTAGGCTGCGTACGGGTCAGGCACCACCAACGCATTACCGGAAAAGCCTTCGGCATCAGCAGCTTTGAGCAACAGGGCTGCAGCCTGACTGCCTGCCAGGTATTTACGATACTGGGGGTTTGCGAGAAAGCTCAACTGAGCTGGGCCAGCCTCCTGCAAGGTGGCTAGCCCAGTAATTGCTTTCTCGGGGTCGCCACGTAGTGTAGCGCCGAGGAACTCGGCCAACTGGCCGAGCTTAATGGTCACGGTCATGGGTTACTTCAGCTGATTCATGCGCTCGATAACCTGGCGGGTGATGTCGTACTGAGGCTTGACATCAATCACTGCGCCACGCTCGAAGACCAGGTCAAAAGCACCTTTCTTGATGACTTCTTCCACAGCGCTGTCCAGTTTCGGCTTGAGCTGCTTCAGCATTTCACGGTCGGCAACGGCTTTGGCTTCGTTCAGTTCCTTGGACTGGAACTGGAAGTCACGGGCCTTTTGCTTGAACTCAAGCTCTAGACGCTCGCGCTCGCCCTGCTGCATTTTGTCGCCACCGGCCATCAGGCGATCCTGAATGCCCTTGGCGCTGCTTTCCAGTGTCTTGAGCTTGGTCAGCTGAGGACCGAACTTCTTCTCGGCATCCACGGCGTATTTCTTGGCCGCGTCGGACTCCAGCAGAGCCATCTGATAGTTCAGAACAGCAATTTTCATGTCGGCGAACGCCGGACCAGCGACCAGTACGCTGGCCAGGAGAACCAATTGAGTCAACTTACGCACGATGCACTCCTACAAAATTCATTGTCGTTATCTTGGGTCAGACGCTTAGAACGTCTGGCCGAGAGAGAATTGGAACACTTGGGTTTCAGCGTCATCCGGCTTCTTGACTGGCATGGCCAGGGCGAAACTCAGAGGCCCCAGCGCGGTGACCCAGGTCACTCCCACACCGACGGAACTGGCCATATTGCTCAGACTGACATCGTTACACTGCGTATTGGACTTCGACGCAGGGTTGGTATTGGTCGTCTGCTCGCACTTGGAGTCGAATACGTTACCCACATCCCAGAATACCGAGGTACGCAGGGATCGTTGATCCTTGACGAACGGCAGCGGGAACAGAACTTCCACACCACCCTGGATCAGGACGTTACCACCGAACGGCAGTGGATCCTGGTCCGGGTCAGCCTGCGTTCCGGCATTGCCCGTTTCGAGTACGCCGCGGCTCGGAGTACTACGCGGCCCCAGTGTACTGTCCTTGAAGCCACGAACCGAGTTGAAACCACCAGCATAGTAGTTTTCATAGAATGGCAAGCTTTCGGTCGAACCGTAGCCGTCGCCATAACCCAATTCGGTGTGCAGGCGCATGGTGTAGTTTTCGCTCAGCGGCTGGAACAACTGACCACGGTAATCGAGTTTGAAGAACGACAAGTCGCTTCCCGGCACGGTGACTTCCGCCGTCAAGCTTTGGGAGTGACCACGAGTCGCCAAAACGCCTTTGTTCAGGGTGGACTCGGACCAACCGGCCGAAGCCTTGAAGTTCAGGTACTTGTCGCCTTCCTGGTTAACGAAGTCGAAGATTTCATCGACGGTGTAAACGCCAGTCTTGATCGTGTCCTGTTGCGCATTCAGGCCGAAGGTCAGACGCGAAGTCTCGCTGATTGGATAACCGACACTCACACCGGCACCCAGGCTGTCCACGGCGTAGCTGGCGACGTCGGTATCGAGCTCATCGTAGTCAGTCGTGCGGTAGAACGCGTTGTAACCCAGGCTCACGCCGTCGGCGGTCCAGTAGGGGTCGACAAAGCCGAAGTTATAGCGGGTCTGGTATTCGCTTTTGGTCAAGCCGACGCTGACCTTGTTACCGGTACCCAGGAAGTTGTTCTGGGTGATCGAACCACCGAGAATCAGACCGGCGCTCTGGGCGAAACCGACGCTGGCGGTAATCGAACCGGAGGCTTGTTCTTCAACGCTGTAGTTGACGTCCACCTGGTCATCGACACCTGGCACGGCCGGGGTCTCGACGTTGACTTCCTTGAAGAAGCCCAGACGCTCCAGACGGGTCTTGGATTGGTCGATCAGGTAGGTCGAAGCCCAGCCGCCTTCCATCTGACGCATTTCACGACGCAGCACTTCGTCTTCGGACTTGGTGTTGCCACGGAAGTTGATGCGGTTCACGTAGGCACGCTTGCCCGGATCGACCGCGAACAGGATGTCTACGGTGTGATCTTCATCGTGGGGTTGAGGCACGCCGTTGACGTTGGCGAAGGTGTAACCCTCGTTACCCAGGCGACGGGTGATCAGCTCGGAGGTGGTGGTCATCAGCTTGCGCGAGAACACCTGGCCTTTTTGCACCAGCAGCAGGGACTTGACCTGGTCTTCAGGGACTTTCAGGTCACCGCTGAGTTTGACGTCACGAACGGTGTACTTCTCGCCTTCGTTGACGTTGACGGTGATGTAGACGTGCTTCTTGTCTGGCGTAATGGAGACCTGGGTCGAAGCGATATCCATGTTGATATAGCCACGGTCCAGGTAGTAGGAACGCAGGCGCTCCAGGTCACCGGACAGTTTTTCACGGGCGTACTTGTCGTCGTTCTTGAAAAACGACAACCAGTTGGTGGTCTTGAGCTCGAACAGGTCGATCAGGTCTTCATCAGGGAAGACCGTGTTGCCCACCACGTTGATGTGCTGGATAGCCGCAACGGTGCCTTCGTTGATGTTGACCTTCAGGCCGACGCGGTTACGCGGCTGTGGCACCACTTCGGTGTCGACGGTAGCCGAGTAGCGACCCTGGGCGACGTACTGGCGTTGCAGTTCGTTACGCACACCTTCAAGGGTGGCACGCTGGAAGATCTCGCCTTCGGCCAGACCGGATTGCTTGAGGCCTTTCATCAGGTCTTCGGTAGAGATCGCCTTGTTGCCTTCGATCTCGATACTGGCGACCGACGGGCGCTCGACTACCGTGATGACCAGGACGTTGCCATCGCGGCCCAGCTGGATATCTTGAAAGAAACCGGTTTTGAACAACGCACGAGTGGATTCCACCAGGCGACGATCGTCCGCCTGTTCACCGACGTTCAACGGCAAAGCACCAAAGACGCTACCCGCGGAGACCCGCTGGAGGCCATTGACGCGAATATCAGAGATAGTGAAGGACTCGGCGTGAACTTCGGCGATCATCAATACGGTGAGAACCGCAGTTAGCAGCAGACGTTTCATGAAGTCCTTTCTTATTCCAACTGGCAATAAACAAACTGCCGCAAAATGCGGCAGATTCGCAATTCAGCGAAGCGTTACAGTCGACCCAGATCATTGACCAGAGCAAGCAACATCACCCCGATCACCAAACTGATGCCGATCTGTATCCCCCAACCTTGCACCCGATCTGACAAGGGACGACCACGCACCCACTCGATCAGATAAAACAACAAATGCCCCCCATCCAGTACTGGAATGGGCAACAAATTCAGAACCCCCAGGCTAATACTCAGATAAGCAAGGAAATTCAGGAAATCAGCGACACCCGACTGGGCCGAAGCGCCCGCCACTTTAGCAATGGTTATCGGTCCACTCAAGTTTTTTACCGAGAGCTCGCCGAACAACATTTTCTTCAGTGAATCGAGGGTCAGCACACTCATGGTCCAGGTGCGTCGAGCCCCCTCGCCAATTGCTGCCAATGGCCCGTAACTGACCTCGCGGATCATCTCCGGCGGCCAGTCGATCGCCTTCACCCCTGCCCCCAAATAGCCGCTGGGTGATTTACTCTCGCCGCGAGCGGCAAGCGTTACCGGGACGTCGATTTGAGCACCGTCGCGCTCAACCCGCAGCATGATTTTGGTATCAGGATGCATACGGACGGTATCGACAACCTGCTGCCAGTCATCCAGCCCACGACCATCTAGCGCCAGCAACCGGTCACCGGTCTTCAGGCCGGCAGCCTTGGCCGGCCCCTTCGGATCGAGTTCAGCCAGGACTGGTGGCAATGCCGGGCGCCACGGACGAATCCCCAACGACTGGATAGGATCAGGCTCATCGGCCCCTTTGAGCCATTTGTCCAGTACAAGTTCACGAGGAGAATCGGTGGTGGAACCCTGTTCGCGCACCATTATCTGCAACTGACCGCTTTCGCCCAGGCGACGCACCAACTGCAGGTTCACCGCCGCCCAGCCGGAAGTCGCCTCACCATCAATCGCCACGATTTCCTGGCCGGGGCTCAAACCTGCCTTGGCCGCAATACTGCCGGACTCGACAGCGCCGATGACCGGACGCACCTGCTCGCTGCCGAGCATTGCCAACACCCAGAAGAACGCCAATGCCAGCAGGAAGTTGGCAATCGGCCCCGCCGCTACGATGGCAATGCGCTGCCGAACGGACTTGCGATTGAAGGATTGATCAAGCTGATCGAGCGGTACTTCACCTTCGCGCTCGTCGAGCATTTTGACGTAGCCGCCCAACGGAATGGCGGCGACGACAAATTCGGTGCCCCGCTTGTCGTGCCAGCGCAGCAAAGGCATGCCGAAGCCTACGGAGAAGCGCAGCACCTTGACCCCACAGCGACGCGCGACCCAAAAATGGCCGAACTCGTGGAAGGTAACCAGCACACCCAGAGCGACCAGGGTGCCGACAATCATATAGAGCGCGCTCATCTACTTTCTCCGCAATCCTATCCGCTGCTGCCTCGGCCAACTATCCGCAGCATTTACCGCCCGTGACGGCTCAACCATTGTCCGGCCAGCAATCGCGCCTTCGCGTCTGCCGTGAACACTGCATCGAGATCATCCACAGCCACTACGGGCTCCAGATTCAGTACTTCCTCGATGATACTCGCGATTTCCAGGTAACGAACCCGCTCGTCGAGAAATGCCGCCACCGCCACTTCGTTCGCCGCATTGAGCATGGCCGGCGCGCTGTTACCCGCTTCGGCCGCCTGACGGGCCAGACGCAAGCAAGGGAAACGCTCTTCATCG
This sequence comes from Pseudomonas sp. IT-P74, assembly GCF_949768175.1. Lineage (NCBI taxonomy): Bacteria > Pseudomonadati > Pseudomonadota > Gammaproteobacteria > Pseudomonadales > Pseudomonadaceae > Pseudomonas > Pseudomonas sp. IT-P74. The sequence goes on along the minus strand of NZ_CATKQD010000044.1, from coordinate 203,176 downwards.
GGCGCCTGGAAGTCCAGCCGCGCAATGGCAAACAGATCCAGCGGCGCCACACCCGAATCGATCCGCTCAGGCCACGCCAGGGCATTGGCGATGGGCGTGCGCATGTCAGGATTTCCCAACTGTGCCAGGACAGAACCATCGACATAGTCGACCAGCGAATGAATCACGCTTTGCGGGTGAATCACCACCTCGACCTGCGAAGGTCTGGCATCGAACAACCAGCAGGCTTCGATCAGCTCAAGCCCCTTGTTCATCATGCTGGCCGAGTCAACGGAGATTTTTCGCCCCATGGACCAGTTCGGGTGAGCACACGCCTGATCGGGAGAAACATGCGCCAGCTCGGCCATTGGCGTCTGTCGGAACGGACCACCGGAAGCCGTCAGCAAAATCCGGCGTACGCCGACCGCCTCAAGACCACGGGCATAATCCAGCGGCATGCACTGGAAAATGGCGTTGTGCTCGCTATCGATCGGCAGCAACACCGAACCGCTCTTGCGCACGGCCTGCATGAACAGCGCGCCGGACATGACCAGCGCTTCTTTATTGGCCAGGAGGATTTTCTTTCCGGCCTCGACCGCCGCCAGTGTCGGACGCAATCCGGCCGCACCGACGATGGCCGCCATGACCGTATCGACTTCCGGATCGGAAGCGACCTGACACAAACCCTCTTCACCCGCCAGAACACGGGTCGAAAGGCCTGCCGCATGCAGATCATCCTGCAAGGCGCGGGCAGCTGCGGCTTCAGGCACCACGGCAAATCGCGGCACATGGCGCACGCAGAGCGCCAGCAATTCGCTCAAGCGAGTGAAGCCAGTCAAGGCAAAGACTTGATATCGATCGGGGTGACGAGCGATGACGTCGAGCGTACTCAGGCCAATCGAACCGGTCGCGCCCAGAACGGTAATCTGTTGCGGACGGCTCATGGCGCCGCCATCCACAGCAGTACCGCAAACACTGGAATCGCTGCCGTCAGGCTGTCGATACGATCCAGCACGCCGCCGTGTCCCGGAAGCAGGTTGCTGCTGTCCTTGATCCCGGATTGTCGCTTGAACATGCTTTCAGTGAGATCACCCACCACCGAAATGAACACGATCAGCGCGGCACCGATCAAGCCCTTGAACAGCTCGGCCACCGTCCAGTCGCGCACCAGAGCAACGATTGTGGTAATCACCAGGCTTAGCGCCAGACCACCGTACACGCCTTCCCAGCTTTTGCCCGGACTGACCTGCGGTGCGAGCTTGCGCTTGCCGAAAGCACGACCGGAGAAGTAGGCGCCAATATCGGCACCCCAGACCAGCACCATCACCGCCATGATCAGCCAGTTACCCAATGGGTATTGCTTGATCTGCACCAGACCTTGCCAGGCTGGCAGGAGAATCAACAGGCCGATCACCAATTTGGTGGCCGCAGCGGACCAGTGCTCGCTCGAACGCGGATAGGTCAGCACCAGATACGTCGCCACAGCCCACCACAGCACTGACGCGCCCAACACCCAAGGCGCGAGGCCTGGCAGGATGTACATGAGGAACAGCGCCAGAGCGACCACGGCGGCATAGCCAACGCGGAACGCCTGACCGGCGAAACCCGCCAGACGTGCCCACTCCCAGGCACCAAGGGTCACGACCAGCCCGATAAACAGTGCAAAACCGGAACCCTCAAGCAGGAAAAACCCGCACAGGGCAATCGGCAGCAGGATCAGTGCGGTGATGATTCGTTGTTTAAGCATTAAACCCGGGCTCCAGCCTCGACCTGCTCGCTCGTTTTACCGAAGCGGCGCTGGCGGGAAGCGAAATCGGCCAGCGCATTGCGCATGGCATCGTGTTTGAAGTCCGGCCAGAACAGGTCGGAGAAATACAGCTCGGCATAGGCCAGCTGCCAGAGCAGGAAGTTGCTGATGCGGTGCTCGCCACCGGTGCGGATACACAGGTCCGGCAGCGGCAGGTCGCCCGTGGCCAGGCAGGTCTGCAGCAGATCAGGCGTGATGTCTTCCGGACGCAGGTGTCCGGCCTGGACCTCTCGCGCCAGTCGTTGCGCAGCTTGCGCGATATCCCACTGACCGCCGTAATTGGCGGCGATCTGCAGGACGAATCGATTGGCGCCGGCCGTCATGGACTCGGCTTCACGCATGGCAGCCTGCAACTCGGGATGAAAGCGCGAGCGATCGCCAATGATCCGCAGGCTGATGTTGTTGTCGTTGAGGCGCTTGGCCTCACGACGCAGCGCCTTGAAGAACAGATCCATCAAAGCGCTGACCTCATCGGCCGGACGCTGCCAGTTCTCGCTGGAAAAGGCGAACAGGGTCAGCACTTCGACCTTGGCCTCGGCACAAACTTCAATGACGGCACGTACCGCATCCACGCCCGCTTTATGCCCGGCGACACCCGGCATAAAGCGTTTTTTCGCCCAACGATTGTTGCCATCCATGATGATCGCGACATGGCGCGGCACCGCGGACGGCGCAGTCTGCTTGGTCTTGTCCATTAAAAACTCGACCCTTATACGGCCATCAGATCCGCTTCTTTCTGCTTGGTAGCCGCGTCGATATCGGCTTCAGCCTTGTCGGTGAGCTTCTGGATATCGGCAGCGGCACGACGCTCCTCGTCTTCGCTGATCTCTTTGTCTTTAACCAGTTTCTTCAGGTCGCCCAAGGCATCGCGACGAATGTTGCGCACGGCAACACGAGCGTCTTCGGCAGCACTGCGCGCCTGTTTGGTGAAGCCCTTGCGGGTTTCTTCGGTCAGGGCAGGCATGGAGATCAACAACAACTCGCCCAGGTTGGTCGGGTTGAGGTTCAGGCCAGCGCTCTGGATCGCTTTGTCGACCGCCGCGAGCATGTTGCGCTCGAACGCCACGACTTGCAGGGTGCGCGAGTCCTTAACAGTGATGTTGGCCACTTGAGTGATGGAGGTGTCAGCACCGTAGTACGGCACCATCACGCTGCCCAGAATGCTTGGGTGGGCCTTGCCGGTACGAATCTGACCAAAAGCATGGGCCAGAGAGTCCAGGGATTTCTGCATGCGCTCTTGAGCGTCTTTCTTGATTTCGTTGATCATTGTTGACCTTCCTCGATCAGGGTCCCTTCAGCGCCGCCGTGCACAATGTTCAGCAGGGCGCCGGGCTTGTTCATGTTAAAGACACGCAACGGCATCTTGTGGTCGCGGCACAGGCAAATGGCCGTCAGATCCATCACGCCCAACTTGCGATCCAGCACTTCATCGTAAGTCAGATGATCGAACTTCTCGGCATGCGGGTCTTTGAACGGATCAGCGGTGTAGACACCATCGACCTTGGTCGCCTTGAGCACGACGTCGGCATCGATTTCGATTGCACGCAGGCAGGCTGCCGAATCCGTCGTAAAGAACGGGTTGCCGGTACCGGCCGCGAAAATCACCACGTCCTTGGAGTTCAGGTGACGCATGGCCTTGCGACGATCATAGTGATCGGTCACGCCAACCATGGAAATAGCGGACATCACGATGGCCGAAATGTTGGCGCGCTCGAGGGCGTCGCGCATGGCCAGGGCGTTCATCACAGTGGCCAGCATGCCCATGTGATCGCCGGTGACCCGGTCCATGCCAGCCTTGCTCAGCGCTTCACCGCGGAACAGGTTGCCACCACCGATGACCAGACCGACCTGAACACCGATGCCGACCAGTTGGCCAACTTCCAATGCCATGCGATCCAGGACCTTCGGATCGATCCCGAACTCTTCCGAGCCCATCAGGGCCTCGCCGCTGAGCTTGAGTAGAATGCGTTTATAGCGAGCCTGATAACCACTGCCCTGCTGAGCCATTGCGAATCTCTCCTGCGGCGTATTTTAAAAATTCTTTGCGAGCTGTTTACAGCTGGCGTTCACTCTAGCTTGGCGCTGCTTCAGCGCCATCGGAACACGGCTTTGTAAGCCAGTTCCAAAGGGAAACCAAATAAAAATTGATACCCCATCTGAAAAGAGGCTGCGCGCGTGAGCGGGCAGCCTCTTCTGGGCGACAGTTAAAAAACCGTCTTATTGCTTGGCGGCAGCCAGCTGGGCAGCAACTTCTTCTGCGAAGTTGTCCACTGGCTTCTCGATGCCTTCGCCTACTTTGAAGTAAGTAAAGGAAACGATTTCAGCGCCGGCTTTCTTGGCCAGTTCGCCGACCTTGATTTCAGGGTTCTTGACGAAAGCCTGCTCAACCAGGCTGGCTTCGGCCAGGAACTTGCTGATACGGCCTTTGACCATGTTTTCAACGATATTTTCCGGCTTGCCGGCGATCTTGTCAGCGTTCAGCGTCAGGAACACGCCTTTCTCGCGCTCGATCGCTTCAGCGGAAACTTCCGATGGCAGCAGGAATTCAGGATTGGTAGCCGCTACGTGCATAGCGATGTCCTTGGCCAGCTCAACACTGCCGCCTTTCAGGACAACTGCAACACCGATCTTGTTGCCGTGCAGGTAGCCACCGACAACGTCACCTTCAACGCGTACCAGACGACGGATGTTGACGTTTTCGCCAACCTTGCCGACCAGTACCAGGCGAGCAGTTTCTTGAGCTTCGATCAGCGGAGCAACTTCAGTCATCTTGTCGGCGAACGCTTTTTCAACGCTTGCTGCAACAAATTCCTTGAAGTCGTCCTGCAGGGCCAAGAAGTCGGTCTGCGAGTTCACTTCCAGCAAAACGGCGGATTTACCGTCTTCCTTCAGAGCGATAGCGCCTTCAGCGGCAACGTTGCCGGCTTTCTTGGCAGCCTTGATGGCGCCCGAAGCACGCATGTCATCAATGGCTTTCTCGATGTCGCCGCCAGCCTTGGTCAAGGCCTTTTTGCAATCCATCATGCCTTCGCCAGTACGCTCGCGCAGTTCTTTGACCAACGCTGCAGTAATCTCTGCCATTTCAAAATCCTCTTGGATAGGTTTTCAACCATTCCACCCGATCGAACGGGCGATCAATTCTTCCCGAACCACCCTTGTTAGCTGCCACACGTTACAGATAGAGCAGTGGGCGCCGACAAATGGTTTTCGAGGTGGCAAAAAGGGGGCCAAGCCCCCTTTTTGCTTACTGAGTCAACGCCAGGGCGTCAATTACTCAGCTGCAGCCTGAGTTTCTTCAGCTGCGAACTCTACGGTGCCGCCGCCAACATTGTTGCGACCACGGATGACAGCGTCAGCCATCGAACCCATGTACAGCTGGATAGCGCGGATTGCGTCATCGTTGCCTGGGATGATGTAGTCAACGCCTTCCGGGCTGCTGTTGGTATCGACTACGCCGATAACCGGGATGCCCAGCTTGTTGGCTTCGGTGATCGCGATGCGCTCGTGATCAACGTCGATAACGAACAGAGCGTCTGGCAGACCGCCCATGTCCTTGATACCACCCAGGGAACGATCCAGCTTTTCCAGGTCACGAGTGCGCATCAGCGCTTCTTTCTTGGTCAGCTTGGCGAAAGTGCCGTCTTCGGCTTGCACTTCAAGGTCACGCAGACGCTTGATGGAAGCACGGATGGTTTTGAAGTTGGTCAGCATGCCGCCCAACCAGCGGTGATCGACGTACGGCGAACCGCAACGTGCTGCTTCTTCAGCAACGATCTTGCCAGCGGAACGCTTGGTGCCGACGAACAGAATCTTGTTTTTGCCCTGGGCCAGACGCTCTACGAAAGTCAGAGCTTCGTTGAACATTGGCAGGGTTTTTTCAAGGTTGATGATGTGGATCTTGTTACGCGCGCCGAAAATGTACTTGCCCATTTTCGGGTTCCAGTAACGGGTCTGGTGACCGAAGTGCACACCGGCCTTCAGCATATCGCGCATGTTGACTTGGGACATGATAGTTCCTTAATAAGTCGGGTTTGGCCTCCACGTATCCCAATGACCAACCAGCAGCATCAGCTGAAGGCACCCAGGTCATCGTGTCGACACGTGTGTGGATTTAGGCTTTACGGGACATCCCCGGAAAGCGGCGCATTTTATATCACAAGACAGGGCAAAACGGAACCCGGATTCTGAAATCCTGGCGAGCGCTTCGCTCCTGCCCTTGGAATCCGCCAAGAATGCACCATTCTATAGAGAGAAGCGATGCACACAGGCGCAGATTTGCGCTGATCGTCTGGTAGAATCGCATTTTTCAGGGCCGCGAAGTTCCATCACGCGATGCCCTTTCCGTTTAGAAAGCGCCGCCTGGCGCAGAGAGAGCCTGTATGACCGTCACCCTCAAAACCCCCGAGGATATCGCCAAAATGCGTATCGCCGGCAAACTGGCCGCCGATGTGCTGGAAATGATTGCCGAATACGTCAAGCCGGGCGTTACCACCGATCAACTGAACCAGATCTGCCACGACTACATCGTCAATGAGCAGAAGGCCATCCCTGCCCCGCTCAACTACAAGGGCTATCCGAAGTCGATCTGCACATCGATCAACCATGTGGTCTGCCATGGCATCCCGAACGACAAGCCGCTCAAGGATGGCGACACCCTGAACATCGACGTCACCGTCATCAAGGACGGTTACCACGGCGACACCAGCCGCATGTTCCACGTCGGCACCGTGCCGGTCTGGGCCGAGCGTCTGTCCCAGGTGACCCAGGAATGCATGTACAAGGCGATCGAAATCGTCAAACCCGGCTGCCGCCTGGGCGACATCGGCGAAATCATTCAGAAGCACGCGGAAAAGAACGGCTTCTCGGTGGTTCGTGAATTCTGCGGCCATGGTATTGGCAAGGTGTTCCACGAAGAGCCGCAGATCCTGCACTACGGCCGCGCGGGCACCGGCATGGAACTCAAGGCCGGCATGACCTTCACCATCGAGCCGATGATCAACCAGGGCCGTGCCGACACCAAGGTACTGGGCGACGGCTGGACCGCGATCACCAAGGACCGCAAGCTCTCGGCGCAGTGGGAACATACCCTGCTGGTGACCGAAACCGGTTACGAGATCTTCACCCTGCGCAGCGATGACACCATCCCTCGCGTTTCGGCCTGATCCCACCACCGAACCTCGCCTATAGAAAGGAAAGCCAATCGATGCCGCAGGTGGATCCCGAACTCTTCGACCGCGGCCAGTTCCAGGCTGAACTGGCCCTGAAGGCAAGCCCGATTTCGGCCTTCAAGAAGGCGATCCGCCAGGCCCGTGAGGTGCTCGATACGCGCTTTCGCGATGGCCGGGACATTCGCCGATTGATCGAGGATCGCGCCTGGTTCGTCGATAACATCCTGCAAAAGGCCTGGGAGCAGTTCAGCTGGAGTGAGGACGCCGACATCGCGCTGGTCGCGGTCGGCGGCTACGGCCGTGGCGAATTGCACCCTTATTCCGATATCGACTTGCTGATCCTGCTGGACAGTGCCGACCACGAGGTTTTCCGCGATTCCATCGAGCGCTTTCTGACGCTGTTGTGGGACATCGGCCTGGAGGTCGGTCAGAGCGTTCGCTCGGTCGACGAATGCGCCGTCGAGGCCCGCGCCGACCTGACGGTCGTCACCAACCTGATGGAAAGCCGCACCATCGCCGGCCCCGAGCGTTTGCGCCAGCGCATGCTGGACGTCACCAGCACCGGACACATGTGGCCGAGCAAGGAATTCTTCCTGGCCAAGCGCGCCGAACAAAAGGCTCGCCACCACAAGTACAACGACACCGAATACAACCTGGAACCCAACGTCAAAGGCTCACCCGGCGGCCTGCGGGATATCCAGACGATTCTGTGGGTGGCCCGTCGCGAGTACGGTACCCTGAACCTGCGGGCACTGGCTGGCGAAGGATTCCTGGTCGAGAGTGAAAACGCCCTGCTCGCCTCCTCCCAGGAGTTCCTGTGGAAGGTTCGCTATGCCCTGCACATGCTGGCTGGCCGCTCCGAAGATCGCCTGCTGTTCGATCACCAGCGCACCATTGCCGGGCTGCTGGGCTTCAAGGGCGACGACGCCAAGCAAGCCATCGAAAACTTCATGCAGCAGTATTACCGGGTGGTCATGAGCATCGCCCAGCTCAGCGACCTGATCATCCAGCACTTCGAGGAAGTCATCCTCGCACCGGAAGACGAATCACCACCGCAGCCGATCAACTCGCGCTTCCAGTTGCATGACGGCTACATCGAGGCACGCAACGACAACGTTTTCCGCCGCACGCCGTTCGCCATGCTCGAAATCTTCGTGCTGATGGCCCAGCAGCCGGAAATCAAGGGTGTACGCGCCGACACCATTCGTCTACTGCGGGAAAACCGTCACCTGATCGACGACGACTTCCGCAACGACATTCGCAACACCAGCCTGTTTATCGAGCTGTTCAAGTGCAAGATCGGCATCCACCGTAACCTGCGGCGGATGAACCGTTACGGCATTCTGGGGCGCTATCTGCCCGAATTCGGCTTTATCGTCGGGCAGATGCAGCATGACCTGTTCCACATCTATACGGTCGATGCCCATACCCTGAACCTGATCAAGCACCTGCGTAAGTTGCAGTACACCCAGGTGTCGGAAAAATTCCCGCTGGCCAGCAAGCTCATGGGCAAACTACCCAAACCCGAGCTGATCTACATGGCCGGCCTGTACCACGACATAGGCAAAGGCCGGCATGGCGACCACTCGGACATCGGAGCGGTCGATGCCGAGGCGTTTTGCCAGCGCCATCAGCTGCCAGTGTGGGACAGCCGCCTGATCGTGTGGCTGGTGCAGAACCACTTGGTGATGTCGACCACCGCCCAGCGCAAGGACTTGTCCGACCCGCAGGTGATCCACGATTTTGCCCAGATCGTCGGCGACGAAACCCGCCTCGACTACCTCTACGTACTGACCGTCGCCGACATCAACGCCACCAACCCGACCCTGTGGAACTCCTGGCGCGCCAGCCTGCTGCGCCAGCTCTACACCGAAACCAAGCGCGCCCTGCGTCGAGGCCTGGAAAACCCGGTGGACCGCGAAGAGCAGATCCGCCAGACCCAGAGCGCCGCCCTGGATATCCTGGTGCGCGGCGGCACCGACCCGGACGATGTCGAGCAACTGTGGGCGCAGTTGGGCGATGACTATTTCCTGCGCCACACAGCCGGCGATGTGGCCTGGCACAGCGACGCGATCCTCCAGCAACCGACCGACGGCGGGCCTCTGGTACTGATCAAGGAAACCACCCAGCGCGAGTTCGAAGGCGGAACGCAGATCTTCATCTACGCCCCGGACCAGCACGACTTCTTTGCCGTGACCGTGGCCGCGATGGACCAGCTCAACCTGAACATTCACGACGCCCGGGTCATCACCTCCAGCAGCCAGTTCACCCTCGACACCTATATCGTGCTCGACGCCGACGGCGACTCGATTGGCGACAACCCGGCACGGATCAAACAAATCCGCGATGGCCTGACCGAAGCCCTGCGCAACCCGGACGACTACCCGACCATCATCCAGCGCCGGGTGCCACGTCAGCTCAAGCATTTCGCCTTTGCACCTCAGGTGACGATCCACAATGACGCCCAGCGTCCGGTGACGGTGCTGGAACTGACCGCACCCGACCGCCCGGGCCTGCTGGCGCGGATTGGCACGATCTTCCTGGAGTTCGACCTGTCGCTGCAGAACGCCAAGATCGCCACCCTCGGCGAGCGCGTGGAAGACGTGTTCTTCATCACCGACGCCAACAATCAGCCGTTGTCCGACCCGCTGCTGTGCAGCCGCCTGCAGGATGCCATCGTCGAACAACTGAGCGTCAATCAGGAACCTGATATCAAACTGTCGCGCATCAACATCTGAATCAACCGACCCCTATCCGGGGGGCGAACCTGCCCTTTGTAGGAGCCGGCTTGCCAGCGAAGGAATCAAAAGCGCCACGTTTACCCGGTAAGCAAGCGTTTTCGTTGACGCCCATCGCTGGCAAGCCAGCTCCTACAGGAACCAGGGTTTGCCCGCTCCTACACCGAACGAGATACATCGATGAACAACGCTCTGTCCCAGCTCCAGCCCTACCCGTTCGAGAAACTCCGTGCCCTGCTCGGCAGCGTGACGCCCAATCCGGACAAGCGTCCGATCGCGCTGTCCATCGGCGAGCCGAAACACCGTTCGCCAAGCTTTGTCGCCGAGGCCCTGGCCAACAATCTGGAAAAAATGGCGGTGTACCCGACCACACTCGGCATCCCGGAGCTGCGTGAAGCCATTGCGGCATGGTGCGAGCGTCGCTTCGGTGTTCCGAGCGGCTGGATCGACCCGGCGCGCAACGTGCTGCCGGTCAACGGCACCCGCGAGGCCCTGTTTGCCTTCACCCAGACTGTGGTCAACCGTGGCGATGACGCGCTGGTGGTCAGCCCGAACCCGTTCTACCAGATCTACGAAGGCGCGGCGTTCCTCGCCGGGGCCAAGCCGCATTACCTGCCATGCCTGGACGAAAACGGCTTCAACCCGGATTTCGACGCCGTATCGCCGGACATCTGGAAACGCTGCCAGATCCTGTTCCTGTGCTCGCCCGGCAACCCGACCGGCGCCCTGATCCCGGTCGAGACCCTGAAAAAGCTGATTGCCCTGGCCGATGAACACGATTTCGTGATCGCCGCGGACGAGTGCTACAGCGAACTGTATTTCGACGAACAAACCCCGCCGCCTGGCCTGCTCAGCGCCTGCGCGGAACTGGATCGCAAGGACTTCAAGCGTTGCGTGGTGTTCCACAGTTTGTCCAAGCGCTCCAACCTGCCGGGCTTGCGCTCAGGTTTTGTCGCGGGCGATGCCGACATCCTCAAAGGCTTCCTGCTTTATCGCACCTACCACGGCTGCGCGATGCCGGTTCAAACACAACTGGCCAGTGTTGCTGCGTGGAATGACGAGGTGCACGTGCGCGCCAACCGGGCGCTGTATCGCGAGAAGTTCGATGCGGTACTGGAAATCCTCAGCCCGGTCATGGACGTACAGCGGCCGGATGGCAGCTTCTACCTGTGGCCAAATGTAGCCGGTGACGACGCCGCCTTCTGCCGTGACCTGTTCGAGCAGGAGCACGTGACCGTGGTGCCAGGTTCTTATCTGTCGCGGGATGTAGATGGCGTCAACCCGGGTGCCGGGCGTGTACGCATGGCACTGGTGGCGCCGCTTGCCGAATGTGTCGAAGCTGCCGAGCGGATTCGCGCATTCATCCAGCGCCGCAAATAACCCCGCCGCCGCTCAGGTCCAGGTGTTGCTTCACCTGGCCGGGTTTGGCCATGGCATAATCCGACACCGTTTAAACCCAGCACCTGTAAAGGGGGCGATTCCTTGACCGTTTCAAGCAAAACGTTGCACCTTTTCGGCATCAAAGCCTGCGACACCATGAAAAAGGCGCGCACCTGGCTCGATGAACACGCTGTCAGCTATGACTTTCATGATTACAAGGCGGTCGGTATCGACCGTGAACACCTGACCCAATGGTGCAGCGAGCACGGCTGGGAAGTGGTGTTGAACCGTGCAGGCACGACCTTTCGCAAGCTCGACGACGAACGCAAAGCCGATCTCGACCAGACGAAAGCCATCGAACTGATGCTTGCACAACCCTCGATGATCAAGCGCCCGGTGCTCGATCTCGGTGACCGAACCCTGATTGGCTTCAAGCCAGATATCTACGCGGCCGCGCTCAAGTAAGCAGCCCGTTCAATTTTGTTAGAGGTATACACATGTCCACTACCCTGTTCAGCCTGGCCTTCGGCGTCGGCACTCAAAACCGTCAAGGCGCATGGCTGGAAGTGTTCTACGCCGCCCCGGTACTCAAGCCTTCGGCTGAAGTCCTGGCCGCTATCGCACCGATCCTGGGCTACACCGAAGGCAATCAGGCTATCGCGTTCAGCACCGCCCAGGCCTCGCAACTGGCTGAAGCGCTCAAAGGCGTCGACGCTGCCCAGGCTGCCCTGCTGACCCGCCTGGCCGAGAGCCACAAGCCGCTGGTTGCCACCTTGCTGGCTGAAGACACCCAGTTGTCGTCCACCCCTGAGGCCTACCTCAAGCTGCACCTGCTGAGCCATCGCCTGGTCAAGCCACACGGCCTGAACCTGGCCGGGATCTTCCCGTTGCTGCCAAACGTGGCCTGGACCAGCCAGGGCGCGGTCGACCTGAGCGAGCTGGCCGAACTGCAACTCGAAGCCCGCCTGCGCGGCGAGCTGCTGGAAGTGTTCTCGGTGGACAAGTTCCCGAAAATGACCGACTACGTGGTTCCGGCCGGCGTGCGTATCGCTGACGCTGCGCGTCTGCGCCTGGGCGCTTACGTGGGCGAAGGCACCACCGTGATGCACGAAGGTTTCATCAACTTCAACGCCGGCACCGAAGGCCCGGGCATGATCGAAGGCCGCGTATCCGCTGGCGTATTCGTCGGCAAGGGTTCGGACCTGGGCGGTGGCTGCTCGACCATGGGCACCCTGTCGGGCGGCGGCAACATCGTGATCAAGGTCGGCGAAGGCTGCCTGATCGGCGCCAACGCCGGTATCGGTATCCCGTTGGGCGATCGCAACACCGTCGAGTCGGGCCTGTACGTGACCGCTGGTACCAAAGTGGCGCTGCTGGACGAGAACAATCAATTGGTCAAAGTGGTCAAGGCCCGTGACCTGGCCGGCCAGCCGGACCTGCTGTTCCGTCGCAATTCGCAGACCGGTGCCGTGGAATGCAAAACCCACAAATCGGCCATCGAACTGAACGAAGCGCTGCACGCTCACAACTAAGCAGCACACGAGTTCACCTGTAGGAGCGAGCCTGCTCGCGAAAAACGTAAGGGCAACGCGTTTATCCAAATAATGCGCGTTATCGTTCACGTCCATCGCGAGCAGGCTCGCTCCTACAGGGGTCCGGTGTACACCCGCCCAAGTTCACAGGGCTGAACACATGATGATTCTCTCTCCCTGGCGTGCCGATTTTCCGGCCATCGCCGCCCTGCAACGGCAAGACCAGACCTATCTGGACAATGCCGCCACCACGCAAAAACCTCAAGCCCTGCTCGATGCCCTGGCGCACTACTACGCCAACGGCGCGGCCAACGTGCATCGGGCGCAGCATTTGCCCGGCGCCCACGCCACCCAGGCGTTCGAGGACAGCCGCCGCAAAGTCGCGCAATGGCTCAATGCGGGCGATTGCGGGCAAATCATCTTTACCCACGGCGCGACGTCCGCGCTGAATCTCCTGGCCTATGGCCTGGAACATCTTTTCAATCCAGGCGACGAGATTGTCATCAGCGCCCTGGAGCATCACGCCAACCTGCTGCCATGGCAGCAACTGGCGCACCGTCGCGAGCTGAAACTGGTAATCCTGCCGCTGGATGCCGACGGCGTGATCGACCTGGAAGCCGCGGCTGGTCTGATCGGCCCGCGCACACGTCTGTTGGCCGTCAGCCAGTTGTCCAACGTGATTGGCGCGTGGCAGCCGCTGCCAGAGTTAATGGCACTGGCCAAGGCACACAACGCCCTGACCGTGATCGACGGCGCCCAGGGCGTGGTCCATGGCCGCCACGACGTGCAAGCGCTGGGCTGCGATTTTTATGTATTTTCCAGCCACAAGCTTTATGGCCCCGATGGCCTGGGCGTGCTGTTCGGGCGCAATGCAGCGCTGCAACAGCTACGTCCCTGGCAGTTTGGCGGCGAAATGGTGCTGGATGCCAATTACCACGACGCACGCTTTCGCCCGGCACCGCTGGGCTTCGAGGCCGGGACGCCTCCGATTGCCAGTGTAATCGGCCTGGGAGCGACCCTGGATTACCTTGCCGGGCTCGATCAGGACGCGGTGTCCGCCCATGAAGCGGCGTTGCATGCCACTCTGTTAAAGGGCCTTGAGGCGCGAAATGGCATTCGCCTTCTGGGCAAGCCGCAAGTGGCGCTGGCCAGTTTTACCGTCGAGGGTGTGCATAACTCCGATCTCGCGCATTTGCTGACCGAACAAGGGATCGCGGTGCGTGCCGGCCATCATTGCGCCATGCCACTACTCAAACGCTTCGAACTGGCCGGAGCGATTCGGGTGTCGTTGGCGTTGTACAACGATTCCGAAGACCTGGAGCGGTTCTTTGAAGCCCTGGATCAGGCGCTGGAGCTCTTGCGATGAACTTGCCCGCCGATGCCGTGACGGCACTGGACACCTTTCAGAAAGCGGCCGGCTGGGAACAACGCGCACGCCTGTTGATGCAATGGGGCGAGCGTCTGCCGGCCTTGAGTGATGCGCAGATGTGTGATGCCAATCGGGTGCACGGCTGTGAAAGCCAGGTGTGGCTGGTGGGTGAATTGCACGATGGCCATTGGCAGTTCAACGCCAACAGCGATGCACGCTTGATTCGCGGGTTGGTGGCATTGCTGCTGGCGCGGGTCAACGGGTTGTCGGCGGCTGAGTTGCAGCAGGTGGATTTGCCGGACTGGTTCAATCAACTGGGGTTGGGGCGGCAGTTGTCCGAGTCTCGTAGCAATGGTTTGAATGCAGTCCTACAGCGGATGCGGGAGTTGGCTCAATAGAGGGGCTGCTTCGCAGTCCATCGCGAGCAGGCTCGCTCCTACAGGATCACCGAAATCACCGTGGGCCTGCTCGCGATGGGGCCATCAGCCTTACAGATCAGGCCTGCGGCTTGACCCGCTCCGCCGGCCGCCGCACACCCGCCACAATCTTGTCCACAGCCTTGGTCGCCGCGACCATGCCGAAGGTCGCCGTCACCATCATCACCGCGCCAAACCCACCGGCACAGTCGAGCTTCACCCCATCCCCGACAAAACTCTTCTGCAAGCAAATGCTGCCATCGGGTTTCGGATAGCGCAGTTGCTCGGTGGAAAACACGCACGGCACGCTGTAATGGCGGGTCACGGTGCGTGAGAAGCCATAGTCGCGGCGCAGCGTGGAACGCACTTTCGACGCCAACGGATCGTTGAACGTGCGATTGAGGTCGCAGACCTGGATCAACGTCGGGTCAATCTGCCCGCCCGCACCGCCGGTGGTGATGATCTGGATCTTGCGGCGCTTGCACCAGGCGATCAGCGCGGCCTTGGCGTTGACGCTGTCGATGCAGTCGATCACGCAGTCGATGTTCGGCGTGATGTACTCGGCCATGGTGTCGCGGGTGACGAAGTCAGGCACCGCGTGCACCGTGCAGTCCGGGTTGATCCCGCGCAGACGCTCGGCCATCACCTCGACCTTGGGCTTGCCCACCGTGCTGTCCAGCGCGTGCAACTGGCGGTTGGCGTTGCTGACGCAGACGTCGTCGAGGTCGAACAGCGAAATCTCGCCCACGCCACAACGGGCCATGGCTTCCGCCGCCCAGGAACCGACACCACCGACGCCGACGATCGCCACATGGGCCGCGCGCAGGCGTTCAAGGCCTTCGATGCCATACAAACGGGCGATGCCAGCAAACCGCGGATCTTCTGTACTCATGACCATTACCCCAAAAACCGGCGCGCATTATAGGGCCGTCGGCGCGCAAGAGCATCATTGCGCTATGAACGGGCAACATCCACGAAAACCACATCGAACAAAGATTTGTCCTACACGCTCTAACGAAAGAACTTAAACCGACTTGGATTGCCCAATGTCAGGCAATTCCCTGTTCGCTGTACGACCAGAGAATGCCCGGTGTAGGATGCGCGCCCCTTGGCGACCGCCAACCGTTCCTTCGTTCCACAGTCTTTGGAACCCGAAATAACTATGTCATCGCGTAAATTTGGACTCAACCTGGTCGTGGTGCTCGCCATCGCTGCCTTGTTTACCGGCTTCTGGGCGCTGATCAACCGCCCGGTCACCGCCCCCAACTGGCCTGAACAGATCTCCGGCTTCTCGTACTCGCCATTCCAGCAGGGCCAGTTCCCGCAGAAAGACCAGTTCCCGACCGACGATCAAATGCGTCGCGACCTGGAGATCATGAGCAAGCTGACGGACAACATCCGCATCTACTCGGTCGATGGCACCCTGCAAAACATCCCGAAGCTGGCGGAAGAGTTCGGCTTGCGGGTCACCCTGGGGATCTGGATCAGTCCGGACCAGGAACGCAACGAACGGGAAATCACCCGCGCCATTGAAATCGCCAACGCCTCGCGCAGCGTGGTTCGCGTGGTGGTCGGCAACGAGGCCATTTACCGCAAGGAAATCACAGCCCAGGAACTCAGCGTCATGCTCGATCGCGTGCGCGCTGCGGTGAAAGTGCCGGTGACCACGTCCGAACAGTGGCACGTGTGGGAAGAACACCCGGAACTGGCCAAGCACGTCGACCTGATCGCCGCGCACATCCTGCCTTACTGGGAATTCATCCCGATGGACAAGGCCGGGCAGTTCGTCCTCGACCGCGCCCGCGACTTGAAGAAGATGTTCCCGAAAAAGCCGCTGCTACTGTCCGAAGTGGGCTGGCCGAGCAACGGCCGCATGCGCGGTGGCGCCGATGCCTCACCGGCAGACCAGGCGATCTACCTGCGAACGCTGGTCAACAAGCTCAACCGTCAGGGCTTCAACTACTTCGTGATCGAAGCGTTTGACCAGCCGTGGAAAGCCAGTGACGAAGGTTCCGTCGGCGCCTATTGGGGTGTGTTCAACGCCGCACGCCAGCAGAAGTTCAACTTCGAAGGCCCGGTCGTTGCGATTCCGCAATGGCGGGTACTGGCGGTCGGCTCCGTGGTACTGGCGCTGTTGTCCCTGACCCTGCTGATGATCGACGGCTCGGCCCTGCGCCAGCGTGGCCGTACCTTCCTGACCTTCACCGCGTTCCTCGGTGGCTCGGCACTGGTGTGGATCGGTTACGACTACAGCCAGCAATACAGCACCTGGTTCAGCCTGACGGTAGGCTTCTTGCTCGCCCTCGGTGCGCTCGGGGTGTTTATCGTGTTGCTGACCGAAGCCCACGAACTGGCCGAGACCGTCTGGACCCACAAACGCCGGCGTGAATTCCTGCCCGTGGTAGGCGATTCTGACTACCGACCGAAAGTCTCGATCCACGTGCCCTGCTACAACGAGCCGCCGGAGATGGTCAAACAGACCCTCAACGCCCTGGCCAACCTCGACTATCCGGATTTCGAAGTCCTGATCATCGACAACAACACCAAGGATCCGGCGGTCTGGGAACCGGTGCGCGATTATTGCGAAACCCTCGGCCCGCGCTTCAAGTTCTTCCACGTGGCACCGCTGGCCGGCTTCAAGGGCGGCGCACTGAACTACCTGATCCCGCACACCGCCAAAGATGCCGAAGTGATCGCAGTGATCGACTCCGATTACTGCGTGCACCCGAACTGGCTCAAGCACATGGTGCCGCACTTCGCCGACCCGAAAATCGCCGTGGTGCAGTCGCCACAGGATTACCGCGACCAGAACGAAAGTACCTTCAAGAAGCTCTGCTACGCGGAATACAAGGGCTTCTTCCACATCGGCATGGTCACCCGCAACGATCGTGACGCGATCATCCAGCACGGCACCATGACCATGACCCGCCGCTCGGTGCTCGAAGAGCTGGGCTGGGCCGACTGGTGCATCTGTGAAGACGCCGAACTGGGCCTGCGGGTATTCGAAAAAGGCCTGTCGGCAGCGTACTACCACACCAGCTACGGCAAGGGCCTGATGCCCGATACCTTCATCGACTTCAAGAAACAGCGTTTCCGTTGGGCCTACGGAGCGATCCAGATCATCAAGCGCCACACCGCCAGCCTGCTGCGCGGCAAGGACACCGAGCTGACCCGTGGCCAGCGTTACCACTTCCTCGCGGGCTGGTTGCCGTGGGTCGCGGACGGCATGAACATCTTCTTCACCGTCGGCGCGCTGTTGTGGTCGGCGGCGATGATCATCGTGCCGCAACGGGTCGATCCGCCGCTGCTGATCTTCGCAATCCCGCCATTGGCGCTGTTCGTGTTCAAGGTCGCCAAGATCATCTTCCTCTACCGTCGTGCGGTCGGGGTCAATTTGAAGGATGCCTTCTGCGCGGCGCTGGCCGGTCTGGCGTTGTCCCACACCATCGCCAAAGCAGTGCTGTACGGCTTCTTCACCAGCAGCATTCCGTTCTTCCGTACGCCGAAGAATGCCGACAACCACGGCTTCTGGGTGGCGATTTCGGAAGCCCGGGAAGAGATGTTCATCATGCTGCTGTTGTGGGGCGCTGCCTTGGGGATCTTCCTGGTGAACGGCATGCCGAGCAACGACATGCGCTTCTGGGTGACCATGCTGCTGGTGCAGTCGCTGCCATACCTGGCGGCGTTGATCATGGCGTTCCTGTCGTCGCTGCCGAAACCGTCGGTCGAGACTGAAACGGCACCAGCGGTCTAAATCTCTACGGATGCACTAAACGGCGGCCAATGGTCGCCGTTTTGCTTTAAGATAAGCGCCATTTTGCGGGGCTTGGCGTGATACCGGTCTGACTGACCGAACACTATCCCCTGTGGGAGCGAGCCTGCTCGCGATAGCGGTGTAACAATCACAGTTTAAGTTGACTGACACACCGTCATCGCCAGCAGGCTGGCTCCCACATTTAGTCCGTGCCCACATTCATGATTTCCGGAGTTTTCCATGACGGCCCACGCCGACCTTTCGCCGACCCTCCAACTCGCCATCGACCTGATCCGCCGTCCATCCGTGACGCCGCTCGACGCCGATTGCCAGAAGCAGATGATGCAGCGCCTGGGCGATGCCGGTTTCACCCTGGAACCGATGCGCATCGAAGATGTGGATAACTTCTGGGCCACCCACGGCCAGGACGACGGTCCGGTGCTGTGCTTCGCCGGCCACACCGACGTGGTCCCGACCGGCCCGGTAGCGGCCTGGCAGATCGAGCCGTTCAACGCCCTGATCGACGAACACGGCATGCTCTGCGGCCGTGGCGCCGCCGACATGAAAGGCAGCCTCGCCGCCATGACCGTCGCCTCCGAGCGTTTTGTCGCCGACTACCCGAATCACAAGGGCAAAGTCGCGTTCCTGATCACCAGCGACGAAGAAGGCCCGGCGCACCACGGCACCAAGGCCGTGGTCGAACGCCTCGCCGCGCGCAAGGAACGTCTGGACTGGTGCATCGTCGGCGAACCGTCGAGCACCACCCTGGTCGGTGACGTGGTCAAGAACGGCCGGCGCGGCTCCCTCGGCGCCAAGCTGACCGTGCACGGTGTGCAAGGCCACGTGGCCTACCCGCACCTGGCGAAGAACCCGATCCACCTCGCTGCCCCGGCCCTGGCCGAACTGGCAGCCGAGCACTGGGACCACGGCAACGATTTCTTCCCGCCGACCAGTTTTCAGATCTCCAACGTCAATTCCGGCACCGGCGCGACCAACGTGATCCCGGGTGACCTGGTGGCGGTGTTCAACTTCCGCTTCTCCACCGAGTCCACCGTCGAGGGCCTGCAAAAGCGCGTCGCCGACATCCTCGACAAGCATGGCCTGGACTGGCACATCGATTGGGCGCTGTCCGGTCTGCCGTTCCTCACCGAACCGGGCGCGCTGCTGGACGCTGTGTCGGCGAGCATCAAGGACATCACCGGTCGTGAAACCAAGGCGTCCACCAGCGGTGGCACCTCCGACGGGCGTTTCATCGCGACCATGGGCACCCAAGTGGTTGAGCTGGGGCCGGTCAACGCGACCATCCACCAGGTCAACGAACGCGTGCTGGCCGCCGATCTCGACGTGCTGACCGAGATCTACTACCAGACCCTGATCAAGTTGCTCGCCTGATGCTGGCGTGTCCGATCTGCAGTGAGCCGCTCAATGCGGTGGACAACGGCGTGGCCTGCCCCGCCGGGCATCGTTTCGACCGCGCGCGCCAGGGTTATTTGAACCTGTTGCCGGTGCAACACAAGAACAGTCGCGATCCTGGGGATAATCAGGCCATGGTCGAGGCTCGCCGCGACTTTTTGAACGCCGGCCATTACGCGCCGGTGGCCAAGCGTCTGGCCGAGCTGGCGGCCGGTTACGCGCCGACCCGCTGGGTCGATATCGGTTGCGGCGAGGGTTACTACACCGCGCAGATCGCCGATGCCTTGCCGGACGCTGATGGCTATGCGCTGGACATCTCCCGGGAAGCGGTCAAACGCGCCTGCAAACGCAACCCGCAGCTCACCTGGTTGATCGCCAGCATGGCACGGGTGCCGTTGGCTTCCGGCAGTTGCCAGTTCCTGGCCAGTGTCTTCAGCCCGCTGGATTGGGAAGAAGCCAAGCGCCTGCTCAGTGTTGGCGGCGGCCTGATGAAAGTCGGGCCGACCAGCGGCCACTTGATGGAACTACGCGAACGGCTATACGACGAAGTCCGCGAGTACATTGACGACAAGCATCTGGACCTGGTGCCGGAAGGCATGGCGCTGGCGCACAGCGAAACGTTGACGTTCAAGCTGACGCTGGACAAGCCGCAGGACCGCGCCAACCTGCTGGCGATGACGCCCCATGGCTGGCGTGCCAGCGCCGAGCGCCGGACAGCGGTTATCGAACAGGCCGAGCCGTTCGAGACCACCGTATCAATGCGCTACGATTATTTCGTTCTTCAATAACTTTTGGTTCCGGGCGAGTGCCCGGGGCCGGCTAAATCCGCGAATGGATTTTTCAGACCCGCAGTGAGGACATCCATGCGCCAACCCGATATCGAGATTTACCTGAAAGACGCCGACGTCGACCACAAAGCCATTTCCGCCTGGCTCGGTGCGGCATTGGGCCCGTGCACGGATTGGGTCCAGAAGGGCCAGACCTACAAGTGCAAGGCCGGCAACGTGCCAGTGACCTGGCTGCCAAAAGCCGTCGGCAAGTGGAACAGCCTGTACCTGGAAAGCGACCAGACCCCGTGGGACGATGACATCGCCTGCGCCCGCGCCGCGTTTGCCGCACTCAACGTCGAAGTGCGTTGCGCACCGGGTACCTGGGTCGAGGAAGAAGGTGAAGAAACAGCCGATCGCTGGATTCGCATCAGCGCCGATGGTGAAGAAGAAATCACCTGGAAAACCGCGTAAAGCCTGAACACCGCCCCTGTAGGAGCGAGCTTGCTCGCGATGGTCGTCAACGATAACGCGTCAATTCAGTAAAAGCGCGGTGTCCTTGAGTTCTTCGCGAGCAAGCTCGCTCCTACAGTGGTTTTTGCGCGGGGATTACAGACCTACAACATCCTCAGCCTGCAACCCCTTCTGCCCTTCCACCACCGCGTATTCAACCTGCTGGCCTTCGGTCAGTGAACGGTGGCCTTCACCGCGAATCGCGCGGTAGTGCACGAACACGTCCACCCCGTCCTCGCGCTGAATGAAGCCGTAGCCCTTGGCGTCGTTGAACCACTTCACGTTGCCGGTTTCGCGTGTTGCCATTTGTTCATACTCCCTTTTTATTATTGGTCGGGCTTTTCGCAGGAAAGCCTCGGGAACGTCTGTCTGCGTTCGACGTCCCTACAAGGGCACCGACAGCAGACGGCCGAGTATATGACAGGCAGCGAAACTCTCAACTCAAGTTTACTTACCCGCTTTTTTGCCGATTTTCGACGAATCCGGCACACTATCGGCCTCCCGAGCAAACGCTCGGTTTTATTCACTCACGCAGAAGCCGTATGACCCGCTCCCCGTTCCGCCGTCTTGTGTTTGGCACCCTGCGCCGACTGTTGTACCTCTGGGTTCGCTCCGAGACGATCAACCAGTCGTCGTTCACCCTCAACCTCGACCGCAGTCGTCCGGTGTTCTACGTCCTGCAAAACCCTTCGCTGACCGACCTCGCTGTGGTCGACACCGAGTGCAGCAAGGCCGGCCTGCCACGCCCGGTGCTGCCGGTATCGGTGGGCAACCTGCTGGAACCTGCCGCGTTTTTCTACCTGACGCCGGACCCGGACTGGCTCGGCCGCCAGGACAAGCGCGGAGCGCCGCCAACATTGACCCGCCTGGTCAGCGCCCTGAGCCAGAACGCCGCCGAAGACGCACAGATCATTCCGGTGAGCGTGTTCTGGGGCCAATCGCCGGACAGCGAAAACAGCCCATGGAAACTGCTGTTCGCCGACAGCTGGGCCGTTACCGGGCGTCTGCGTCGTCTGCTGAGCATCATCGTGCTGGGACGCAAGACCCGCGTGCAGTTCTCCGCGCCGATCCACCTGCGCGAACTGATCGAGCACGACAAGGGCCACGAGCGCACCGTGCGCATGGCCCAGCGCATCCTGCGGGTGCATTTCCGCAATCTGAAGGCCGCGGTGATCGGCCCGGACATTTCCCACCGCCGCAATCTGGTCAAAGGCTTGCTCAACCAGCCACAGGTCAAACAAGCGATCTTCGACGAAGCCGAGCGCGAGAACATCTCGCCAGAGAAGGCCAAAGCTCAAGCGCTACGCTACGGCAACGAAATCGCCTCGGACTACACCTATACTGCGATCCGTTTTATGGAAGTGGTGCTGAGCTGGTTCTGGAACAAGATCTACGACGGCATCAGGGTCAACCATATCGAAGGCGTGCAGAAGGTCGCCCAGGGTCACGAAGTGATCTACGTGCCGTGCCACCGCAGCCACATCGACTACCTGCTGCTGTCCTATCTGCTGTTTCGCAACGGCCTGACCCCGCCGCACATTGCCGCCGGCATCAATCTGAACATGCCGGTGATCGGCGGCCTGCTGCGTCGCGGCGGCGCGTTCTTCATGCGTCGCACGTTCAAGGGCAACCCGCTGTACACCTCGGTGTTCAACGAATACCTGCACACCCTGTTCACCAAGGGCTTTCCGGTAGAGTACTTCGTCGAGGGCGGCCGCTCGCGCACCGGGCGCATGCTGCAACCGAAAACCGGAATGCTGGCGATCACCCTGCGCAGCTTCCTGCGTTCGTCGCGCATGCCAATCGTGTTCGTGCCGGTGTACATCGGCTACGAGCGCGTACTGGAAGGCCGGACCTATCTTGGCGAGTTGCGCGGTGCGGCCAAGAAGAAAGAGTCGATCTTCGATATTTTCAAAGTCATTGGCGCACTCAAGCAGCGCTTCGGCCAGGTGGCTGTAAACTTCGGCGAGCCGATCAAGCTGGCGGAATTCCTCGACGGCGAACAGCCGGACTGGCGCCAACAGGAACTCGGCCCGCAGTTCAGACCCGCCTGGCTCAACGAAACCACCAACCGCCTCGGCGAGAAGGTCGCCCGGCATCTGAACGAAGCGGCAGCGATCAACCCGGTCAATCTGGTGGCACTGGCGCTGCTGTCGACCACCCGACTGGCACTGGATGACCGGGCCATGGCGCGGGTGCTGGACCTGTACCTGGCGCTGCTGCGCAAGGTCCCGTATTCACCGCACACCACCTTGCCGGAAGGCGATGGCCGGGCGCTGATCGCGCACGTGAAGGACATGGACCTGCTGTCCGAGCAGAGCGATGCGCTGGGCAAGATCCTGTATCTGGACGAACAGAACGCCGTCCTGATGACCTACTACCGCAACAACGTGCTGCACATCTTTGCCCTGCCGGCGCTGCTCGCAAGTTTCTTCCAGAGCGCCTCGCGCATGAGCCGCGAACAGATCCTGCGCTACACCCGCGCGTTGTATCCATACCTGCAGGCGGAGCTGTTCATCCGCTGGTCGCTGGACGAACTGGACGGGGTGATCGACCAATGGCTGGAAGCTTTCGTCGAACAAGGCCTGTTGCGTTTCGAGAACAACGTGTATCTGCGTCCGGCGCCAAGCTCGCGGCATTTCGTGCTGCTGACCTTGCTGTCGAAAAGCATCGCCCAGACCTTGCAGCGCTTCTACATGACCGTGTCCCTGCTGCTCAACAGTGGCCAGAACAGCATCAGCGCCGAAGAACTGGAGGACCTGTGCACGGTCATGGCCCAGCGCCTGTCGATCCTGCATGGCCTCAACGCCCCGGAATTCTTCGACAAGAGCCTGTTCCGCCACTTCATCCAGACCATGCTCGACCTCGACGTGCTCAAGCGCGATGAAGCAGGCAAGTTGAGCTATCACGAACTACTCGGTGAACTGGCCGAAGGCGCGGCCAAGCGCGTATTGCCGGCGGAGATTCGTTTGTCGATCCGTCAGGTGGCGTTGCATCGCAGTGAAGATGCGGCGGATCAACCCGCACCACCGGTCGAAACCGTCTAGATTGATCAGGGCGCCAGTCGGTTCTGGCGCCCTCGATACGGAGATCTTTCAATGAAAAAACTGTCCCTGATCGCAGCCGCCTTGCTGTTGACTGCCTGCCAACATCCGACACCGGCGCCCAAGGCATCCCTCGCTGGTGAAGTCTTCTACCTGCAACGCATCGCACTGCCGCCGAACGCGATCCTCAGCGTCAGCCTGCAAGACATCTCACTGGCCGATGCCCCGGCGAAAGTCATTAACGAGCAACGCGGCCCGGTCAAAGGCCAGGTGCCGCTGCCATTCCATCTCAGCTACGACCCGCTGACGGTAGAGCCCAATCACCGTTACTCAGTGAATGCACGCATTGAAGTCGACGGCAAACTGCTGTTCATCACCACCGAAAATCACGCCGTGCGTCTGGACGGCACCGATCCACAACCGCTGAAGGTCCGTGTCGACGCGGCCCGCTGAGTGTTTTTTGAAAAAGGAAGTTGCCATGCTCCGCCCTACCCTCCGTTTTGCCGGCCTGTGCGCTGGCTTGATGATCTGTGCCAACGCCCTGGCGCTGTCCCTCACCGACCTGTCGCAGAAAGACGCCACCGGTGGGCTCAAGGACGCACTGACCCAAGGCGCGCAACTGGCCGTCAAACAACTCGGCACTCCGGGGGGCTTCAGCAACAACCCCGACGTGAAAATCGAACTTCCGGGCAAACTGGGCAAGGTCGCCAGCAAAATGAAACAGTTCGGCATGGGTGACCAGGTCGATGAACTGGAAGCCAGCATGAACAAGGCGGCGGAAAGCGCCGTGACCCAGGCCCAGCCCATCCTTGTCGACGCCGTGAAGAAAATGACCGTGGAAGATGCCAAGGGCATCCTCAGCGGCGGCAACGACTCGGCCACCCAATACCTGAACAAGACCAGCCGCGAACAGATCCGCGCGAAGTTCCTGCCGATCGTCAAGCAAGCCACCGACAAGGTTGGCCTGGCCCAGCAGTACAACTCGTTCGCCGGGCAAGCAGCGACCATGGGCGTAGTGGATGCGAAGAATGCCAACGTCGAAAACTACGTCACCGAGCAAGCGTTGAATGGCTTGTTCGAAATGATCGGCAAACAGGAAGAAACCATCCGCCAGAACCCGGCGGCTGCGGCGACCAGTTTGGCGAAGAAGGTGTTTGGTACGCTCTGACCCTGGTGCAACCATTGTAGGAGCGAGCCTGCTCGCGATGAGGCCATGTCAGTCGACATCAGCGTTGGCTGACACACCGCAATCGCGAGCAGGCTCACTCCTACAATTTGATCGGGTACATCTGTGAGAGATTGGTTGGCAGGCAGGCCGCCTTCGCGAGCAGGCTCGCTCCTACAATTTGATCGGGTACATCTGTAAGGGAATGGTCGGCTGGCAGGCCGCCTTCGCGGGCAAGCCCGGTCCCACAGTTTTCAAATGTGTACGGACCAAACAACCAGGCCGGCCGGTAGGCCGCCTCGGCGGCTTTTGATTTGCCCGCCCCTTCGGGAGGCTGAGTGGAGGCGTTTATCCGGGGATTGACGCGCAGCGCCGTTCGACGCAGTCGAACTCATCGCATGTAGGTGCCAGCGAAGCCAACCGGAGGGCGATGCCCCCGGATGAATGCCGCAGCGAAGGAACCCCGAGCCTTAGCGAGGGGCCGTACGTTCGGGGCGAGCGTTTTTTGCTTACTTTTTTAGGCGCTTGTAAAAAAGTGAGTCGCCGTAAGGGCGAAACCGCCAGCCGCCGTTACCGAAGAAATGGATATGCACCCAGTCAAACGGCTTCCTTCTTGACCCGGAACCAAGCCGCATACAACGCAGGCAAAAACAAAAGCGTCAACGCCGTGGCCACAATCAACCCCCCCATGATCGCCACCGCCATCGGCCCGAAAAACACACTGCGCGACAACGGAATCATCGCCAAAACGGCGGCAAGCGCCGTCAACACAATCGGCCGAAACCGCCGAACCGTAGCCTCGATAATCGCCTGCCAAGGCTTCAACCCCGCCGCAATATCCTGCTCGATCTGATCCACCAGAATCACCGAGTTACGCATGATCATCCCGGACAACGCGATAGTCCCCAGCATGGCCACGAAACCGAACGGCTGACGGAACACCAACAGAAACAGCGTCACCCCGATCAACCCCAGCGGCGCCGTCAGGAACACCATCGCCGTACGCGAAAAACTGCGCAATTGCAGCATCAGCAAGGTCAGCACCACCACAATGAACAACGGCACGCCGGCCTTCACCGAGTTCTGTCCGCGCGCCGAGTCTTCCACCGTGCCGCCGACATCCAGCAAATAGCCGTCGGGCAGTTCGGCGCGGATCGGATCGAGGGTCGGCATGATCTGCTGCACCAGCGTCGCCGGTTGCTCCTTGCCATAGATGTCGGCGCGAACCGTCACGTTGGGCAGGCGATTGCGGTGCCAGATGATGCCCTCTTCGAAGCCGTATTCCAGGGTCGCGATCTGCGACAACGCGACACTGCGACCGTTATCGGTCGGCACCGCCAGGCTCGGCAGCAATGACAACTCGGTGCGCTCATGCAAGGTGCCGCGCAACAGGATCTCGATCAACTCGTTGTCTTCACGGTACTGGCTGACGCTGGAACCGGTCAGGGAGCTTTGCAGGAACGTCGACAGGTTCGCCGTGCTCACGCCCAGCGCCCGCGCGCGGTCCTGATCGATGTTCAGGTAGACAACCTTGCTCGGCTCCTCCCAGTCCAGGTGGACGTTGACCACATGCGGGTTCTCGCGAACCTTGGCCGCGACTTTGCGCGCCAGCGCCCGCACTTCCTCGATGTGCTCCCCGGTCACGCGGAACTGCACCGGGTAGCCAACCGGCGGACCGTTTTCCAGGCGCGTGACCCGCGAGCGCAGAGCAGGGAATTGTTCGTTAAGGGTTGAGATCAACCAGGTGCGCAGGGATTCCCGTTCTTCGATGGTTTTCGCCAGGACGACAAACTGGGCGAAGCTCGCCGCCGGCAGTTGTTGATCCAGAGGCAGGTAGAAACGCGGCGAACCGGTGCCGACGTAGGCCACGTAATTGTCGATCCCCGCCTTGTCCTTGAGCAGCGCTTCGAGGCGCTTGACCTCGTCGGCGGTGTTGCTCAGCGAAGCACCTTCGGCCAGTTTCAGATCGACCATCAACTCCAGGCGACCCGATGCCGGGAAGAATTGCTGCGGGACAAATTTGAACAGCACGATGGACGCGATGAACAGGACCACGGTCGCGGCGATCACGGTTTTGCGCCAGCGCACGCACCACTCCACCAGACGCCGGACACGCTGGTAAAACGGCGTGGCATACGGATCCGGCTGGCCGGCACCGTGCTTGGCGGCGTGAGTCTTCGCCAGGTCCGGCAGCAGTTTTTCCCCCAGATACGGCACGAAGACCACCGCGGCCACCCACGACGCCAATAGCGCGATGGTGACCACCTCGAAGATCGAACGGGTGTATTCGCCAGTGCCCGATTGCGCCGTGGCAATCGGCAGGAAGCCGGCCGCGGTGATCAGCGTACCGGTGAGCATCGGGAACGCGGTACTGGTCCAGGCATAACTCGCCGCTTTGACCCGGTCGAAGCCCTGCTCCATTTTGATCGCCATCATTTCCACGGCGATGATCGCATCGTCCACCAGCAAGCCCAGGGCCAGTACCAGCGCGCCGAGGGAGATCTTGTGCAGGCCGATGCCGAGGTAATACATGCAGGCGAACGTCATCGCCAGCACCAGCGGAATCGCCAGGGCCACCACCATGCCGGTGCGCACGCCGAGGGAGAAGAAACTCACCAGCAACACAATGGCCAGCGCCTCGACCAACACTTGCACGAACTCGCCAACACCGGTTTTCACCGCCGCCGGTTGGTCGGAGACTTTGCGCAGTTCCATACCGGCCGGGAGGTTTTTCTGGATGCGGGCGAACTCGATTTCCAGTGCCTTGCCCAGTACCAGAATGTCACCACCGTCCTTCATCGCCACCGCCAGGCCGATGGCGTCCTGCGCCATGAAGCGCATGCGCGGCGCCGGTGGATCGTTGAAACCACGGCGCACGTCGGCCACGTCGGAGATGCGGAAGGTGCGATCACCGACGCGGATCGGGAAGTTCTTGATCTCTTCGACCGTCTGAAAATTCCCCGTTACCCGTAGCTGCAATCGTTCGCTGCTGGTTTCGAAGAAACCTGCCGTGGACACCGCATTCTGCTCTTCAAGGGCTTGCTGGACGGCCGCCAGCGGCAAGCCGAGGGTGGCGAGCTTGACATTGGAGAGCTCGATCCAGATTTTCTCGTCTTGCACCCCCAGCAGTTCGACCTTGCCCACATCCTTGACCCGCTGCAGCTGGATCTGGATGCGGTCGGCATAATCCTTGAGCACGGCGTAGTCGAAACCCTCACCGGTCAGGGCGTAGATATTGCCGAACGTGGTGCCGAATTCATCGTTGAAGAACGGCCCCTGAATCCCCGGCGGCAGGGTATGGCGGATGTCGCTGATTTTCTTGCGCAGCTGATACCAGAGCTCCGGTATCTCCACCGAGTGCATGGAGTCGCGCGCGATGAAGGTCACCTGGGATTCGCCGGGGCGGGAGAACGACATGATGCGTTCGTATTCGCCGGTTTCCATCAGCTTCTTTTCGATGCGTTCGGTGACCTGACGCGAGACTTCTTCGGCGGTCGCTCCCGGCCAGTTGGTGCGAATCACCATCGCTTTGAAAGTGAACGGCGGGTCTTCGCTTTGGCCGAGCTTGGTGTAGGAAAGTGCGCCGACAACGGCCAGCAACAGCATCAGGAACAGGACGATCTGGCGATTACGCAGCGCCCATTCGGAAACGTTGAAACGCATCGGGGCTTACTCCTTGTCCGCCAGATTGACCACGCGATTGGAGCGATCCACCGGGCGTACCTGCTGCCCTTCGAGAAGCACATGGACACCGGCGGCCACCACCCAGTCGCTGGCGTTGAGCCCTTCAAGCACCGGAACGGTTTTCTCACCGAAGGCACCGACCCGCACCGGGGCCTTTTTCAAGGTGTTGTTGGCGCTGACGACCCAGACATAGGTCACGCCGTTTTCCGCCGTCAGCGCAGACAGAGGAACGGACAGAGGAACGACGTCGGCGGCCTGCACGAACACCCGGGCGCTCTGGCCCAGTTCGACAGGAACCTTGCCGGAACTGAAGGCAATGCGGGCCGCGAAGGTGCGTGATTTTGGATCAGCCGACGGCGACAGTTCACGGATACGACCTTCGAATCGCTGATCGGGTTGGGTCCAGAGTTCCACCGACACCGGCTCACCGACCTTGAAGCGGCCGAAGTTCTGCTCCGGCAGGCTGATCAAGACTTCACGCTCACCATCGGTTGCCAGGGTGAACACCGTTTGCCCGGAGGCCACCACTTGCCCGACTTCCACCAGACGCTTGGCGACGACGCCATCCTGCGGCGCACGCAACACGGCGTAACTGGCCTGGTTATTGGAAACGTTGAATTCGGCTTTGATTTGCTTGAGCCGCGCTTCGCCGGAGCGGTAGAGGTTTTCGGCGTTGTCGTACTGCGAGCGGCTGACCAGTTGGCGCTCCATCAAGGTCTTGTAGCGATCACGCTCGGAACGTACCAGGTTCAGATTGGCTTCGGCGGCGGCGACCTGAGCTCTGGTGGCCTCCAATTGCAGGCGCACGTCCTGGGGGTCGAGCTCCGCCAAAGGTTGATCGGCCTTGACCCGCTGCCCTTCCTCGACCAGTCGTCGGCTGACTTTGCCGCCGATACGGAACGCCAGGTCCGGCTCATACCGCGCGCGAACTTCGCCGGGATAGCTTTCCATGGCCTGCGCCGAAGGCTCTGGCTGAACCACCATGGCCGGGCGCACGCTGACTTGCGGTGCCTCTTCGTGACCACACGCAGACAATAAAAAAGCCAGGGTGACTGGCAACGCGAGGGGCAAGGCATAGCGGAACATGGTGAAGGACCTTTCGCTAATGGTGCTTTAAATAATTATACTGAGCAGTATGTTATTAATAGCAAACTCACCAGTCCAGTAATAAAAAAGAATATGCCAAACAATCTTTCAGCACCCAATGGCCCAGGCAGACCCAAGGACATGGTCAAGCGCCAGGCGATTCTCGATGCGGCCAAAGCGCTGTTTCTGAGTAAGGGTTATGCCAATACCAGCATGGATGCCGTCGCAGCCGAGGCCGGTGTGTCGAAGCTGACGGTCTATAGCCACTTCAACGACAAGGAGACGCTGTTCTCTGCCGCGGTGATGGCCAAGTGCGAGGAGCAGTTGCCAACGCTGTTCTTCGAACTGCCGGAAGGCGTGGCCGTGGAAACCGTGCTGCTGAACATCGCGCGCGGTTTTCATCACCTGATCAACAGTGATGAATCGCTGAACCTGCACCGTTTGATCATGGCCTTGGGCAGTCAGGACCCGAAACTCTCACTGATCTTCTTCGAGGCCGGGCCTCAGCGCATGCTGCACGGCATGGAACGCTTGTTGAGCAAGGTCAACGAAAGCGGCGCATTGAGCATCGACAAACCGCACAATGCAGCAGAACACTTCTTCTGCCTGCTCAAGGGCGCAGCGAATTTCCGGCTGCTCTTCGGCTGTGGCGAGCCGTTGGACGACGAGGCCGCCGAGAGTCATGTGCAGGAAGTGGTGGGGTTGTTTATGCGGGCTTATCGGCCGGAATGAGCCTGAAAGATTTGTAGAGGAAGTGATGACACCATCGCGAGCAGGCTCGCTCCTACAGTGGTTCCATGCAACACCACAAATCCCCTGTAGGAGCGAGCCTGCTCGCGATGGGTGCGACTCGGTCTTAAGGCTTGAGCGCCTTCTTCGGATAAATGTCATACCGACTGGACTTGCCATCGAGCGCATGGCTCGGCTTCGGCCCTTCGATGCACGGCGCCTTGCGCGGACGCTTGACCACCACCCGGTGGCTGGCCAGGGCCAAGGCGGCTTCGAGCAATGCCGGCGCATCCGGGTCATCGCCCACCAATGGCCGGAACAGGCGCATTTCCTTCTTCACCAGCGCGGTTTTCTCGCGATGCGGGAACATCGGGTCAAGGTAGATCACCTGGGGCGGCTCGCCCTCCCAGTTGCGCATGACCTCGATCGAATTGCCCTTGAGCAAGCGCATGCGCGCCACGATCGGCGCCACGTCGAAATCTTCCGCGCCACGGGCCAGGCCGTCTTCCAGCAAGGCACCGATCAGCGGCTGACGCTCGATCAGGCTCATCTCGCAACCGAGGCTGGCCAGCACGAACGCGTCCTTGCCCAGCCCCGCCGTGGCGTCCAGTACCCGCGGGCGCACACCTTGGGCGACGCCAACGGCCTTGGCGATCATCTGTCCGCTGCCACCACCATACAACCGGCGATGGGCCGCACCACCCTCGACGAAATCCACCCGCACCGGCCCCGGCGCATCCGGCCCCAGCTGTTGCAGTTGCAAGCCCATGTCACCCACCTGCAAGGCAAACTCGCCGTCCGCCACTTGCATTGGCAAGCCCAGGCGCTCGGCCCATTGCTCGGCTTGTGGCTCGAACGCCGCATCGAGGACCTGTACATGGATGCGGCAGACCGCAGGTTGATCAATCATCGGAAAACACGCTCAAAAAATTAATGATCGGCAAAAACGGCCGATAACAAAACTATCGAGCATTTTGCCAGAGCTGAGCGTCGACCGAGAGAAATGTCAGGCATTCAACCCACAATCACAGGTTTTATCTCGCCCTACGGCGACTACAACCTGCGAAACACCCAGGCACTGAGCGGCGTCAGCCACATCTGGCAGGATTTCTTTGCCCGAGCGCTGGCCGAACAGTCGGGTGAAGTGCTGCCGCAATCGCTGAACTTTCCACCGGTCGACCTCGAAAGCCCGGTTGAACCCACCGTTGGCAGCGACCTGCTGGCCCACATCGTGTCCCAGCGCGAATGCGACGTGAAGGACAACGAAATTCGCCCGCCCGAGCCGCTGTTCCTGCCGATTGCCGAATTCGAAATGGACCTGGCCGACAAGCCGTTCCCACCGTTCCCGGCGGACGAAATCGTCGCCCAGCAAAAACAGCAGGACTTCGAAAGCGGCTGGGTTCGCCCAATCGTGTTGAACGCCGGTCAGCCGCTGCCAGACGTCGGCCCTGCCCCGCAACCGCGTCCGCTGCACCTGCCCATCGCCGAATTCGAACTCGACCTGCTCGACAAGCCGTTCCCGCCATTCTCGCCAGAAGAACTAGTGGCGCAGCAAAAACAACTCGATTTCGACAATGGCTGGGCGCGCCCGATCATCCTGCAGAACCTGCGCATCGCCGCCTGATCCTCAGCCGCGCCCTCTTCCCTCAGCCTTTGAAAAACTGATTGGCCTTCTGATACGGCATCGACCGGGACGTGAAACCGAACGTGCCTGACGTCTGGATTTCTTCGGCGGCGCGGAAGAATTCGCCATAGGCCGCCAATGCCAGCGCCGAACCGACGCTGATGCGTTTGACGCCCATTTCACCCAACTGCGCGACCGTCAGCTTCAAGCCGCCCGACATCAACACATTCACAGGTTTGGGCGCCACGGCGCGCACCACCGCCAGCACATCCTCGGCGCTGCGCAGACCCGGTGCGTAGAGCACATCGGCACCGGCCTCGGCGAATGCCTGCAAACGGCGGATGGTGTCGGCCAGATCGGGATTGCCGTGCAGGAAGTTTTCCGCCCGGGCAGTCAACGTAAAGTGGAACGGCAGACTGCGAGCGGCAGCCACAGCGGCTTCGATGCGCGCCACGGCGTGTTCGAAACAATAGATCGGGCCTTCTTCGCGGCCGGTGGCATCTTCGATCGAACCACCGACGGCGCCGGCCTCTGCCGCGCGCAAGATACTTTTCGCGCAGTCGGCGGGGTTGTCGGCAAAGCCGTTTTCCAGGTCGACTGCAACCGGCAGGTCGGTGGCGGCGACAATCGCCTGAACATTCATCAGGGTATCGTCGAGGGTCAATCCGCCATCGGCACGACCCTGGGAAAAGGCGTAACCGGCACTGGTGGTCGCCAGCGCCTCGAAGCCGAGACTGGCGAGCATTTTCGCTGAACCGGCATCCCACGGATTGGGAATCACAAAAGCCCCGGGGTGTTCGTGAAGGGCTTTGAACGCCTGGGCTCGAAGGGTTTGCGCATCCATTGGGCAGGCTCCTGAAGAGGGGAAAGAATTCGCCTCAGAGCAGGCCAAGTTGCTCGGCGACGGGTTCTCTGTATAGCTCAGGCAGCGCCGGCAAGCCAGGCAAACGCAGCATCAGGCGCGCGTGAAAACGCTGCGCCAGTTTCGCGGCCAGCAGGTTGTCGGCGGTGTGCAGGAAGATGTACGGCGTGCGGCCTTCTTCGATCCATAACGCGATTTTCTCGACCCATGGTTCCAGAAACACATCGTTGGCCTCAAGCGTTGGATGGCCGATAAAACGCACCTGCGGGAATTGCGTGAATGCCGCAGGGCGCGGTGGCACCCGGGGCTTCTTCGATTGGGCGTGGAGCACCGAGGGCTCGGTCGAGGTGCAACTGAACAGCGCACGGGGATCGAGACAGATGCGCTCGACGCCGCGATCCAGCAGCAAGCGGTTGAGCATTCGCTCGCTGTCACCCTTGGCGAAAAACTCGTCGTGCCGCACTTCCACGGCCAGCGGTCGCTGAAGGGCATCGATGAATCCGGCCAGCTCAGGCAAACGTTGGGGCGTGAAGCTTTTCGACAGTTGTAACCACAATGGCGACACTCGTTCGCCGAGCGGGTTGAGCAATTGCACGAAGGTCTCGGCGGCAGTCAACTGCTCGCGCAGATCGCCACCATGGCTGATCTCGCCGGGGAACTTGGCGGTGAAGCGAAAGTGCTCGGGCATGGTCTCGGCCCAACGCTGCACGGTGCTGACGGCCGGGCTCGCGTAGAAGGTCGTGTTGCCTTCCACGGCATTGAAAACCCGGGAATAGAGATCAAGGAAATCGGCGGGTCTGGCGTCCGGCGGATACAGGTAGTCGCGCCAGGCGTTTTCGCTCCAGGACGGACAACCGAGGTAATACGGCAGCAGCATCAGATGTACAGGTCGAGACCCAGCACATCCGCTTCCCAATCGACGAAACCGGCGGTGCTCAGGTAGCTCGCCAGGGCTGTCGCCACGCTTTTGCTCATGGCACGGTGGTAAATCAGGTCTTGCTGACGGGCGGGAAGATTGCTCAGTTTTTGCGCAGAGGCTTTGGCGGCGCGGGCAGCCAGTTGCTCTTCAGTCGGGAATTCCAGCTCGCCTTCGATATCAATGGCGTCGTCCTCCACCACGCGGCCTTTGCGAGGCTTGCGCTTGATGGGGTAGGACTGAGAGGAAACGCCGTCTATACGCATACGTGCATACTCGGAATCAGTGATGGCAGTTTAGTGGCGCAAAAACCACTTCGCAAACCGCCGAGTGATAACTAGAACACATAAAAGGCAAAAGGTTTAAAAGCCGCGGTTAGAAAATGACGATTGGTGAAAACCGGTAGATCGCATCGCGAGCAGGCTCGCTCCCACAGGTTCTGCGCACCCCCCTGTGGGAGCGAGCCTGC
Source organism: Pseudomonas sp. IT-P74 (assembly GCF_949768175.1). Taxonomy (NCBI): domain Bacteria; kingdom Pseudomonadati; phylum Pseudomonadota; class Gammaproteobacteria; order Pseudomonadales; family Pseudomonadaceae; genus Pseudomonas; species Pseudomonas sp. IT-P74. The sequence goes on along the minus strand of NZ_CATKQD010000044.1, from coordinate 168,761 downwards.
TCGCGATTGGACCGACTCGGCCCTGAATACTATCGAGCTTTAGGCGTCGCCACCTTGTCGCGCAAATAAACCGGCTGCGCCTCATCGGCCACGATTGCCTCGCCGCGTTCCCAGGCAAACCGCGCCAAAGTCAGCAAGTCTTGCGCGTGGGGCAACATGCCCGCGTCCTGCCCGCTCAGGCTGACAGCGATGCGCTCGCCATAACCCCAACCGGTGCCTGCGCCGAACCATTCACCGCCGGCATCGATCGGCAATGCAGCGGACTCCGGCGGCAGCACCGCTTCAGTACCCACCAGGCGCATCTCTCCGGCCGTTTCGCGGTAGCAACCCCAATACACTTCATCCATGCGCGCATCGATGGCGGCGGCGACCTGAGTGGCGCCGTGTTCACGCAACGCACGTTGCGCCAGCACGGCCAGGTTCGACACCGGCAGCACCGGGCGCTCCAGGGCAAACGCCAGGCCTTGCACCACACCGATGGCGATGCGCACGCCGGTGAAGGCGCCCGGGCCACGGCCGAACGCGATGGCGTCGACCGCTTGCAGCGTGGTACCCGCATCGGCCAACAGTTGCTTGATCATCGGCAACAGCTTCTGCGCGTGCAGGCGCGGGATCACCTCGTAATGGCTCGTGACCTTGCCGTCATGCAGCAAGGCAACGGAGCAAGCTTCAGTCGCGGTGTCCAGGGCCAGCAAGGTGCTCATCGATGTATCCACAAGAGAGATCAGAAAAAAGTGCGTCAGTATAAACAACTACGGCCCGCAAGCGGGCCGTGGATGATGCAGCGGATCAGACTTTTCAGCTCAGGGCTGCAAGCACCTTGGCGGTGATCGCTTCAACCGAACCGACGCCTTCGATGTGGCTGTACTTCGGCTTGCCATTGGCAGCCGACAGCGTCTGGTAGAACTCCACCAGCGGCTTGGTCTGGGAGTGGTAGACCGACAGGCGATGACGCACGGTTTCTTCGGTGTCGTCCTTGCGCTGTACCAGCTCTTCACCGGTGACGTCGTCAAGGCCGGCTACTTTCGGCGGGTTGTAGACGATGTGGTACACGCGACCGCTGGCCTCGTGAACACGACGGCCGGCGATACGCTGGACGATTTCTTCGTCTTCAACGGCGATTTCAACCACGGCATCCAGTTCAACACCGGCAGTCACCAGGGCTTCAGCCTGGGGAATGGTGCGCGGGAAGCCATCGAACAGGAAACCGTTGGCGCAGTCGGACTGGGCGATGCGGTCCTTGACCAGTGCGATGATCAGGTCATCGGACACCAGGCCACCGGCATCCATGATGCCCTTGGCCTTGATGCCCAGCTCGGTGCCGGCCTTGACCGCTGCACGCAACATGTCGCCGGTGGAGATTTGCGGAATGCCGAATTTTTCGGTGATGAACTTAGCCTGAGTACCTTTACCGGCCCCGGGAGCTCCCAGCAGAATGACGCGCATCGATGTGCTCCTCAATTTTTTATATGGATAACGTCAGATTCGCCTCGTGGGGCCAATCTCAAAAATAGGGTCGTGACCGCCCAAACGGTCAAAGGCTGATCAAGATACACAGCAGGCTGCGCCCACACAAGACGCCGAAAGTCGGAGAAACCGCTACCTCTTGCGACCATTGCGCGCGGTTCCCCAAGTCGCAACCCCATCATTAACTGTCGCCTGGCAGCACTTTTACACCCGTCATACGGCGGCATCCGGCTCACCCGCCGGATGCCTGACCTCACGGCAAAAACCTTAGCCGGTATTACGCAAACCGGCGGCAATACCCGCCACAGACACCAGCAAGGCCTGTTCTACCGGGCTGCCCTGCGCCACGTCCTGCACTCTTGAACGGGCCAGCAACTCGGCCTGCAATAGATGAAGCGGGTCGAGATAGGTGTTGCGCAAGCGGATGAACTCAAGGGTCGCGGGGCTATGTGCCAGCAGCTGCGACTGCCCGGTCAGGCCGAGAACAATGGTGCATGCCTGCGACAATAGGTCGCGTAAATGCGCACCCAATGGCAACAGATTCGGCTCCACCAGACGCTCATCGTAGGACTGTGCAATGTCGGCATCGGCCTTGGCCAGGACCATTTCCAGCATGTCGATGCGGGTGCGGAAGAATGGCCACTGCTCGCGCATCTGCCCCAGCAGCTCACCTTCGCCACGCTCCAGTGCCTTGCTCAGGGCCGCTTCCCAACCCAGCCAGGCCGGCAGCATCAGGCGCGTCTGGGTCCAGCCGAAGATCCACGGAATCGCCCGCAGGCTTTCGATCCCCCCGGCCCGGCGCTTGGCCGGACGACTGCCCAGTGGCAAACGGCCGAGCTCCTGCTCCGGCGTGGACTGGCGGAAATACTCCACGAACTGCGGATTTTCCCGCACCACGGCGCGATAGGCACTGACCCCGTCCGCGGCCAGTTCGTCCATCAAATGGCGCCACTCGGGCGTAGGTGGTGGCGGAGGCAGCAAGGTCGCCTCCAGCACGGCGGCCAGGTACAGATTGAGGTTTTGCTCGGCGATGTCCGGCAGGCCGAACTTGAATCGAATCATTTCCCCCTGTTCGGTGGTACGGAAACGCCCCGCCACCGAACCCGGTGGCTGCGACAGGATCGCCGCGTGAGCCGGACCGCCACCACGCCCCACGGTGCCGCCGCGACCGTGGAACAGCAGCAGCTCGACTTGTTGTTCGCGGCAGATATCCACCAATCGCTCCTGCGCCCGGTACTGCGCCCAGGCCGCCGCGGTGGTACCGGCGTCCTTGGCCGAGTCGGAGTAGCCGATCATCACTTCCTGCGGCCCTTGCAGGCGCGAGCGATAACCTGGCAACAGCAACAGCTTCTCGATCACCGGACCCGCGTTGTCGAGGTCGGCCAGGGTTTCGAACAGCGGCACCACGCGCATCGGCCGCAACACGCCGGATTCCTTGAGCAACAACTGCACGGCCAGCACATCGGAAGCCGCACCGGCCATGGAAATCACATAGGAACCGAGGGATGCCGACGGCGCAGCGGCGATTTCCCGGCAGGTTGCCAGCACCTCGGCGGTGTCAGCGGAGGGTTTGAAGTACGTCGGCAACAAGGGCCGACGATTGCTCAATTCGCGCATCAGGAAGGCAATGCGCTCTTCCTCGCTCCAGCCCTCGTAGCGTCCCAGGCCGAGGTAGTCGGTGATTTCGGTCATCGCCGCAGTGTGCCGCGAGGAGTCCTGGCGTACATCCAGACGAACCAGGAACAGACCGAATGTCACCGCCCGACGCAGGCAATCGAGCAGCGGCCCGTCGGCGATCACACCCATGCCGCACTCGTGCAAAGAGCGGTAGCAAAGCTCCAGAGGATCGAGCAGTTCGCGGTTGTCTTGCAGCACATCGATCGGTGCCGGAGCTGGCGTCGACAAGGCCGCGTGCGCCCAGTTACGCGTTGCCCGCAAGCGATCGCGCAGCTGTTTAAGCACTGCACGGTACGGTTCGGCGCTGTCTCCCGCCCTGGCCTTCAATTCATCGCTGGCCTGCTGCATCGACAGCTCAGCGGCCAGGCGATCGACATCGCGCAGGTACAAATCGGCCGCCATCCAGCGCGCCAACAGTAAGACTTCTCGGGTCACCGCCGCCGTCACGTTCGGGTTGCCGTCACGGTCGCCGCCCATCCACGAGGCAAAGCGGATCGGTGCCGCCTCGAGGGGCAGGCGCAGGCCGGTAGCGGCGTGCAGGGCCTGATCGGCCTTGCGCAGGTAATTGGGAATGGCCTGCCACAGCGAATGCTCGATCACCGCGAAACCCCACTTGGCTTCGTCCACCGGTGTCGGGCGCGTGCGGCGGATTTCCTCGGTGTGCCAGGCTTCGGCGATCAGGCGTTGCAAGGTGGTCTTGATCTGCTCGCGCTCGGCGCTGGTCAGGTCACGATGATCCTGAGCCGCCAGTTGCGCGGCGATGGCGTCGTACTTCTGGATCAGTGTGCGGCGTGCAACTTCGGTGGGATGGGCCGTAAGTACCAGTTCGATCTCCAGCCGGCCCAGTTGCCGGGCCAGCGCGTCGGCGCCATGCCCCTCGGCGCGCAGGCGCGCGAGCAACTCCGGCAGCACCCGGGCTTCGAACGGCGCCGCCTGGGATTCCTCGCGGCGGTGAATCAACTGATATTGCTCGGCGATGTTGGCCAGGTTGAGAAACTGGTTGAACGCCCGAGCCACCGGCAGCAACTCGTCTTCGCTCAGCTGATTGAGGCTGGCGCTGAGTTCAGCGTCCATGGAGCCGCGCCGGTCAGCCTTGGCGCCTTTGCGGATCTGCTCGATCTTGTCGAGAAAACCGTCGCCATATTGCTCACGAATGGTGTTGCCCAACAGCTCACCCAACAGGTGAACGTCCTCGCGCAAGCGTGCATCAATATCGGTCATCAGCAGGTCTCCAGCAAAAAATCCGGGCGGCTAGGAAACAAGAGAGTGCCGCCCCAGACAGGTTCTTACAAGCAAGACGACGAAGGGCCTTTAAACCTTGCCTGTTGAGGCTAGTCTTGAACGGTAAGCCGTACAACGGTTGTCACCGGCCAGTGCCGGACACTCACTCTGCCCGCCACGAGCGGGAGCGCAATGAGGTCAATATGAAAATCCGCGAGCTTGCCCACCACTGGGAAGAAAACGCCAAGGGTCGCCTGACCGACACCGGCTACTCGATTCATCTGGACGTAGAGTCTGCCGCACGCCTGGCCGCGCTCGTCGAGATGTACCCCAAGCGGCATCCCGAAGAACTGCTCGGCGATCTGATCGGCGCCGCACTGGAAGAACTGGAAAGAAGCTTCCCGTACATCAAAGGCACGACCGTGGTCGCTACCGATGAAGAAGGCGATCCGCTGTACGAAGACATCGGGCCGACCCCGCGCTTTCTGGCGCTGTCCCGTCGGCATCTGCACGATTTGTCGGTGCCTGACGACAAACAGAAGCACTGAACATCCGCAAAACCTGTGGGAGCGAGCCTGCTCGCGAAGGCGCGCTGTCAGTTGGAATTGATGTTGACTGACACGGCGCTTTCGCGAGCAGGCTCGCTCCCACATTAGTCCATATTCCAATTCAAAAAATCGCACTTCTCCTGCCCTAAAGGGCACTGTCGACTCGATCCAGGTTTTTCGATAGCCGGCTATTTTCTCTGAACTTTCAAAAAAAACCTCGGGTCAACCCAAGTAACCACGCCTGGGACGAGTGTTTCAAAACGCCCCTCAATTGATGGTTTCAGCGCCTTGCCCAGGGTGGATTTCGACGTTTTTCAGGAGCTGGCCCAATGGAGTTGAAGACCATGAAAACCCGAACCAGCACGTCCTCATTTACCTGTTCGCGAAGCCTCAAACTGGCGGCGCTGGCCCTGGGCAGCAGCCTGGTGCTGGCCGGCTGCGCCGGTAACCCGCCGACCGAGCAGTACGCAGTCACCCAATCGGCCGTCAACGACGCCGTGAGCGCCGGCGGCACCGAGTTCGCCGCCGTGGAAATGAAGTCGGCCCAGGACAAGCTCAAGCAAGCCGAAATAGCCATGCACGACAAGAAGTACGACCAGGCCCGGATGCTCGCCGAACAGGCCGAATGGGACGCTCGCGTGGCCGAGCGCAAGGCCCAGGCGATGAAGGCCGAACAATCAGTGAAGGACGCTCAGAAAGGCGTCCAGGAAATGCGTCAGGAAAGTCAGCGCACCGTTCAGTAAGCGGCGCGGCGCCACGCATTCCCACTCGACTAAAAGGACGAAATCATGAACCGTAAACAACTGATGATCCCTGCCCTGCTGGCTGTCACCGTAGCCCTGGCGGCCTGCTCCACACCACCGAACGCCAACCTCGAACAGGCCCGCAGCAACTACAGCGGCCTGCAAGCCGACCCGCAATCGGCCAAGGTCGCGGCCCTGGAAACCAAGGAAGCCAGCGACTATCTGAACATGGCCGATAAGGCCTACATGGACAAGGAGGACACGGCCAAGGTCGACCAGCTTGCCTATCTGACCAACCAGCGCGTCGAAGTGGCCAAGCAGACCATTGCCCTGCGCACCGCCGAGGCCAGTCTGAAAGATGCCTCGGCACAACGGGCTCAGGCGCGCCTCGACGCCCGTGATCAGCAGATCAAACAGTTGAAGGACAGCCTCAACGCCAGGCAGACCGATCGCGGAACGCTGGTGACCTTCGGGGATGTGCTGTTCGCCACCGACAAGGCCGAGCTGAAATCCAACGGCCTGATGAACATCAACAAACTGGCGCAGTACCTCCAGGAAAACCCCGAGCGCAAAGTGATCGTCGAGGGCTATACCGACAGCACCGGCACGGCGTCGCACAACCAGTCGCTGTCGGAGCGTCGCGCGGGCTCCGTGCGTGCAGCACTGGTGAAGATGGGCGTTGATCCGGCGCGTATCGTCGCCCAGGGCTACGGCAAGGAGTATCCGGTGGCGGATAACAGCAGCACCTCGGGCCGGGCGATGAACCGTCGGGTGGAGGTGACCATTTCCAATGACAGTCGGCCGGTGATGCCGCGTTCGGCGGTGAGTTCATACACCCAATAATCAGCCGCAACACAAAAACCCGTGGGAGCCAGCCAGCTGGCGATAGCGGTGTATCAGTCAACATCAATGTTGAATGCACAATCGCTATCGCCAGCAGGCTGGCTCCCACATTGGTTCTGTGTTGCCTGCGAAAATTGCGTTACTGCTCCAGCTTCTGCGGCGTTTCCTGCCCCATGCAGCGCACGGCTTTTTTCTTGTTGTCGACCAGCACGCCGGTCAGGCCTTTCTGTTCCATGTCGAACAGCACCAGCACGCCGTCGATGCACTGCGCCACCTGGGCGGCCGGTTGCAGGGAGACTTTGTAGTCTTCACCCGGCACGGTCTTGAGCATGGTGAATTCGTTGAGCAGCAACGCATCCTCAGGCTTGGCGAAGTGCAGGTAACCGTACCACCACAGGGCACCGACGGTGCCGAGGATGCTGCAGATACCGGTGATGATCAGCGGGATGGCGTTGCGTTCTTCACTCATTGCGGACTCTCTGGTGGTTCATCTTCTGAATTCGGGGGTGCCGGGTAATTGGGGATCTCACCCAGGCGGCGCAGGCCGTTGAAATGCTGCGGATCATCAAGATAACGCAACATGACCTTGCGCCAGACCGGGTCGGCGAACGTCTGCACATGACCGCCACGGGTCAGTTGCAGCACCCGTGGCGGCGGCGCAGCTTGATACAGTCGGATGCCGTTGGAAAGAGGCACGATCGGATCGTCGATGCTGTGGTAGAGCAGTTTCGGCACGTCCTTGAGCTGCGCCATGGAGTTGATCGCACTGTCGCCGTCCGGCACCAGCCACGACAACGGCACCTGCACCGGCCAGGTCAACCATGACGTACTCAAGGCAAACTGACCGATGCTTCGGTAACTGGCGGGCACACCGTCGAGGACAATAGCCTTCAGTTGTTTCTGCCGTTCCGGGTGCTGGACCAGATAGTGTACGGCCATCGAGCCACCGAGGCTCTGGCCGAGAAGGATCAGTGGCTTGCCTTTGACCTCCGGCGCCTGGTCGAGCCATTTGAAGGCCGCGTCGATGTCCTGATAGATCGCCGGCAGGCTCGGTTCACCTTCGGACAGGCCATAACCGCGATAGTCCACAAGCAACACCTGGTAACCATTTTTCGGCAACCAAAAGCTGCCGCCGAGGTGCATGGGCAGGTTTCCGCCGTTGCCGTGCAGGTGCAGCACCGTGCCTTTGACCTCGACACCCTTCTTCGCCGGCAGCCACCAGGCGTTCAGCTTGAGGCCATCGGCGGTGATCAGGGTGACGGTGCGGTATTCGAGCCCGGCCTTTTCCGGCGTGAACAACTGGCCAGGTTCGGGGTAGAACAGCAGCGAACTGCAACCGTTCAAGACCAGGAGAAGGCAGAGGATGCCGAGGATTCTCATCCGTTGAAACCTCGCAATAAATGAGGTTGAAACACCGAACACTGTGGGAGCCAGCCTGCTGGCGATAGCTGTGTATCAGTCAACATCAATGTTGAATGCACAATCGCTATCGCCAGCAGGCTGGCTCCCACAGGGGATAACTCCAGCCTCACAAAATGTTGGAGTAATCCGCCTCGATCCGGTCCAGGCTCAGGTGGTTGAGGAAGTTGGAGAAGCACATCCACGCCGACAGCGCGTTCATGTCGCGGAACTGTTCCGGCAGGTACTTGGGCGGTACCACCAGGCCCTCGTCCACCAACTGGCGCAAGGTGCGCATGTCTTCCAGCGTAGTTTTGCCGCAGAACAACAGCGGTATCTGCTCCAGCTTGCCTTTACGCACGGCCAGTTGAATGTAGTTGTAAATCATGATGAAGCCCTTGAGGTAGGACAAGTCTTTGGTAAATGGCAGACCTGTCGGCACCGAGCCGCGGAAAACACGACTGGCGTTGCTGTAGCTCTCGGGCATTTCAAAGCCTTGCTCGCGGAAGAACTCGAACACCTGCAGGAAGTCGGCCCCCTCCTCCACCATGTGAATGGCGCGAGTGCGGTTGGTCAGTTTGCGCAGACGGCTCGGGTACGAGGCGAAGGTGATGATTTCCATCAGGATCGCCAGGCCTTCCTGGGTCACCGTCGACGAGGGCGGCCCCTTGGAGAGGAAGGTGCAGATAGGCTGGTTCAGGCCGTTGAGGGTGGTGCCGACGTGCACCAGCCCTTCGTGGACCTCCAGCGCCCGCACGTCGCGGTCGTTGAACATCGCGTCGGCGCGGATCTTGATGTAGTCGGCACCCGCCGCCGCATCGGCGACGATGCCGTCGGACTCGAACACACGGATGGTTTCCTCGGCCTCGCCAAACACCTTGTTCAAGCGATGCTGCAACAAGTCCACCGCGTCCTTGGCCGTCAGCGTCTTCGGTTCATCCTTCAGGTCGCCACGGCCGTCGATGTTGTTCAGGTATTCGGACAACATCATGCCCAGGTCCGACAGCGTCGGGTCGCCAGCATGGAACGCATCGGATGCAGCGCCGTACAACTCCTGGGAAATCAGGCCGAAATCCTCGGTGCCACGCGCTTCAAGCATGCGCACCACCATGCGGTATTCCTTGCACATGCGGCGCATGATCTGGCCGACCGGGTTGAACTGGCCGAGCTGGCGGGTGATGTCGCGCTCGATGTTCTGGAATTCCAGCTTCACTTTGCTGGAGTCGAACGCCAGCGGCCGGTTGAGGTAGTAGTCGCGGTCCACCGCCGGCATTTCCTTGCCCTTGGCCTTAAGGAACCCTTTACGAATGTTGTCATCCCACTTGACCGCATCGAGGACGCGGATCGGCGTCTGCGCCAGCACGATGCGATCGGACAAAATGCGTATCGACTGTTGGTAATCGTCCACGCGAAACTCCTGTAGAAACCTGTTGGTGCTGCTTATTTGGCTTTGGCCAGACGCTGGTAGCGTACGGCTTCGACGAACACATCGGAATTGGCCGGGTCGTCGAGGTAGGCGGCGACTTGATCCATGTGGCTGTCGATCAATACGCCATCGCCATTGTCGGTCTGGAAGCTTTCACCGCTCAGGGCTTTTTGCTTCATGGCCTGGTTGATCTGGTCGAGGTCGAGGTTGTAGACCACCAGCTCATGCTTGTCGGTCAGTTCAAACCCGCCAATGGTGAAATGCCCGCCGAACTGCGCCGGCACCTTTGCCGACAGATACCAGCGGTTGCCATGGCGCGTCACTGTGAAGGGATAGGCCTCCCGCTCCCCGGGCCTGGCCCGGTAATAGCTGACGGCCTGATAGCGGTTGTCGCCGATGCGGGTCAGCTCGAGGTTGAGCGGCTCGCCCCAGGCGTTGGTGCTGGTCCATTTGCCGAGCAACCCCTTGGGCGCGGGTTCGCTTGCAGGCAGCGGTTCCTTGAAGACCACCAGACAGCCACTGAGCAACAGGAACGACAAGGCGATCACAACGACACGCCAGGCTTTCATTCAATACTCCCTATGAACATACGTCGCCTTCAGATGAACACCGCCCTTCTGTGGGAGCGAGCCTGCTCGCGAAAGCGCAGTGTCAGTCAACAGAGATGTTGAATGTCAGACCGTATTCGCGAGCAGGCTCGCTCCCACAGGGGTAGCCTCCAATCAGGAGGAACTACACCGACGCCAGCACCAGGTGCATGTAGCGCGTCAGGATGCCGAGCATTTCCTCTTCGGCGGCAGGCTCGTCTACGTTGAGCAGGCCCTGATATTCCATCCGGCCGATAATCGCCGTCAACACCTTGGCATCCTGATGCGGTTCGCGCGAGCCTAGCACCTGGAACAGCTGGCAAGAGCCCTGCAACAGGATTTGCTGATGCGAGCGCACCAGTTCGGCCAGGCGTGGGTTGAGCAATGCCTCCTGACGAAACGCCTGCTCGGCCATCAGATGCTCCCGGCGATTGACCAGTTGCCGGTGAACGTAATCGGTCATCAGCCGTGCAATGTCGTCGGCCAGCTTCGAGCGCGCCTGCGGGCTGCCATCGCCACTGTCGATCATCTCGCGCAGCAGGCCCTCGTTGTTCACCCACAGCTTGCCCATGTACGCCGCACTGCGTTCCACGTATTGGGCGAAGGTATCGGTGAGCAGGTCATCGATATCCTTGAAATAGTAAGTGGTCGCCGACAATGGCACTTGTGCCTCGGCGGCCACCGCACGGTGCCTTACAGCCCGTACGCCGTCACGCACGACAATGCGCATGGCGGCATCCAGGATTTCCTGTCGTCGCTGTTCGCTGCCCTGTCGGCTGGCCTTGCGACCCTGGTACTGAACACTTTCAGCGACCGCAGTGGCGACACCCGCTGCACCTTCTTGAGCTATTGCACGAATCACGACAGGTATTTCCTCTCAGATGAAAGTAACAAGTTGATACGTTTGTACCAGACAGGCAATAAAAAGCCGCCTCAAAGGCGGCTTTTTATTTGAAACACTTACGCTTGCGGCCGCATGTGCGGGAACAGGATCACGTCGCGGATCGACGGAGAGTTGGTCAGCAGCATCACCAGACGGTCGATACCGATGCCTTCACCCGCCGTTGGCGGCATGCCGTACTCCAGCGCACGAACGAAGTCGGCGTCGTAGTGCATGGCTTCGTCGTCGCCGGCGTCCTTGTCGGCCACCTGGGCCATGAAGCGCTCGGCCTGGTCTTCCGCGTCGTTCAACTCGGAGTAGGCGTTGGCGATTTCACGACCACCGATGAACAGCTCGAAACGGTCGGTGACGTTCGGGTTGTCGTCGTTGCGACGGGCCAGCGGCGACACTTCGAACGGGTACTGGGTAATGAAGTGCGGCTGTTCCAGCTTGTGCTCGACCAGCTCTTCGAAAATCATCACCTGCAGCTTGCCCAGACCTTCGAAGCCCAGCACCTTGGCGCCGGCTTTCTTGGCGATGGCGCGAGCCTTGTCGATGTCGTTCAGATCATCGGCGGTCAGCTCGGGGTTGTACTTGAGGATCGAGTCGAACACCGACAGACGCACGAACGGCTCGCCGAAGTGGAACACCTTGTCGCCGTAAGGCACGTCGGTGCTGCCCAGAACCAGCTGTGCCAGTTCACGGAACAGTTCTTCGGTCAGGTCCATGTTGTCTTCGTAGTCGGCGTAAGCCTGGTAGAACTCCAACATGGTGAATTCAGGGTTGTGACGAGTCGAAACGCCTTCGTTACGGAAGTTGCGGTTGATCTCGAACACTTTCTCGAAGCCGCCAACAACAAGGCGCTTGAGGTACAGCTCCGGCGCGATACGCAGGAACATGCCCATGTCCAGCGCATTGTGGTGGGTTTCGAACGGCTTGGCTGCCGCGCCGCCAGGAATGGTCTGCAGCATCGGCGTTTCCACTTCCAGGAAGTCACGCTTCATCAGGAAGCTGCGGATGTGGGCGATGACTTGCGAACGCACGCGGAACGTCTGGCGCACGTCTTCGTTGACGATCAGGTCAACGTAGCGCTGGCGGTAGCGCTGTTCGGTGTCGGTCAGGCCGTGGTGCTTGTCCGGCAGCGGGCGCAGGGATTTGGTCAGCAGGCGCACGCTGGTCATTTCAACGTACAGGTCGCCCTTGCCGGAACGGGCCAGGGTGCCAACGGCTGCAATGATGTCGCCCATGTCCCAGGTTTTCACCGCCGCCAGGGTTTCTTCGGACAGGGTCTTGCGGTTGACATAGACCTGGATGCGACCGGTCATGTCCTGGATCACCATGAACGAGCCACGGTTGAGCATGATACGACCGGCAACCTTGACCGGGATCGCAGCGTCCGCCAGCTCTTCCTTGGTCTTGTCCGCATACTGTTTCTGCAGTTGTTCGCAGTAGTTTTCGCGGCGGAAGTCGTTCGGGAAGGCATTGCCCTTGGCGCGCTCGGCAGCAAGCTTTTCCTTGCGCAGGGCGATCAGGGAGTTTTCTTCCTGTTGCAGGGCTTGCGGGTCGAGTTCTAGGTCGCTCATGTCTTTAAATATTCCATCAGGTTCGTTGCCCCCGGACCTTGCGGCCCGGGGATCGCCAGCAGGGCTGGCTCCTACAGGGATCGAGCTGAAACGGTCGATCCTGTGTTGGCGTCTGTTACAGGCCCGATTTCAGGCTGGCTTCCAGGTACTCGTCGATGTCGCCGTCGAGCACCTTGTCGCAGTCGCTGCGTTCGATGTTCGTCCGCAGGTCCTTGATGCGCGAGGCATCGAGCACGTACGAACGGATCTGATGACCCCAGCCGATATCGGACTTGGTGTCTTCCAGCGCCTGGGACGCCGCGTTGCGCTTCTGCATTTCCTGCTCGTACAACTTGGCCCGCAGCATTTTCATGGCGGTGTCCTTGTTGGCGTGCTGGGAGCGTTCGTTCTGGCAGCTGACCACGGTGTTGGTCGGTACGTGGGTGATACGTACGGCCGAGTCGGTGGTGTTTACGTGCTGACCACCGGCACCGGAGGAACGATAGGTGTCGATCCGCAGGTCTGCCGGGTTGATCTCGATTTCCACTTTGTCATCGATCTCTGGCGAGACGAACACTGCGCTGAACGAGGTGTGGCGACGGTTGCCGGAGTCGAACGGGCTCTTGCGCACCAGACGGTGCACGCCGATCTCGGTCCGCAACCAGCCAAAGGCGTATTCGCCCTTGATGTGCACGGTCGCGCCCTTGATCCCGGCGACTTCACCGGCAGACAGCTCCATGATGGTCGCGTCGAAACCGCGTTTGTCAGCCCAGCGCAAGTACATGCGCAACAGGATGTTGGCCCAGTCCTGGGCTTCGGTGCCGCCGGAACCGGCCTGGATGTCCAGATAGGCGTTGTTCGGGTCCATTTCATGGCTGAACATACGTCGGAATTCCAGCTTCGCCAGATTTTCCTCGAGACGGGCCAGCTCGGCGACGACATCGCCCACTGCGCCTTCGTCGTTTTCTTCAACGGCCATGTCCAGCAGGTCGCGGCAATCGGCCAGACCGGTGTTCAATTCGTCCAGGGTATCGACGATCTGCGCCAGCGCAGCGCGCTCGCGGCCCAGTTCCTGGGCGTATTCAGGTTTGTTCCAGACAGCCGGATCTTCAAGCTCGCGATTGACTTCGGTCAGACGCTCATGCTTTTGATCGTAGTCAAAGATACCCCCGAATAGTTTCGGAGCGCTCGGACAGGTCCTTGATGGTGTTCAGGATCGGGTTGATTTCCATGACGGGCAGCACTCGTTGGCGAACTTTTGAAAGCCGGCGAGTATACCGGGAAACGGCTTGAAACGGCAGTCCGCTTGGCTGAAAAGGGACTGTAGGAGCGAGCTTGCTCGCGAAAAAGCCAAAAGCACCGCTGGGCATCTTGCTCTATGCGTTATCGTTCACGACCATCGCGAGCAAGCTCGCTCCTACAGGTTTCGATGCGCTTACCCGATCCCCACCTGATTACGCCCATTGTTCTTCGCCGAATACAGCCCCTTGTCCGCCGCCGAGATCAATTCGCGGCAATTGCTGCCCGCTGTCGGCGTCATGGTCGACAGGCCGATGCTGATGGTCAGGCTCGCCCCTTCGCTCGGCGAAATGTGCGGGATCTTGAGGGCTGCCACGGTCATGCGCAGCTTTTCCGCCATCAATCGTGCACCGCCCTGGGAGGTATTGGGCAATACCAGGGCAAACTCTTCGCCGCCGTAGCGGGCCGGCAGGTCGGAAGGCCGGGCACTGGCTTCACGGATGGCAGTGGCGACCTTGCGCAGGGCTTCATCACCTTCCAGGTGGCCGAAGGTGTCGTTGTAGGTCTTGAAGTAATCCACGTCGATCATCAACAACGACATCTGGCTCTGCTCACGCAGAGCGCGGCGCCACTCCAGCTCCATGTATTCGTCGAAGTGCCGGCGGTTCGACAACCCGGTCAGGCCATCGGAGTTCATCAGGCGTTGCAGCACCAGGTTGGTGTCGAGCAGTTGCTGCTGGCTGACCCGCAACGCGCGGTACGCCGCGTCCCGTTGCAATAGGGTCATATAGGAGCGCGAGTGATAGCGGATGCGCGCGACCAGTTCGATGTTGTCCGGCAGCTTGACCAGATAATCGTTGGCCCCGGCGGCAAAGGCCGCGCTCTTGATCAACGGGTCTTCCTTGGTCGACAGGACGATGATCGGAATGTCCTTGGTCGCCGGGTGATTGCGGTACTCGCGCACCAGGCTCAGGCCATCAAGACCGGGCATGACCAGATCCTGCAGGATCACCGTCGGCTTGATGCGCACCGCGTGGGCGATGGCCTGGTGCGGGTCGGCGCAGAAGTGGAAATCGATGTTCTCTTCGTTCGACAGGCCGCGACGCACGGCTTCGCCGATCATGGCCTGATCGTCCACCAGCAACACCATGGCGGCGTTTTCGTCGGTCTTGAAGTCGTCGAGCTGTAATTCAGTCATGTGCGGTCACCTGAGTACTACCTGAGCCAGGAATGAGGAAAAATGTGCTCATTTGGCGAAAATCTCCAGCAATCGTGGCGCTATCTTGTCCAGCGGGCGAATCTCCACGGCAGCGTCGATGGCCGCGGCCGCCTTCGGCATGCCATATACCGCACTGCTGCTTTGGTCCTGTGCGATGGTCAGGTAGCCCTGTTCGCGCATGAGTTTAAGCCCTTGGGCGCCATCACGCCCCATGCCGGTTAGCAAAACGCCTACGGCGTCGCCATTCCAGTAACTGGCCACACTCTCGAAGAACACATCGATGGAGGGCCGGTAGATCTCGTTGACCGGCTCGGCGGTGTAAGCCAGCGTGCCGTTTTTCAGCAAGCGAATATGATGATTGGTGCCGGCCAGCAACACCGCGCCACTTTGCGGCGGTTCGCCTTCCTGGGCCAGGCGCACGTCGAGGCCGCTGGCGCTGCCGAGCCACTCGGCCATGCCGGCGGCAAACACCTGGTCAACGTGCTGCACCAGCACGATGGCCGGAGAGAAATCACGCGGCAGTCCCTTGAGCAAGATCTCCAGCGCTGCCGGCCCGCCGGCGGATGAGCCAATGGCGATCAGGCTCTGGCGCGAGCCGGAACTTCGCACGGGTGTCGGCGCCAAGCGCGGGCGGTTACCCTTGTCGCCGATCAGCCAGACGATGTTCAAGATCTTGCGCAGCAACGGCGCGGCCGCTTCCTGGGCATTGCCGGCGCCGAGGGCCGGGGTGTCGACCACGTCCAGCGCACCGTGGCCCATGGCCTCGAACACCCGGTGCACGTTCTGCTGGCGATCCACGGTGACGATGACGATGGCACACGGGGTCTCGGCCATGATCCGCCGCGTGGCCTCGACGCCATCCATCACCGGCATGATCAGGTCCATCAGAATCAGGTCCGGCGTGTTCAGCGCGCACTGGCGCACCGCCTCGGCGCCATTGCCGGCGACCCAGACCACCTCGTGGGCCGGCTCGAATGCCAGGGCGCGACGCAGGGCCTCCACCGCCATGGGCATGTCATTGACGATTGCGATCCTCATGCTCGTGCTCCTCCGATGAGCTCGACCACTGCATCGAGCAAGGCGTCGTCATGAAAACTGGCCTTGGCTAGATAATAGTCGGCCCCGGCATCCAGTCCACGGCGCCGGTCCTCTTCACGATCCTTGTAGGACACCACCATCACCGGCAGCGATTGCAGTCGATTGTCCCGACGCAGCAGCGTGACCAGTTCGATGCCGTCCATGCGCGGCATATCAATGTCGGTAATCAGCAGGTCGAAATCCTCCGAACGCAGCGCGTTCCAGCCGTCCATGCCGTCCACCGCAACCGCCACGTCATAGCCGCGATTGAGCAACAGTTTGCGCTGCAACTCTCGCACGGTCAGGGAATCATCCACCACCAGAATCCGTTTGCGGACCGCCTCGACCATCTGATTGCTGTGACGGGCAATACGCTCCAGACGCCCGGTATTGAGCAATTTCTCCACCGAACGCAGCATGTCTTCGACATCGACGATCAGCACCACCGAACCGTCGTCGAGCAGGGCCCCGGCGGAAATGTCCTGCACCTTGCCCAGACGCTCATCCAGCGGCAGCACCACCAAGGTGCGCTCACCGATAAACCGTTCCACCGCCACCCCGTAGATCGCATCGCGCTCGCGAATCACCACGACTTTCAGGGTTTGCCCGCTGTTCTGGCTGGCCGGACGTTGCAGCAACTGACTGGCCGCCACCAGGCCGACATGCCGGCCTTCGTGCCAGAAATGCTGGCGGCCTTCGACCTGCACGATATCCGCCGGCTCCAGGTCGCACATGCGCTCGATATGGGCCAGCGGGAAGGCATAGGCTTCGTCGCCGACGTCCACCACGAGGCTGCGCACCACCGACAGGGTCAGCGGTACCTCAAGGTGGAAACGACTGCCCTCGCCCGCCGCCTGCTCCAGCACCACCGCGCCGCGCAACTGCCGGACCATGTGCTGCACCGCATCCAGGCCGACGCCGCGACCGGACACCTCGGTGACTGTGTCGCGCAGACTGAAACCGGGCAGGAACAGGAACGTCAGCAACTCCTCTTCACTCAACTGAGCAGCGGTTTGCGCGGGCGACAAACTTCGTTCAACAATGCTGCGACGGACCTTTTCCAGGTCCACGCCGTTGCCGTCATCGCTCAATTCGAGCACCAGCAAACCGGCCTGATGAGAAGCGCGCAGGCGAATCAAACCTTCAGCCGGCTTGCCCGCCAGCAGGCGCTGCTCCGGGGTTTCGATGCCGTGGTCGACCGCATTGCGCAACAGGTGAGTCAGCGGTGCTTCGAGCTTTTCCAGTACGTCGCGATCGACCTGGGTTTTTTCGCCTTCAATTTCCAGCCGCACCTGTTTGCCCAGATCGCGCCCCAGATCCCGGACCATCCGCACCTGCCCGGTCAGCACATCTGCAAACGGCCGCATGCGACAGGCCAACGCCGTGTCGTACAACACCTGTGCCCGCTGGCTGGCATGCCAGGCGAACTCATCGAGTTCGGCGTTCTTTTCCATGAGCAGTTGCTGGGATTGCGCGAGCAATCGTCGCGCATCCTCAAGGGTCTCCTGAGCCTCCAGGCTCAAGACGTGATCCTTGAGATGCACATTGAGATTCTCCAGTGCGCGCAGGCTGTTGCTCTGCATGCGCTTGAGTCGCTGCATGGTCGCCAGGTGCGGTTTGAGCCGCAGGGTTTCCACCAGGGATTTGCTCGACAGATCGAGCAGGCTGTTCAGGCGCTCGGCGGTGACACGCAGTACACGTTCGCCGTTTTCGGTGGTGCGCTTGGACTTGCTTGGGGCTGGCGCCGATGGCGGTTCGACTGCAGGCGCCGGCGGCTCGACCTTGGGCGCGGGTGCCTCGAGTTGTAGCTCGGCCATCACCGGTGCAACAGCCGCAACCAGGAAGGCCGCCGGGTCCAGCAACCGCGCCATCAATACCACATAGGCGTCGATGTCCGCGGCCCCCGGCGTGCTGTTCGGCGTGGCGATGCGCATCAGCAAATCGGTGCCTTGCAGCAACGCATCGATGTGCTCGGGGCGCAGCAACAGGCGGCCTTCCTGGGCACTGACCAGGCAATCTTCCATCACATGGGCAACGCTGACCCCGGCATCGACGCCAACGATCCGCGCCGCCCCCTTGAGCGAGTGCGCCGCGCGCATGCACGATTCAAGTTGATCGGCCTGGGTCGGATCGCGCTCAAGTGCCAGCAGGCCGGCGCTCAAGACCTGGGTCTGGGCTTCGGCCTCCAGGCTGAACAGCTCCAGCAGAGAGGCGTCGCGCATTTGCTCGGGGGTCATGTGAGGCTCCGGGTCACGGCGGACAGCAGCTGTTCTTCATCCAGCCAACGCAGGCTGCGACCTTTGAATTGCAACACACCACGGGTGTATTTGGCGCTGGCCTGAGCACCCGAGCGCGACGCGGCATCGAGGATGCGCTCATCGATGGCATGGATCCCGTCGACCTCGTCCACCGGCACCACCACCGGCCCGCCATCAGCAGCGATGATCAACATGCGTGGCATGACCCGCGCGCCGGGTGCCACGTTGCTGGTGCCGTCGAGGTCGAGCAGCTCCACCAGCGACAGGCAGGCGACCAGCGCACCGCGCACATTCGCCACACCGAGCAAGGCCCGGGAACGTTGATGCGGCAAAGAGTGAATCGCTTGCAGCGGCGCCACCTCCACCAGACTACGGGTCGCGAGCCCCAGCCACTCCTCCCCCAGACGGAACATCAACAGCGAGCGGGTTTTCACCTCGCTCTCGACCGCGACGGACACTGGCCCGCGATCTTCCTGCTGCAATGCATAGCGATCGAGCAAGCGTGTGGCGGCCGCGGAATACACCGTACAATTGCGGCAATGAATATGCTCGCTGAGCAGCGGGCAGGACTTGTCGCCGTGGATACCGATACGGTTCCAGCAATCGTCGATGGCCTGGGCATCCCGGGTGACGCTAAAGGTGTCGGCGGCGATCATCGTTTAAGCTCACTGTCGGCGGCGCGTGCGCTGCGGGCGGCACGTTCCTGCAATCGTCTGGCTCCCATCGCATCGCCCTGGGCCTGCAGCAACCCGGCCAGGTGCATCAACGCTTCAGGATGTTGCGGTTCGAGGTACAACGCCTTGCGGTAAAAACCCTGGGCTTCAAGGGTATTGCCGGCCACGTCGCTGAGCAGTCCCAACCAATAAAAGACCTGAGCCACTGGCTCATGGCTGCGCAAGTAGCTTTCACAGGCCGCTCGCGCCTCGGCGCTTTTGCCTTCATCGGCCAGCACGGCGATATTGGCCAGTAGCGCGGCAGTGTCGGGGCCGGAGTTGGCAGGCGCAGGCCGCAGCGGCGCAACCTGGGCAAACGGACGGCTGCGCACTGGCGCAGGCGGTGGATTGCGCAGCGGTTGCGGCACTGGCAATGGCGCTGGAACGAATGCCGGCAAGTGTTCAGGGTCCGGCATCCCTTGCCGGCTGAACGCGAAGGACTGTGCGATACCGATCGAGCGCATCCCCAAACGCCCCAGCAGACTGCCCTCGGCCGGACCGATAAACAGCACACCGTCAACGTGGGTCAGGCACTTGAGCACTTCGAAGACCTGCTTCTGGGTCGGCTGGTCGAAGTAGATCAGCAAGTTGCGACAAAACACGAAATCGAAGGGCGGTTCACCGGCCAGCAAGGCCGGATCCAGCAGATTGCCGACCTGCAGGCGCACTTGCTCGAGCACGCGCTGATCGAGGCGATAGCTCTCGCCTTCGGCAATGAAATGACGGTCGCGAAACGCAATGTCGTCACCCCGAAAGGAGTTCTTGCCGTACAACGCCCGCCGGGCTTTTTCCACTGACAACGGGCTGACGTCCAGGCCGTCGACCTTGAACTGGTACGGTTTGAGCCCGGCATCGAGCAACGCCATGGCGATCGAGTAGGGTTCTTCGCCAGTGGAGCATGGCAGGCTGAGAATCCGCAGTGCGCGCAGGTTGTTGATCTCGGACAGACGCTTGCCCGCCAGTTTCGCCAGGGTGACGAAGGACTCCGGATAGCGGAAGAACCAGGTTTCCGGAACGATCACCGCTTCGATCAACGCCTGCTGCTCGTCCCGCGAGCCCTGCAAGGTTCGCCAATATTCATCGGCCGAGGGTGCTTGCGCAGCGATGCTGCGCTGGCGCACCGCTCGCTCGATGATCGCAGGCCCTACCGAGGTCACGTCGAGTCCGATGGTTTCCTTGAGGAAGTCGAAAAAACGCTGGTCGCTGTTCATGGCCGCTCCTGCAGCAGCACCGGATCCATTGGCGGCGAGGGGAACAACAAGGCGCGCACCCGGTCGTCCAGCAGATCGCCGACCCGTACCCATTGCAGCAAGCCCTGCTCGTCCTTGCGCACCGGCCCGAGGTAAGGCGTCTGGCGATTGTCCAGGCCGTAGGGCTGAAAATCCGCCGGATCGCAGCGCAAGGTGTCAGTCGCCTGTTCCAGAATCAACCCGAGTAGCTGCGACTCGGAGGATTCATCCGGGTGATAGTTGACCAGCACCAGTCGCGTGCTGGTACGGGCCTGTGCAGACGTACCAAAGGTCAGTGCGCTCAAGTCGATCACCGGCACTACGGTGCCCCGATAGGCGAACACCCCGGCGACCCAGGCGGGGGCATGGGGGATGGGCTTCAAGGGCAGGCGCGGCAACACTTCAGCCACTTCGACAGCCTTCAAGGCATAGCGCTCGTTGCCGATGCGAAACACCAGAAACAAGGCATGCAGCGCCTGCGTCACGACAGAGCGTTTGGCCGTGATTTCGCTCATCAGACTTTGAATCGCGAAACGCCGCTGCGCAGCCCGACGGCCACCTGGCTCAGCTCATCGATGGCGAAACTGGCCTGGCGCAGAGACTCGACCGTCTGGCTGCTGGCATCGCCCAACTGCACCAGCGCATGGTTGATCTGCTCCGCGCCCGTGGCCTGGGCCTGCATGCCTTCGTTGACCATCAACACCCGCGGCGCCAACGCCTGAACCTGATGGATGATCTGCGACAACTGCTCGCCGATTTGCTGCACCTCTGACATGCCTCGGCGCACTTCTTCAGAGAACTTGTCCATGCCCATCACCCCGGCCGACACCGCCGACTGGATCTCGCGCACCATTTGTTCGATGTCGTAGGTGGCCACCGCCGTCTGGTCCGCCAGACGCCGCACTTCGGTGGCGACCACGGCAAAACCGCGTCCGTATTCCCCGGCCTTCTCGGCCTCGATGGCGGCGTTGAGCGACAACAGGTTGGTCTGGTCGGCAACCTTGACGATGGTCACCACCACCTGATTGATGTTGCCGGCCTTCTCGTTGAGGATCGCCAGCTTGGCGTTGACCAGATCGGCCGCTCCCATCACCGAGTGCATGGTTTCCTCCATGCGCGCCAGGCCCTGTTGTCCGGAGCCGGCGGCCACTGAAGCCTGATCGGCGGCGGTGGAGACCTCGGTCATGGTGCGCACCAGATCCCGGGAAGTGGCGGCGATCTCACGGGAGGTCGCGCCGATTTCCGTGGTGGTGGCGGCAGTTTCGGTGGCGGTGGCTTGTTGCTGCTTGGATGTCGCGGCGATCTCGGTCACCGACGTAGTCACCTGCACCGACGACCGCTGGGCCTGGGACACCAGAGAAGTGAGCTCGGTCATCATGTCGTTGAAACCGGTCTCTACCGCGCCGAATTCGTCCTTGCGCTCCAGATTCAGGCGGCTGCTGAGGTCGCCAGTGCGCATGATTTCGAGGATTCTCACGATGCGGTTCATCGGCGCCATGATCGCGCGCATCAACAAAAGACCACACAACCCGGCACTAATGACTGCGACCAGCAACGAAATGCCCATGATCAACTTCGCCATCGCTACCGATGAAATGATCGAGTCAGTGGCCGCCTCAGCCGCCTCCCTGTTGAACTCAATGAGTTCATCCAGCTGTTTGCGGCCGGCAGCCCATGCCGGGGTCATCTGTTCGGCGAGGATGCGACGGGCCTGTTCGAAGTCCTTTTGCTGGTAGGCATCGAGCACTTCTTCGAGCAGCTTGTCATATTGATCGTGCTGCTTTTCAAACGCCTCGAACCTTGCCCGATCATCTTTCTCGAAGATGGTGCCCTGGTAGCTGGCCATCGCGCGTTGCAGCCGTTCCTCAATCCCCTGGTACATCTCCTTGTCAGCCTGGGTCATGCCTCGACCGCCCCCCAGCCCGATCAGTTGCTGGGTCAGCACGTAATCATCGACCCAGGCACCGCGAATCAGGGAGCTGTAGTGAATCCCGGGAACACTGTCCGAACGCACAACGTTCTCACTGGACTCAATCGACAATAAACGGGAATACGACACGACCACCATCAGCAACATGATGGTGATAATCACCGCAAAGCTCGCCAAAATGCGTTGGCGCAACGTCCAGTTCTTCACAGTCAATCCTCGGGCCTGATTCGAAATGCGGGGAGTATAGCCGAGGGCGGTGTTTCATTTATAAGACGGATGCGCGCCACTTCGCATCCCGTTGAAAAAAGGCGGGATGGGCTCAGGGTTGGGACTGTCCGCTAATGGAGGGGATGGGTGCCAGGGGTGATTGGGCAGAAAGGGGCCGTGCAATGGCCATTGGGGCGGTGGGCCGGCTGAAAACGCCATCGCGAGCAGGCTCGCTCCCACATTTGACTTCTTTGTGGGAGCGAGCTTGCTCGCGATAGCGGATTGAAGGCTTACATCGAAGCCTGGCGAACCTGCTTCTCCAGCTCGGCTTTCAACCCCGGCTCGAGCTTGAGCTGGCGCGCCAGCTCCTCGAGGTAGGCCTTCTCCATGAAGTTTTCCTCGTCCACCATCATCACGCTGGCGATGTACATCTCGGCGGCGATTTCCGGGGACCGGGCGGCGCGGGCGACATCGCTCGGGTCCAGCGGCTTGTTGAGTTCGGCGTGCAGCCAGTGTTGCAGCTCCTGGTCGCTGTCGAGGCGGGTGAATTCACCTTCGATCAAGGCACGCTCGCGCTCATCGACATGGCCGTCAGCCTTGGCCGCGGCCACCAGCGCCTTGAGAATCGCCTGACTGTGCAGCTCGACTTGCGCGGCCGGCACGCGGTCCAGGGTTTGCGGTTCCGTACCGGCCGCGCCGCCCTGCTGCGCTTGCCAGTTGCCGTAGGCTTTATAAGCCAGTACGCCCAACGCGGCGAGACCGCCGTAGACCGCGACCTTGCCCCCGACTTTACGGGCCTTTTTGCTACCGAGCAGCAAGCCCATGGCGCCGGCCGCCAATGCCCCGCCACTCGCGCCGGAAAGCAAACTGCCGAGGGCACCGTTGCCACCGCTCGCGCCCTTTTGCTGTGAGCTGCCGGCCTTGTTCTGCAACAGGTCCTGGCCGGACTTGAGTAGTTGATCGAGCAATCCACGGGTGTTCATTTACCGCCTCCACAAGACGTTTAACCTTAAACCAGGACCACCAGCCTAAAACGAAAGTACCCACGCCCCGTGGGCGAGAGTGCTTCCAGATGTTGCATTGCGCGTATTGCCGCTCGAACCTGACTATCAGAAAAAACGATATACACTCTGGCCAATCGATAAAAACAGCCCACCGGGTGCTTTCCCATGATGACCTTGCGTCAGATCCGTCACTTCATCGCCGTGGCCGAGACCGGCTCGATCTCGGCCGCCGCGCAAACCGCGTTCATTTCCCAGTCGACCTTGACCCTGGCGATCCAGCAACTGGAGGAGGAAATCGGCGTCAGCCTGTTCAGCCGCCACGCCAAAGGCATGACCCTGACCCACCAGGGGCATCAATTCCTGCGTCAGGCGCACTTGATCCTGGCTACCGTGGATAACGCCAAGCGCAGCCTGCAACAGAGCACCGACCAGGTCGCCGGGCAATTGATCGTCGGTGTAACCAGCCTGGTGGCCGGTTATTACCTGGCGGATCTGCTCACCCGCTTCCAGCGCGCCTACCCCAACGTGGAAATCCGCGTAATGGAGGATGAGCGCCCGTACATTGAGCATTTGCTGGTCAGCGGCGAAATCGATGTCGGCGTGTTGATCCTCTCCAATCTCGAAGACCGCCACGCTTTGCAGACCGAAGTGCTGACCCACTCGCCGCACCGACTATGGCTGCCGGCCCAGCACCCGTTGCTGGAACACGACAGCATCAACCTCGCCGACGTGGCCCGCGAGCCATTGATTCAACTGAACGTCGATGAAATGGACCGCAACGCCCAGCGCATGTGGTCGGCAGCCTCCCTGCAACCGCGCATCACCCTGCGCACAGCTTCGACCGAAGCGGTGCGAAGCCTGGTGGCCGCCGGATTGGGCGTATCGATCCAGCCCGACATGACCTATCGCCCGTGGTCACTGGAGGGCGACATCATCGAAGCGCGACCGATCGCCGACCTCAGCCAGACCCTGGATGTCGGCCTGGCCTGGCGTCGCGGCACCGCGCGGCCGGCGCTGGTAGACCCCTTCCTTACGGTCGCTCGCGAACAACCCCACGGCGGGCGCAAGCCATCTATTTAATCGAACGCCACCTTCAGTATTTAGTATTTGTTGTCCTCGGGTCCGCGAACTAGTCTTGTTGCATCTAATAAAGACGGCCGGGCCCCAGTCACAGGGAGCGCTGCCATGTCTACACAACAAGCCACACAAAAAACGAGAACCCGAAAAATGGCTGGCGCGCAGACCCCGTTGTTCACCGCACTGTTGATTGATGGTGAACTGGTCGCCGGGCAAGGCTTTGTCGAGCCGATCCTCAACCCGGCCACCGGCGAAGTCCTGACGCAGATCGCCGAAGCCAGCACCGAACAAGTCGAAGCCGCGATCCTCGCCGCCCACCGCGCCTTTGCCGGTTGGTCACGGACCACGCCGCAGCAACGTTCGAACCTGTTGCTGGAGATCGCCAACACCATCGAAAAAAATGCCGACCTGCTGGCCCGCCTCGAATCCATGAACTGCGGCAAGCCGCTGCACCTGGCCCGCCAGGACGACTTGAGCGCCACGGTCGACGTGTTCCGCTTCTTCGCCGGTGCCGTGCGTTGCCAGACCGGCCAGCTCAGCGGCGAATACCTGCCGGGCTACACCAGCATGGTTCGGCGCGATCCTATCGGGGTCGTGGCGTCGATCGCGCCCTGGAACTACCCGATCATGATGGCCGCGTGGAAGATCGCCCCGGCCCTCGCCGCCGGCAACACCCTGGTGTTCAAGCCGTCGGAACACACGCCGCTGTCGATCCTGGCCCTGGCCCCGGCATTGGCCGAGATCCTGCCACGGGGGGTGATCAACATCGTTTGCGGTGGCGGCGAAGGGGTCGGCAGCCATTTGGTCAGCCATCCGAAGATCCGCATGGTGTCGCTGACCGGCGATATCGTCACCGGCCAGAAGATTCTCCAGGCCGCATCGAAAACACTCAAGCGTACCCACCTCGAACTCGGCGGCAAGGCTCCGGTGATCGTCTGCAACGATGCCGACATTCAGGCCGTGGTCGAAGGCGTACGCACCTACGGCTACTACAACGCCGGCCAGGATTGCACCGCCGCTTGCCGCATTTATGCCCAGGCCGGGATTCATGACCGTCTGGTGGCCGAGCTCGGCGCAGCCGTCAGTAGCCTGCGCTTTGCTGGCAAACGCGACGCCGACAACGAAATCGGCCCGTTGATCAGCACCCGCCAGCGCGATCGCGTGGCCAGTTTTGTCGAACGTGCCCTCGGCCAGCCGCACATCGAACGGGTGACCGGCGCGGCGGTGCATTCCGGCGCCGGCTTCTATTACCAGCCGACCCTGCTCGCCGGTTGCAAGCAAAGTGACGAGATCGTCCAGCGCGAAGTGTTCGGGCCGGTGGTCACCGTGACCCGCTTCGATGAGCTGGAACAAGCGGTGGATTGGGCCAACGATTCGGAATACGGCCTGGCCTCGTCGGTCTGGACCCAGAACCTCGACAAGGCCATGCAGGTCGCGGCGCGCTTGCAGTACGGCTGCACCTGGATCAACAGCCATTTCATGCTGGTCAGCGAAATGCCCCATGGCGGCCTGAAACGCTCGGGCTACGGCAAAGACCTGTCCAGCGATTCGCTTCAGGACTACAGCGTGGTGCGGCACATCATGGCCCGCCATGGCGAGCATCTCTGACTACGCTAATAACAAGCCACCAACGGCGCGCTTCACCACGTTCAAGACACTGCCCCGACCATAATTAAAGAAGAGGGAATTCCCATGTCCGTGCACAAGACCGCACTGCTCAGTGCAATCACCACCGCGCTGCTGGCCAGCGCCAGTGTCCAGGCCGCCGAGCCGCTCAAAGCTGTCGGGGCGGGCGAAGGCCAACTGGATATTGTGGCCTGGCCTGGCTACATCGAACGTGGCGAGAGTGACAAGGCCTACGACTGGGTAACCGGTTTCGAGAAGGAAACCGGCTGCAAGGTCAACGTCAAGACCGCTGCCACCTCCGATGAAATGGTCAGCCTGATGGCCAAGGGCGGCTACGACCTGGTCACGGCGTCCGGCGACGCGTCCCTGCGCCTGATCGTCGGCAAGCGTGTGCAACCGATCAACACCGCGTTGATCCCGAACTGGAAAAACCTCGACCCGCGCCTCAAGGATGGACCCTGGTACGTGGTCAACAAGCAGACCTACGGCGCCCCGTATCAGTGGGGCCCGAACGTGTTGATGTACAACACCAACGTGTTCAAGACCCCGCCCACCAGCTGGGGCGTGCTGTTCAATGCGGAAAACCTGCCGGACGGCAAGCCGAACAAGGGCCGCGTGCAGGCCTATGACGGCCCGATCTACATCGCCGACGCGGCGCTGTATCTGAAGACCGCCAAGCCGGAACTGGGCATCCAGAACCCCTATGAACTGACCGAAGCCCAGTACAAGGCCGTACTCGACCTGCTGCGCGCCCAGCAGCCGTTGATCCATCGCTACTGGCACGACACCACTGTGCAAATGAGCGACTTCAAGAACGAAGGCGTGGTCGCCTCCGGTGCGTGGCCATATCAGGTCAACGGCCTGATGAACGAGAAGCAGCCAATCGCCTCGACCATCCCGAAAGAAGGCGCTACCGGTTGGGCCGATACCACCATGCTGCACGCCGAGGCCAAGCACCCGAACTGCGCCTACAAATGGATGGACTGGTCGCTGCAACCGAAAGTCCAGGGTGACGTCGCAGCGTGGTTCGGCTCGTTGCCAGCGGTTCCGGCGGCGTGCCAGGGCAGTGAATTGCTCGGCGCCGAAGGCTGCAAGACCAACGGTTTCGACCAGTTCGACAAGATCGCCTTCTGGAAAACTCCACAGGCTGAAGGCGGCAAGTTCGTGCCGTACAGCCGCTGGACCCAGGATTACATCGCGATCATGGGCGGTAGATAACCCGCCCCACCCTGTAGGAGCGAGCCTGCTCGCGATGGCGGAGTGTCAGTCGACAACGATTCTGACTGTTCCGCCCTCATCGCGAGCAGGCTCACTCCTACAGTTGATCAGCGCCGTTGCCACTATCGTGCTCGGCCCACCGATAAAAGATGTTCGTTTTTTCAGAAGTCCAGGCAGGGCCGCTGCGACGGCCTTCGCCTTTTTGGAGCACCGCACCATGACGCTTGCAGTCCAGTTCACCAACGTCTCCCGTCAGTTCGGCGAAGTGAAAGCCGTCGACCGGGTTTCCATCGACATCCAGGACGGCGAGTTCTTCTCCATGCTGGGGCCGTCCGGCTCGGGCAAGACCACCTGTTTGCGCCTGATCGCCGGTTTTGAACAACCGAGCGCAGGCTCCATCCGTATTCATGGCGAAGAGGCCGCCGGCCTGCCGCCGTACCAGCGTGACGTGAACACCGTGTTCCAGGATTACGCGCTGTTCCCGCACATGAACGTTCGCGATAACGTCGCCTACGGCTTGAAAGTCAAAGGCATCGGCAAGGTCGAACGCCTCAAGCGCGCCCAGGAATCCCTGGAGATGGTCGCCCTCGGCGGCTATGGCGAGCGCAAGCCGGTGCAGCTCTCCGGAGGCCAACGCCAGCGTGTGGCCCTGGCCCGTGCCTTGGTCAACCGTCCTCGCGTACTGTTGCTCGACGAACCCCTCGGCGCCCTCGACCTGAAGTTGCGCGAGCAAATGCAGGGCGAACTGAAGAAGCTGCAACGCCAGCTCGGCATCACCTTCATTTTCGTCACCCACGACCAGACCGAAGCGTTGTCGATGTCCGACCGGGTGGCGGTGTTCAACAAGGGGCGCATCGAACAGGTCGATAGCCCGCGCAACCTGTACATGAAACCGGCCACCACCTTCGTGGCGGAATTCGTCGGCACCTCCAACGTGATTCGCGGTGATCTGGCCAAGCAGCTCAGTGGCAATCCGCAGCCGTTCTCGATACGTCCGGAACACGTGCGCTTCGCCGAAGGCCCGCTGGCCAGTCACGAGATCGAAGTCAGCGGTTTGCTGCACGACATCCAGTACCAGGGCAGCGCCACCCGCTATGAACTGAAACTGGAAAACGGCCAGACCCTGAACATCAGCCAGGCCAACATCCAGTGGATCGACAGCAGCGCGCAACACCAGACCGGGCAGCGCCTCAGCGCACGCTGGGCGCGGGAAGCGATGGTCCAGTTGCACGATACCCTTGCAGGCGGGGTGTGAGATGAACACCCTGGCTATTTCTCAAACCTCCTCAGGCGGCTCGCCGTTGCGCAGGTTTTCCAACCTGTTGTATCGCCGGCCGAACCTGTACCTGTCGATGCTGCTGGTGCCGCCGTTGCTGTGGTTCGGCGCGATCTACCTGGGCTCATTGCTGGTGCTGCTGTGGCAAGGCTTCTACACCTTCGATGACTTCACCATGGCGGTCACACCCGACCTGACCCTGGCGAACTTCACCGCGCTGTTCCAGCCGTCGAACTTCGACATCATCCTGCGCACCCTGGGCATGGCGGTCGTCGTGTCGATGGCCAGCGCCGTCATCGCGTTCCCGATTGCCTACTACATGGCGCGCTACACCACCGGCAAGACCAAGGCGTTTTTCTACATCGCGGTGATGATGCCGATGTGGGCCAGTTACATCGTCAAGGCCTACGCCTGGACGCTGCTGTTGGCCAAGGGCGGCGTGGCGCAGTGGTTCGTGCAGCACCTGGGACTGGAACCGGTCCTGCAGTTCGTGCTGGGGATTCCTGGCGTCGGCGGCAGCACCTTGTCGACCTCGCACCTGGGGCGCTTCATGGTGTTCGTCTACATCTGGCTGCCGTTCATGATCCTGCCGATCCAGGCCTCGCTGGAACGCCTGCCGCCCTCGCTGCTGCAAGCCTCCGCCGACCTCGGTGCCAAGCCGCGCCAGACCTTCACGCAAGTGATTCTGCCGCTGTCGGTCCCGGGCATCGCCGCAGGCTCGATCTTCACCTTCTCGCTGACCCTGGGCGACTTCATCGTGCCGCAACTGGTCGGCCCGCCCGGCTACTTCGTCGGCAGCATGGTGTATGCCCAGCAAGGCGCGATCGGCAACATGCCAATGGCCGCGGCCTTCACCCTGGTGCCGATCGTGCTGATCGCCATCTACCTGTCCATCGTCAAACGACTGGGGGCCTTCGATGCACTCTAATTCAGAAAAGCAGGGGGACAAAGCCTCTCTCGGCCTGCGCATTGCCGCATGGGGCGGGTTGCTGTTCCTGCACTTCCCGATCCTGATCATCTTCCTGTACGCCTTCAACACCGAAGACGCGGCGTTCAGTTTTCCACCCAAGGGTTTCACCTGGAAGTGGATCGGCGTGGCGTTCTCGCGCCCGGACGTGCTGGAAGCCATCAAGCTGTCGTTGCAGATCGCCTCGATTGCCACCCTGATCGCCATGGTCCTTGGCACATTGGCTTCGGCCGCGTTGTATCGCCGGGATTTCTTCGGCAAGCAAGGCATCTCGCTGATGCTGATCCTGCCGATTGCCCTGCCGGGGATCATCACCGGGATCGCGCTGCTGGCGACCTTCAAGACACTGGGCATCGAACCGGGGATGTTCACCATCATCGTCGGCCACGCGACCTTCTGCGTGGTGATCGTCTACAACAACGTCATCGCCCGTTTGCGCCGTACCTCCCACAGTTTGATCGAAGCCTCGATGGACCTCGGTGCCGACGGCTGGCAGACCTTCCGCTACATCATCCTGCCGAACCTCGGCTCGGCGTTGCTGGCCGGCGGCATGCTGGCGTTTGCCCTGTCGTTCGACGAAATCATCGTCACCACCTTCACCGCCGGCCATGAACGCACCCTGCCGTTGTGGCTGCTCAACCAGCTCAGCCGCCCACGGGACGTGCCGGTGACCAACGTCGTGGCGATGCTGGTGATGATCGTGACCATGCTGCCGATTCTTGGTGCCTATTACCTGACGCGGGGTGGTGAGAGCGTTGCGGGGAGTGGCGGTAAGTAACCGACAACCAACATCCCCTGTAGGAGCGAGCCTGCTCGCGATGGACGTGAACGAAGACGCGTTCAGTCTGGTTCAACGCGGTGTGTTTGAGACCATCGCGAGCAGGCTCGCTCCTACAGGGGGCCGGTTCAAGCAGAAAAATAAAAGTGTTAGTGAGGACAAAGCCATGCAAACCAAACTCTTGATCAACGGCCAACTGCTCGACGGCGAAGGCCCCGCCCAACCCGTCTTCAACCCGGCTTTGGGTCGTGTACTGGTGGAAATCAACGAAGCCAGCGAGGCCCAGGTCGATGCCGCCGTACGCGCTGCCGACGCCGCGTTCGACAGCTGGTCGCAAACCCCGCCGAAAGAGCGTTCACGGCTGCTGCTCAAACTCGCCGATGTCATCGAGGCCCACGGCGAAGAGCTGGCCAAACTGGAATCGGACAACTGCGGCAAACCCTACAGCGCCGCACTGAACGACGAGATCCCGGCGATTGCCGACGTGTTCCGTTTCTTCGCTGGCGCCAGCCGCTGCATGAGCGGTTCGGCTGGCGGCGAGTACCTGTCGGGCCACACCTCGATGATCCGTCGCGACCCGGTGGGCGTGATCGCTTCCATCGCGCCGTGGAACTACCCGCTGATGATGGTCGCCTGGAAAATCGCCCCGGCCCTGGCCGCCGGTAATACTGTGGTGCTCAAGCCGTCGGAACAAACCCCGCTGACCGCCCTGCGTCTGGCCGAACTGGCGTCGGAGATTTTCCCGGCCGGTGTACTCAACCTGGTGTTCGGCCGTGGTCCTACCGTCGGCAGTCCACTGGTGACCCACCCGAAAGTGCGCATGGTGTCGCTGACCGGTTCGATCGCCACCGGCTCGAACATCATTTCCAGCACCGCCGACAGCGTCAAACGCATGCACATGGAACTGGGTGGCAAGGCCCCGGTGATCATCTTCGACGACGCCGACATCGATGCCGCCGTCGAAGGCATCCGCACCTTCGGTTTCTACAACGCAGGCCAGGACTGCACCGCCGCCTGCCGCATCTATGCCCAGGAAGGCATCTACGACAAGTTCGTGGAGAAACTCGGCGCCGCCGTCAGCAGCATCAAGTACGGCTTGCAGGATGATCCGTCGACCGAACTCGGCCCGCTGATCACCGCGCAACACCGCGACCGCGTGACCGGTTTCGTCGAGCGCGCCATCGCCCAGCCGCACATTCGATTGATCACTGGCGGCAAGGCTGTCGAGGGCAACGGCTATTTCTTCGAACCGACGGTGTTGGCCGATGCGCAGCAGGACGACGAAATCGTGCGCCGTGAAGTGTTCGGGCCGGTGGTCTCGGTGACTAAATTCAGCGATGAAGCACAGGTGCTGGGCTGGGCCAACGATTCGGACTACGGCCTGGCCTCCTCCGTGTGGACCGCCGACGTCGGCCGCGCTCATCGCCTGTCGGCGCGTTTGCAGTACGGCTGCACCTGGGTCAATACGCACTTCATGCTGGTCAGCGAAATGCCTCACGGAGGTCAGAAACTGTCCGGCTATGGCAAGGACATGTCCATGTACGGGCTTGAGGACTACACCGTTGTGCGGCATGTGATGTTCAAGCACTAAAAGCATCGCCAGCAGGCTGGCTCCCACAGTTTGGAATGCATTTCCCTGTGGGAGCCAGCCTGCTGGCGATTGCGTCACCCCGGCTTCAAGGTAGAAACCGGCACTAAGCACCATCAGGAATTCAAAACAATAACCACCGATCCGGGCGGCGCCCCCAAGGCCCCGTCACGGTTTCGGACATCCGAAATCTGCCGATTTTCCGGAGCAATCACACATGAGTGCATCACCCGATCTCTCTGCAGCCCTTGCCGACAGCGATGCCGAGCAACTACGCAAACTGGGTTACACCTCCAACTTCAACCGCAGCATGAGCCTGTGGGAAAACTTCGCCCTGGGCTTCACCTATCTCTCTCCGGTCGTAGGGGTTTATACCCTCTTCGGCCTGTGCCTCGCCGCGGGCGGGCCTCCGATGTTCTGGGCCTACTTGCTGGTCGGTTGCGGCCAGTTGCTGGTGTGCCTGATCTTCGGCGAAGTGGTTTCGCAGTTCCCGATTTCCGGCGGTGTGTACCCGTGGGCTCGCCGCTTGGTGGGCAAGCGCTGGGCGTGGATGGTCGGCTGGATCTACTCCATCGCCCTGTGCGTCACCATCGCCGCCGTTGCTGTAGGTGCCGGTCCGTACCTCGCCGCCATGATGGGCTTTGAACCGAGCAACAACACCAACATCATCATCGCTCTGTTCCTGACGTTGTTCGCCACCCTGGTCAACCTCAGCGGCACCAAGGTGCTGGCGCGGATCGCCATGTTCGGCTTCCTCTGCGAACTGGTGGGCGCGGTGATCGTTGGCGTTTACCTGCTGATTTTCGAGCGTCATCAACCCATCAGCGTGTTGTTCAACACCTTCGATATCAGCGTCGACGGCTCGTACCTGCCGGCGTTCCTCACCGCGTCGCTGGCGGGGATGTTCCTGTACTACGGCTTCGAGGCCTGCGGCGACGTGGCCGAAGAAACCCCCAACCCGAGCAAGCAGATCCCGGTGGCCATGCGCATGACCATCTACATCGGCGGCATCGCGGCGATGTTCGCCTGCCTGGCGCTGATCCTGGCCGTGCCGGACATGCAGGCGGTGATCAACGGCACCGACAAGGACCCGGTCACCACCATCCTCAACAACGCCTTCGGCCCGGTCGGTTCGAAAGTGGTGATGGGCGTGGTGATGATTTCCTTCATCTCCTGCGTGATCAGCCTGCAAGCGGCGGCCAGTCGTCTGCTGTATTCCTACGCCCGTGACGAAATGGTCATCGGCAGCCGACTACTGAAGAAGATTTCCCCTACGACTCAGGTTCCAGTTGCCGCACTGTTCGTGTCCGGTGTCCTGCCGGCACTGATCATCATCCTCGGCTTCTTCCTGCAAGACGCGGTCGCCACCATCGTCAGTTTCGCGGCAATCGGCATCTACCTGGCGTTTCAGATGATCGTGCTCGCAGCCCTGTACGCCCGCATGAAGGGCTGGAAACCCAGCGGCAAATTCACCCTCGGCGCCTGGGGCTGGGTGGTGAACGTCGGCGCGCTGGTCTACGGCGTCGGCGCCATCATCAACATGGCCTGGCCACGCACCCCGGACGCCGCGTGGTACATCAACTACGCGATGGTGCTGAGCACTGCCATCGTGATTGGCCTGGGCCTGCTTTACATGTGGATCGCCAAGCCGTATGACCACGGTACGGCACCTGCGGGGGATGCGTGGAAGGTTAGTCGGTAATAGTTCGTTGATCGGACGCGCTGCCCGCAGCGATGCGGGCAGGGTTGAGGTTGCTAAAACAAATTGAGCATTTGAACAGACATAAAAAAACCGCCCCTAAAGGCGGTTTTACTTTCACAGAAGAGGGTATTAACCCTGTCGCCTGGGTAGAGTTCTGCTCTCTTTGCCAGGCCATGTGAGCCAATGATATTAACCGATGAAGGCGGTGTCAATTCGTTTTGCTTGTTAAAAAACAGTGGCCGCGACTTCATTTTCAGCATCCAGATTTCGTTGAAATTCGAGCTCATCCTCATACTCAAGCCCCATTTCCGCCGCCCACCTTTTGGCTAGCTTCTGGACAGCAACAAGCTGCCTCAATGCGGTATTGCGAATGTCCAACGCTGTATTGAGTTGGTCGACGACTTCCTGCAGCTTTTGAGCTTTAAGCTGAGCCTGAAGTAAGTCGTTGTACGGAACATAACCGGAGGCTCCCACGGCGTGAATCAGCGCTGACCTCAGCAACTTGCTCTCGGTGACACTCAGCGCAAAAGGGTACTTAACGCTCCTCCCTGTATCCCTCCCGTCGCCGAAATAGCTGATTGGAGGCAAAATTCGTTGGGTCGAAACGCACTCAAGCATGCTGCAAAGCACATAGCTTTCTTTTCCGCTGTTTTGGTAGCGAGGCATTTTGTCCAAGGTAGCCTGTTCCAGCTTGAAGGCTGACCTGTCTTCGACGGCAATAGCTCTTGATGTCACAGGGGCAACCTGAACAAGATTTTTTGATATCACCTTCACAACGACAGCAAGCCTGCGCTTATGCATCTCGGCCTCAAGCAGCGTGTCCATGTACCGCTTGTTGGACTTGCTCGACGCATCTGTGCGTGCGCTTCGCTGCACGAACCCATAGTCCACTTCGACCAGTTTCCCTTGGCGCCCCAGAAGTTTCTGTAGCTTCAAGCTTTTGTCTTTTTTCAGCGTCTGATTCAGAAAAATCTCTTTAGAAACATCCTGTCTTTGAATCAGCACCGAAAAAACAGCGGGCCGCGTAGCCGTGGCGGCGGTCGACTTTATCGATTCGAGTCGCCAAAGGTGATTGCTGTCATTGATGAAGCATTTGGTCAGGAAAACCGGGTGTAGGGCTGTCCCCGGCTTGGAGCGCGGCATCCCTGGAATCAGTGTTTCACGGATATCTTCGTAAATTTCCGTTCCCAGAACGACTTGGCTGGATCCGCCGGTAGTTTTATTGATCACCGTTTCGAGATAACGGACAACGATCGTCTGCATTTGCTTCCCTGACTTGTAGAAAGAACGTTTTTTTCGCTGGACTCTTCTGAAAAAACTCGCGCCTCCCACAAGCGTTTTATAGAAGAAGCACTAGCTGGAAACTCGATCAATGCAGAAAAATCTGCAGTCCATTCTTGAACCCGGAAAAGTTATAGGAAAAATCAGGGGAGCAACGCTATGTCACCTCGGTAGATGCAAAAACAGGAAATTCCTACAGATACAGCCTTCCTGAAAAACCCTCGATTCCTACAACAAGCGTCGCCAGAGTAGACTTGGCGCCGCGAGCGCCTGACCGATAGGCTTTGCTCCGTCGCTGCCAAATCAGCGGCCCGGAGTCGAAGCCGGAACATATCAACATGGCGCATCCGCGCCCCCATATGAGCTGGGGCATTTTTTTGCCTTTCAGTTTCGCGTTATGGCGGGCCGTGTGGCGCGGGCCTCTCGGCTTCCATGTTGATCGAGAACGTTCCGACTTCGAACGCCCCACGGTCCGCCACCCAAATCTGTCGAAGGATTATTGGCGGCTCCTTTCTTCAACATGGAGTCGAAAAATGCACAAGCACACATCACATCCGACTGAAATTCCTTCCTGCTTCATTCCTAATGTCTTCACCCGCCACAACCGTTTCCTCCACGCCTTCATGCAAAACAACCAAGCCTGGTTCTGTGCCCAGGATCTGGGTCGCTTGATGGGCAAACCACTCAATGAACGCCTGACCCTGAAACTCGATCCCGACCAACGTCGCACCGTCTGGCTGCGCAAGGACGGCAAAACGGTCGAAACCCTGATGATCAGCGAATCAGGCATGTACGCCTTGCTGGTTCACCACTTCGTCCCGGAAAACCGCAACCTGCGCCAGTGGTTGAGCAATGAAGTCATACCCTCATTGCGTGATGCGAAATCAGCGCCTGTGGAAAACCTGCCAAGCCTGAGTTCCTTGAATTGGGCCGGAGTTTCAGTGCCCTTGCTGCATTACCAACATCACGCCTGGATCAAGTGGCGAGACATGCCTGAGTTGATGCAGGTGCAGCGACCCTTCCCAATCGCTGGCACTTGCCGCTGAAGGGATAAATCGAGCTGATAAAAAAGGGACAGACTTCACAGTCCGTCCCTTTGGTTTGCCTTATTAAAACCTCGAAACACTCCTCATCGCATCCACCAGATACCTCATCGCGATCCTGTCGCTCTCCGACAGTTCCCGATAGCGTTCCACCAGTTTCATTTCCTCGCTGTTGAGCCGGCGTCTTCGTCGCACCAGTGCCAGACACGGAAAGATTCCCAACATTTCGGTGATGCCTTGTACTTTCGACATGGACGATGTCCTTCTCTAGACGTCAAAGAAACTGCAAAAAACCGCATCGCCCTATCCCTTTTTCAGCAGCCGCTGGGTGCCCGCTGAACCGCACCGGTCCGAAGGGCATAAACCGGTCATGTGCACAGAATAGAAATATTCCGGGCGCTGAAAAGCGGTTTTTAGAGTAATTAGTCGAAAAAAGCAGAAATGCCCTCTAAATCAGAAACCCCTGTCGGAATTGTTTCCCGACATGTCTTGTTTCATTGCCGAGACGGCGCAGTGCCATCAATCAATTTTGCTCTTCAATCGAACGGTTTAAGCTGTCGGGCATCTGTGTAAAAGTCCGTTGTGTTTGGCCGAAGGCATGTCCGAACCGATATTTCTGATCCAGCACGTGCCAGGAACGGCACGGGATTGTTCACGACAGGTTGTATTTATGCACCGCAGGAACTTGCTCAAAGCCTCCATGGCCATCGCGGCCTACACCGGTTTGTCCGCTACGGGCCTGTTGGCCGCCAAGGCCTGGGCCGCCACCGGTGGCACCGCTGATGGCGAGGCCACCGCGTTCGATTTCGAGGCGCTGAAACTCCAGGCCAAACAGCTCGCCAGCAACCGCTATCAGGACACCAAGCAACAGTTGCCGCCGACCCTGGCGACCATGACGCCGCAGAACTTCAATGCGATCCGCTACGACGGCAATCATTCCTTGTGGAAAGAGCTCAAGGGCCAGCTGGACGTGCAGTTTTTCCACGTTGGCATGGGGTTCAAGCAGCCGGTGCGCATGTACAGCGTCGATCCGAAAACCCGGATGGCCCGCGAGGTGCATTTCCGCCCGTCGCTGTTCAACTATGAAAACACCACGGTCGACACCGCGCAGCTCAAGGGCGACCTGGGTTTCTCCGGCTTCAAGCTGTTCAAGGCCCCGGAACTGGACAAGCACGATGTCGTGTCGTTCCTCGGCGCCAGTTACTTCCGTGCGGTGGACGCCACCGGCCAGTACGGCTTGTCGGCCCGCGGGCTGGCCATCGATACCTACGCCAAGAAGCGCGAAGAATTCCCCGATTTCACCAAGTTCTGGTTCGAGACCCCGGACAAGGACAGCACCCGCTTCGTGGTCTACGCCCTGCTCGATTCGCCGAGCGCCACCGGTGCCTACCGCTTCGATATCGACTGCCAGGCCGAGCGCGTGGTGATGGAGATCGACGCCCACGTCAATGCACGCACCGCCATCGACCAGTTGGGCATTGCGCCGATGACCAGCATGTTCAGTTGCGGCACCCACGAGCGCCGCATGTGCGACACCATTCACCCGCAAATCCATGACTCCGACCGCCTGGCCATGTGGCGCGGCAACGGCGAGTGGATCTGCCGCCCGCTGAACAACCCGGCGACCCTGCAATTCAATGCCTTCGCCGATACCGACCCGAAGGGCTTCGGCCTGGTGCAGACCGACCACGAGTTCGCCAGCTATCAGGACACCGTCGACTGGTACAGCCGTCGCCCGAGCCTGTGGGTTGAACCGACCACCGCATGGGGCGAAGGCTCGGTCGATCTGCTGGAGATCCCCACCACCGGCGAGACCATGGACAACATCGTCGCCTTCTGGACGCCGAAGAAACCGGTGGCTGCAGGGGATTCGCTGAACTACGGCTACAAGCTGTACTGGAGCGCATTGCCGCCAGTCGGAACGCCGTTGGCACGGGTCAACGCGACCCGTTCGGGCATGGGCGGCTTCACCGAAGGCTGGGCGCCAGGCGAACACTATCCGCCGGTGTGGGCGCGGCGCTTTGCCGTGGACTTCACCGGTGGCGGCCTGGACCGCTTGCCCGAAGGTACGGGCATCGAGCCGGTCGTTACCTGCTCGAACGGCGAGGTCAAGGATTTCAGCATCCTGAAGCTCGACGACATCAAAGGCTACCGCATCCTGTTTGACTGGTACCCGACCAATGACAGCGTGGAGCCTGTCGAGCTGCGCCTGTTCATCCGCACCAACGACCGCACCCTGAGTGAAACCTGGTTGTACCAGTACTTCCCGCCTGCGCCGGACAAACGCAAGTACAGCTGATGACCGAGTAGCCCCCTGCCACCATTCGGTTTTCCGAACGCGACCTGCGGGTCGGTTCGGTTAACCGGATCATCTCACTGAAATTTCAACGCAAAAAATATTTAATTCCCTTATAAATCAATACGTTGATCAATTGAGACTGGTCTGGCACGAGTCATGCTCTACACTTCTTCGACGAATGTCCTTTGCGCCGACTCTCAATAGCGCTCAGGTGTTTTGCAGCACAAAAGGGCCGATGAACTGGCTCCATAAAAAAAACAATGTCGAGGAAAATTTGATGCGCATCGTTCCCCATATCCTGGGCGCAGCCATTGCTGCCGCTCTGATCAGCACGCCAGTTTTCGCCGCCGAACTCACCGGCACCCTGAAGAAGATCAAAGAGTCCGGCACCATCACCCTGGGCCATCGCGACGCTTCCATCCCGTTTTCCTACATTGCAGACGCTTCCGGCAAACCGGTCGGCTACTCCCACGACATCCAGCTGAAAGTCGTCGAAGCGCTGAAAAAAGACCTGGACATGCCGAACCTGCAGGTCAAGTACAACCTGGTGACTTCGCAAACCCGTATCCCGCTGGTGCAGAACGGCACCGTGGACCTGGAGTGCGGTTCCACCACCAACAACGTCGAGCGTCAGCAGCAGGTTGACTTCTCCGTTGGCATCTTCGAAATCGGTACTCGTCTGCTGTCCAAGAAAGACTCCAAGTACAAGGATTTCCCCGATCTGGCAGGCAAAAACGTCGTGACCACCGCCGGCACCACGTCCGAGCGCATCCTCAAGGCGATGAACGCCGACAAGCAGATGGGCATGAACGTCATCTCCGCCAAAGACCACGGCGAATCCTTCCAGATGCTGGAAACCGGCCGCGCCGTGGCTTTCATGATGGACGACGCCCTGCTGGCCGGTGAAGCCGCCAAGGCCAAGAAGGCCGATGACTGGGCCGTGACCGGCACGCCACAGTCGTACGAAATCTACGGCTGCATGGTGCGTAAAGGCGACGAGCCGTTCAAAAAGGCTGTGGATGACGCCATCAAGGCCACCTACGCATCGGGCGAGATCAACAAGATCTACGAAAAATGGTTCATGCAACCGATCCCGCCAAAAGGCCTGAACCTGAACTTCCCGATGAGCGAAGAACTCAAGGCCCTGATCGCCAAACCGACTGATAAAGCGGCTGACGACAAGAAGTCCTGATTTCTGACTAACCTTATCTCCTGAGAGGGCCCTGGCCCTTTCAGGAGGTGGTCACTTCCTGCTGGCATTTTTTGGAAACACTCGAACCGGTGGCTGTCGAGCCGGGAGCGTGTGCCTGATCGTAAAGGTCGGGCGGGAACGGAGCTTCCCCCAAGCGGGCACTTGTACATCGATTGAACTGAGGGGAGACCCTAATGAATTACAACTGGGACTGGGGCGTGTTCTTCAAGTCCACCGGCGTGGGCAGCGAGACCTATTTCGACTGGTACGTGACCGGCTTGGCCTGGACCATCGGCATCGCCATCGCGGCCTGGATCATTGCCCTGACACTGGGCTCGATCCTGGGCGTCATGCGTACCGTGCCGAACCGCATCGTATCGGGTATCGCCACCTGCTACGTCGAACTCTTCCGTAACGTGCCGCTGCTGGTTCAGCTGTTCATCTGGTACTTCCTGGTACCCGACCTGCTGCCGGCGGACCTGCAAGAGTGGTACAAGCAGGACCTGAACCCGACCACCTCGGCCTTCCTCAGCGTCGTCGTATGCCTGGGCCTGTTCACCACCGCCCGGGTTTGCGAACAGGTGCGCACCGGTATCCAGGCCCTGCCAAAAGGCCAGGAGTCCGCGGCCCGCGCCATGGGTTTCAAGCTGCCACAAATCTACTGGAACGTGCTGCTGCCCCAAGCCTACCGGATCATCATTCCGCCGCTTACCTCGGAGTTCCTGAACGTCTTCAAGAACACCTCCGTGGCCTCGCTGATCGGTTTGATGGAGCTGCTCGCGCAGACCAAGCAGACCGCCGAGTTCTCCGCCAACCTGTTCGAAGCCTTTACCCTGGCAACGCTGATCTACTTCACCCTGAACATGAGCCTGATGTTGCTGATGCGTATGGTCGAGAAGAAAGTCGCCGTACCGGGCCTGATTTCCGTAGGGGGTAAATGATGGAATTCGACTTCTCGGGCATCATCCCGTCCCTGCCGGGCCTGTGGAACGGCATGATCATGACCCTCAAGCTGATGGCCATGGGCGTGATCGGCGGCATCATTCTCGGCACCATCCTTGCCCTGATGCGCCTGTCCCACAACAAAGTGCTGTCGAACATCGCCGGCGCGTACGTCAACTATTTCCGCTCGATCCCCTTGCTGCTGGTGATCACCTGGTTCTACCTGGCGGTACCGTTCGTGCTGCGCTGGATCACTGGCGAAGACACGCCGATCGGTGCGTTCGCATCCTGCATCGTGGCCTTCATGATGTTCGAAGCGGCGTACTTCTGCGAAATCGTCCGCGCCGGTGTGCAGTCGATTCCCAAGGGCCAGATGGGCGCTGCCCAGGCACTGGGCATGACGTACGGGCAGATGATGCGCCTGATCATCCTGCCGCAAGCGTTCCGCAAGATGACACCACTGTTGCTGCAACAGAGCATCATCCTGTTTCAGGACACCTCGCTGGTCTACGCCGTCGGCCTGGTGGACTTCCTCAATGCTTCGCGCGCCAGTGGCGACATCATTGGCCGCTCCAATGAGTTCCTGGTTTTCGCCGGTCTCGTGTACTTCATCATCAGCTTTGCCGCCTCGCAGCTGGTCAAGCGTCTGCAAAAAAGGTTCGCCGTATGATCTCTATCAAAAGCATCAACAAGTGGTATGGGGACTTCCAGGTACTGACTGATTGCAGCACCGAGGTCAAAAAAGGCGAAGTGATCGTGGTGTGCGGGCCGTCCGGTTCCGGCAAGTCGACCCTGATCAAGTGCGTCAACGCCCTGGAACCGTTCCAGAAAGGCGACATCGTGGTCGACGGCACCTCCATCGCCGACCCAAAGACCAACCTGCCGAAACTGCGTTCGCGCGTGGGCATGGTGTTCCAGCACTTCGAGCTGTTCCCGCACCTGACCATCACCGAAAACCTGACCATCGCGCAGATCAAGGTGCTGGGCCGCAGCAAGGAAGAAGCCACC
Source organism: Pseudomonas sp. IT-P74 (assembly GCF_949768175.1). Classification (NCBI taxonomy): domain Bacteria; kingdom Pseudomonadati; phylum Pseudomonadota; class Gammaproteobacteria; order Pseudomonadales; family Pseudomonadaceae; genus Pseudomonas; species Pseudomonas sp. IT-P74. Next base: position 127,536 of record NZ_CATKQD010000044.1, on the reverse strand, counting down.
AAGAAAGGCCTGCAACTGCTTGAGCGCGTCGGCCTCTCGGCTCACGCCCACAAGCATCCTGGCCAACTGTCCGGTGGTCAGCAGCAGCGTGTGGCGATTGCCCGTGCGCTGGCGATGGACCCGATCGTCATGCTGTTCGACGAACCGACCTCGGCGCTGGACCCGGAAATGGTCAACGAAGTGCTCGACGTGATGGTGCAACTGGCCCACGAAGGCATGACCATGATGTGCGTGACCCACGAAATGGGCTTCGCCCGTAAAGTGGCCGACCGCGTCATCTTCATGGACGCCGGCAAAATCATCGAAGACTGCAAGAAAGAAGAGTTCTTCGGTGACATCAACGCCCGCGCCGAGCGTACACAGCACTTCCTCAACAAGATTCTGCAGCACTAATACCAACGTAGCTCGCCCCTACCCTGTAGGAGCGAGCTTGCTCGCGATGGTCGTTAACGATGACGCGTTCATCCTGAATGCACGCGTTGTCCTTGAGTTCTTCGCGAGCAAGCTCGCTCCTACAGTCGGAGTAGGCAGGCAATCGCTGGTTGACCCAAGGCATCTGTGATGAAATGCGACCCCACCCTTTATCGCGCAGCAATGCCATCACTTGCCGTGAAACCCCGTCTGGTTCGTCATTTGTTCCTGCCGCCGCTGATCATCGCCATGATGGTCGGCCTGGGCTATATCGGCTTCTGGATCAGTGAGCACTACGGCATCCGCAGCCTCAGCGAAAACGGCCAGCGCCAGCTGGAACTGCACGCCCGCGCCGTCGAAAGCGAAATCAGCAAATACACCTACCTGCCCAGCCTGCTGGAGCTCGAAACCAGTGTTTCGCAGTTGCTGGCCGACCCGACCCCGGAACACCGGCAAACGGTCAACGATTACCTCGAAGGCCTGAACCGGCGCAGCCGCAGTCGGGCCATCTACGTGATGGACACCACCGGCCGCGTCATGGCCACCAGCAACTGGCGCGATGTCGACAGTTACCTGGGTGAAGACCTGTCCTTCCGCGCCTATTTCCAGAACGCCGTGCGCGGTCAGCCGGGGCGCTTCTACGGCATCGGCAGCACCAACGGCGAACCCGGTTACTACCTGGCCCATGGCCTGGAAGAACACGGCAAGATCATCGGCGTCGCGGTGGTCAAGGTCCGCCTGGAAGCCATGGAAGAACGCTGGCAACGGGCACGCCTGGAGGCCTTCGTCAGCGACGAAAACGGCATCATCATTCTGTCCAGCGATCCGGCGCGGCGCTTGAAATCGGTGGTGCCGCTGAGCGAAGAAACCAAGGAAAAGCTCGCCCGCAGCCTGCAGTACTACTGGTTCCCGCTCAACGAATTGCAGCCGCTGGCTCGGGAAACCCTGTCCGAAGGTGTGGAAAAACTCACGTTCCCGGCCAACAGTGAGCTGGTGTCCGACGACGAAAACATCAGCTACCTGGCGCAAACCCGGCCGCTCGGCGATACGCCGTGGAATTTCACCCTGCTCACGCCGCTCCAGGACCTGCGCAGCGAAGCGATCAACCGGGGGATCCTGGTGGCCGTGGCGTTTGCCCTCCTGGCGTTCCTTTTGATCGCCTGGAACGAGCGGCGCAAGGTGATCGCCACCCGCCTGGCGGCCCGGGAAGCCTTGCAGGAAGCCAACAATCAGCTGGAGCGTCGGATTACCGAACGCACCACCGACCTGCGCGCCAGCAACGAACGGCTCAAGGGCCAGATCCGCGAACGCCGGCAGGCCGAAGAGACCTTGCGCCGCGCCCAGGATGAATTGGTACAGGCCGGAAAACTCGCAGCCATCGGCCAGATGTCCACCAGCATCGCCCACGAACTGAACCAGCCGCTGGCGGCGCTGCGTACCTTGTCCGGCAATACCGTGCGCTTCCTCGAACGCGGCCAGCTTGACGTGGCCAGCACCAACCTCAAGACCATCAACGAACTGATCGACCGCATGGGCCGAATCACCGCCAGCCTGCGCTCGTTCGCCCGGCGCGGTGATGACAAGGGCCAGGCCTGCCTCGGCAAAGGTGTGGACGCGGCGTTGCAGTTGCTCGATGGACGAATGAAAAACACGCAGCTGCACCGCCATCTCGAAGAGGTGCAGGTGCAGATCGACCAGACCCGCCTGGAGCAGATTCTGGTCAACCTGATCGGTAACGCCCTGGACGCCATGCAAGCGCAACCGCAACCCGAACTGTGGCTCGAAGGCGAAGCGTTCGATGGCAAATACCGCCTGCGCGTACGTGACAACGGCCACGGCATCGACGCCGAAGCGCGCAAGCACCTGTTCGAGCCGTTCTTCACCACCAAACCCGGCGAACAGGGCCTGGGCCTGGGCCTGACCCTTTCCGCCAGCCTTGCCGCCGCCACCGGAGGTCACCTGGGTGTCGAGCACCCGGCCAGCGGTGGTACCGCATTCGTCCTCAGTTTACCGTTGGTAAGCCTCACTCCCGCCGAGCCAATATGAACAACGACCTTAGTGTATTGATCGTCGAAGACGACCCCCATGTGCTGCTCGGCTGCCAGCAGGCGCTGACCCTGGAAGACATTCCCTGCATTGGCGTGGGCAGCGCCGAAGAAGCCCTGGAGCGGGTCGGCGACAACTTCGCCGGCATCGTCGTCAGCGACATCCGCCTGCCGGGCATCGATGGCCTGGAACTGCTGACGCGACTCAAGGAGCGCGACCGCAGCCTGCCGGTGGTGCTGATCACCGGGCACGGCGACATCTCCATGGCCGTCGGCGCGATGCAGAAAGGCGCCTACGACTTCATGGAAAAGCCGTTCTCCCCAGAGCGCCTGGTGGATGTCGCCCGCCGCGCCCTGGAGCAACGCAGCCTGGCGCGGGAAGTCTCGTCGTTGCGCCGGCAACTGGCCGAACGCGATTCCCTCGAAGGGCGGATCATCGGTCGCTCGCCGGCCATGCAGAACCTGCGGGAACTGATCGCCAACGTTGCCGATACCTCGGCCAACGTGCTGATCGAAGGCGAGACCGGCACCGGCAAGGAACTGGTTGCACGCTGCCTGCATGATTTCAGTCGCCGCCACACCAAACAGTTCGTCGCCTTGAACTGCGGCGGCCTGCCGGAGAACCTGTTCGAAAGCGAAATTTTCGGCCACGAGGCCAACGCCTTTACCGGCGCGGGTAAACGGCGGATCGGCAAGATCGAACACGCCGACGGCGGCACGCTGTTCCTCGACGAAGTGGAAAGCATGCCCCTGCCCTTGCAGATCAAGTTGCTGCGGGTATTGCAGGAACGCACCCTGGAACGCCTCGGTTCGAACCAGAGCGTAGCGGTGGATTGCCGGGTGATCGCGGCGACCAAATCCGACCTCGTCGAGTCGAGCAAGGCCGGCGAGTTCCGCAGCGACCTGTATTACCGCCTCAACGTGGTGACCCTGGAACTGCCGCCGCTGCGCGAGCGCCGTGAGGACATCCTGCAATTGTTCGAACACTTCTTGCAGCAGTCGTGTCTACGCTTCGACCGCACGGCGCCGGAACTGGACAACCAGACCGTTTCGAACCTGATGAGCCACGACTGGCCGGGCAACGTGCGTGAACTGCGCAACGTCGCCGAACGCTTTGCCCTGGGCCTGCCGGCATTCAAGAAAACCGGCGCCGGCGGCGGCAATCAGGGCCTGGCCTTTGCCGAAGCGGTGGAGGCATTTGAGCGCAACCTGCTCAGCGATGCCTTGCAACGCAGCGGCGGCAACCTGACCCAGGCCAGCCAGGAATTGGGCATGGCCAAGACCACGCTGTTCGACAAAGTGAAAAAGTACGGCCTGAGCCATTAGAAGGTGTTCTCCTGTGGGAGCGAGCCTGCTCGCGATGGCGGCGGGTCAGTCGACATCGTCGTTGGCTGAAACACCGCTATCGCGAGCGGGCTCGCTCCTACAGGTGATCGGAGGGAGTTAGAGAAGGTTGCGATCGGCCACCGGCTCGATCTGCGCCCAGTGCGAAGTGTCCTCGCGGTGCTCGCGCAAATACGGCAACACAGCCCCCAGCAATGGCGCCTTGAACGCCTCCTGGAAACGATGGGCCAGGCCCGGAATCAGGATCAACCGACTGCCACGCAGATGCGCCGCCAGATGCACCCCGTGCATCACCGGCAGCAGCGGGTCGGCCGTGCCATGCACCACCAGCGCCGGCACCCGCAACTGATTGAGCAGCACCACCCGGCTCGGCTCGGCAAGAATGGCCATGATCTGGCGTTTCACGCCCTCGGGATTGAATGCACGGTCATAGGACAGCGCCGCCTGATGCAGCAACACCTGGCGATCATCGGTGACCATCGGGCTGCCCAGCGCCGCCAGCAGATCGGCCTGTTGCTCCAGAGCCACTTCGCGGTTCGGTGCGCCGCGCCGGGCCAACAACTGCACCAGCGCCGCACTCGGCGCCGGCAAGCCTTCGGCGCCGGAGGTGGTCATGATCAGGGTCAGGCTCTCGACCCGCTGCGGTGCCATGGCCGCCATATGCTGGGCGATCATCCCGCCCATGCTGGCGCCCAACACGTGGAATTGATCGATGTGCAAGGCATCCATCAAGCCCAGGCCATCGTCGGCCATGTCGGTCAGCGAATACGGCGACGACACCGGCAATCCGAGTTTGTAGCGCAGCACTTCGAAGGTCAGGTTGGCTTCGGCCGGTGCTTGCCGCCAGGTCGACAGGCCGACATCGCGATTGTCATAGCGGATCACCCGGAAACCCTGCTGGCACAGGGCGAGCACCACCTCGTCCGGCCAGTGAATCAACTGCCCGCCCAGGCCCATCACCAGCAACAAGGCCGGGTCCGACGCACGACCGATGCTCTGGTACGCCAGGCTTACCTGGGCCAGATCCACCCGTTCGGTCGGAACATTGACGTCACAACGCGAAGCCGCCATGGACGGCAGGTCGAACAACAGCGCGGCCAACAATACGATTCGTGAAAGGAATGAAGCACCCATGAAAAACACCAAAACGCAGAACCCCAGTAGAGCGCGAGTCTGATGAAGTTTGTTCAAGCGCGCTGCCACAGTTCCATGACAATTTGATGAAGAGTGCCGAGCGGTCATCCGGCGTCAAATTCAGCCTCGCCATAACTATGTACCACCCGACCGTTTGACGACTGCCTCCTAATGCCCGAACCGCCGGCACGGTCCGGCCTTCTGGAGATTCATCGTCATGGTTGACGAAACCACACCCCTAACGGCCGATTTCGGCCTTGCCTTCCCTTTGTCCGCGAACCCGGATCAGGGTCTGACCCTGAGCGCCTCGGAACGCTGGAACGAATGCTGTGAGCAGTGGTGGGCACTTATGGCGCAAAACCCGCAGTCGCCGCTCGCTAGCACCTGGTGGAATGCCCGTGCGCGTGGTACGGATCAGTCACGCAAGGCACAGGCAAACCGCTTGTACCGCCAGCATTTCGAAGCGTCGAGCCAATGGGCTTTTGCCCAGGGTATCCTGGATACCGAACAGTTCCAGACACTGCAGGCGATCATCGACCCACCCGCGCGGACAGCAACGCCTCCCACTCCACGGGTCTACGTCGAGCACATGCAGTTCAAGGATGAAAAAGGCCTGTCAGTCAAACTATCGGGCGCCTTGGTCATCACCCGGGATACGAAGCAACCGGTCGCTCAGTTGTTGTACTTGCCTTCCCTGCCATCCGCCTGGATGACCTTTGAAAAACGTGTCGATATGGAAAGCTGGCTGATCGAACATCAGCCGCAGCTATTCGACCAACCCCGGCTACCGACAGGCACCCTCAGGGTCGAGTACACAATGCTTGAGCAGAGGGTGCTGCAGACCAGCGCCGAATCCCTGTGGTCGCGTTTGCACGTCGCACTTGAGGACCGGTCGCGTAACGAATCGATCCTGGCCCTGCCCGCCACCCTGCCGGACGCGGATACCCACGACGACGGTGTCCTGTTCAGCCAGATAAGCCCCGACATTCCACTGGGCATCCGTCGCCAGGCACTGGCGCAACAGCGCACGGCAATGGATGCCTTGCTGGGCGAGAACTTTCAGGGCAACCACGCAGACCAGCGCCTGCAACGTCTGCAACAGCAAATGAACGCCCTCACGATAGCCGAGCAGGCCAGTACCACCGCCGCAACCGCGCTGCTGCACACCGACAGTGCGCAGAAAATGCTGGAACTGCGCCACAAAAACCGCCCGCACTACGCCACCCTTTACCAGGCACGCCTGGACGGCCTGCGCGCCGAAGCCGAATTGCAACTGAGCCTGAACCAGATTAACCACGAGGAACATCAATGGCTGATCAGCGTACTGGATGCACCGGATCAACCACGCCCGGCCGGGGTGGTGGTGGCGCGCCTGGTGTTGTCGATGACGGATACCGAAGGTGACACCACCGGCACACAAACCCAGGAACTGGACGGCGTATTGCTATTCGCCCAACCATCGACCTTGCTGCCGTCCTCGACCGAAAGCCTGTTGCTCTACTGGCCCGGCCGTTTCGGTGGCCTGCAACGGTTTGCCTCTCGACAGACGCTGGAACAGACGCTGTTCAAGCTTGCGGCCAATGACAACACTCAAACGCTGCATCTGCTGCCGCTGACTGCAAACCCGTTCGAGTACGCCTTGCAGAACCAGCTTCACAGCTGTGAACAACAAGTGACCCGGCTGTTGACCGCCAATCCGGTTCCGTCCCGTGCCAGTCAACGCGAGACAGAACTGGAAAAGCTGCGCGAACAGACCCTCGCCTGTCTGACGGTCCCTGTCCCCGCAGCCCGGGAGCTGGCGTACCAGCACATTGTCGAGCAAGTTCACAGCAGTGCACTGGCCGCACGTTTGCCAGCGTGGCAAAGCACTCTGTCCTCCGTGCAACGTGAGCGGATCAAGACGCTGTTCAAGTCATACATCACGGCCATGAAGCGCTCCCATGAATGGCTGGAGCGTGAGTTGCCACCCCGCGATGCCTTCAGTAAAAAGGCCGTCGATGCTCACCTGCGCCAGGCGTTCGGCCTGAGCCGGAACGTTGATGTGATACTGGACGCGCCTGACTCCACCACCTGGCGCAAGGTCGTCACTGAAGGCGCGGCACCAGGGACACCCCAGGAAAATATACTGGTCGCCAGCCAGCAACGCAGCAAGCTGTCCCTCGGCGACCTGGCGCTGAGCAACATCGACCAGGAAATGTGGTGGCGACTGTCGCTGATGCAGGTAGAGGTCAGCGGTGCCGACGCCGTACAACGGCAGAAGGTGAAAAGCGGCATCACTACGTCCTGGCTGCGCAAGATGGTCACCGAACTGGACCTGGCCGGACAGTATGAAAAGCTGATCCGTGAAACCTTCCTCGGCACCTCGACGGCATCGAAATTCAGCAACGAATACCGGCGTGAATGCCTGAGCGAACCCTGGCGCCTGATGCTGCGTTTGCAAGGCGAATTCGCCGTGCTGACAAAGGACATCGATACCAACGGCCAGCAAGTGCTGGAAATCGCCATCGAGGCCAGCAGTCGTGAAGCCTTTGCGCGCGACGGCAAGCGCATCGAACTGCTGCCGGCACACCTGACCGTGGGCGGCAAGGACACCTCAGGCCAAGGGCCGACCACGCTTTCCGGCGTCACCTTTATCGTGGAGCAGGTCAGCGGTCTGACCCTGCTCTATCTGCCCGACAGTCCCGACGGTGTTTTTCTGCGCCAGTTCGACAGCCTTGAGCAGGCACGGCTGCGCCTGTTCAACGATTGCCTGCGCAGCCCGATGGTCAACTACCTGGCCGACCGTGCCTTGAAGGGCGATGTCGCCCATCACGTCAGCCGGATCAATCAGGCCCGTTTGAAAAACTTCGACGGGCTGATCGGTGTCGGCACGCCTTGGCCATCCAGCACATCCCTGGCGACGCATCTGCTGAACGTGCACATGGGCCGATTGTTGGAAGCCCATCGGGCGACATCGCGCTCCAACGATGCGCTGTATCTGGAACAGGTCGCGCTGCAATCCGGCGCCATGTTCAACTACCTGAAAATGGCCGTGGGTATGCTGCCCTTCATCGGTACGACCATCGCCCTGTACGACGCCTGGAACAGTGCCAACCTGGCCGTGGCGGCCTTCCTGCGCGGTGATGTCGGCCATGGCCTGGCCGAGGTGGAGGCGGTGCTGTTGTCGTTGATCGATGCGGCCATGGACATTCTCCCCGGCATATCTGCCGCCCCTGCTGCCGCTCGCATCGCCACCCGCAGCCGGCAGTGGCGGGCGCTGAGCAAAAGTCCGCGGGCGTTTCAGGTATCGACACGACATCAGGCGAAGCGCGCCCTGGAACGCTTCAAGGGTTATGAATATGAAAAGCCGGTTTCCCTCGCGGGGCTACAACCGGGCACCGAAGGCCTGTATCGCAACGTGTATCGTCACGCCGATGGCGACTTCATGCTCAGCCAGGGGCGAATTTATCGCATCGAACTGGAGGGCAAACCACCCCGCTGGCGCTTGAGCGGCACCAACACGCGAACCTACAAACAGCCGATCGCCCTCGATGAGTCCGGCCACTGGAACACCCATTACGCGGTGTACGGCACCGTGATCGAAGGCGGCGGCCTGGGTGGTGGCGCGGCGCTTGGGCACATGGCCGATGGATTGGACCCACTCTGGCCGGTCGCCATTCGCCGCTGGCTGCCACGCTGGTGGACCGATCGTGCCTTGCGTCGTCAATTGACCTTGAATAACACCGTCGACGCCAATATCCGTCGCCTCAAATCTCAAATCAGAAACACCGACGCCTTACTGAAGAGCTACTTCAAGCCTGAAGGTACTCAGCGTCCGCCTCTCGCGACTGCCGACCGTGCCTGTCTGGAAGATATCGAAGCCGCGCAGACCCTGTACCTGACTTTGGGCGAGTTGAAAGTGTTAAGCCATGGCAACAAGCGCGCCTTGATCAACAAAGACCAAAGTACTTGCGCCGCGACTGTCTTTTACCGTCAGGAACAACGGATCGCCTTCTCCACGGAACGCCTGCAAGAGTACAACGCAAGGATCGACCAGTTGATCGATCGTTCGGGCGCAACGCCTGACACCAATACCTCCGCACACTTGAAACTGCTGGCCGAGCGCAAAGAGGCCCGAATGGACTTTATCAAAGAGTTTGGCCAGCAACACCAAGCTGTCGAAGACGCCAGACAATGGGTCCGTCGAATCACTCACTCCCCGCAAAAAGAGGAGGCGGCCAAGACCATGCAGCTTCTAAACGACACGTACAGTGACTCGACTTACCGTTACTTGAGGACGGCGTATGTCCTGGAGACCATCCCCCATTTTGAAGCCGTTGACGACCTTACGTGGCTTTACTTCCAAGTGCGATTGAAACAATCCCGCGAAAAGGTCGGGCGTGTTCTATTCACCCAATATCAACTACCACAAGTCCGTTCCAATATCGGCCAGCGCAACCGCGTTTTCGAAGAATGCCTGACCACTTACAGCGAGTTCCGCCGCCAGCTTGGCGCTTGGACGCTAGGCTATCCGCAACACCTGGATATGGAACAAGTCCGTGCGTTTCTGGACGACCTCGACCAGATGGAAGCGCTCGCCCGCCATGCCATCGGAAATCGATCTGCAGCCCCGCCTCCGACAAAAAGCACCGGAAAACAACTGTTCGAGACTGAAGACAACCGATTGCTGATTGGCGAGCCCAGTACCGATGTCGTGACTCGGCAACAGCACTTCATCGTAGATATCAATGGCTACAAGGAAACCTGGCTGCCCCGCTCCACCGGTAAATATCACCTCAGTGAACCCGCCGTCTCCGCGCAACCGATGCTGCTGACCGATGTCAGGCTGCTGTTGACAGAGGCCGGAAAAAGGCTGGCGGCCGCGGACGCCTATACCCACAAAGTCAAAGGCTATGCTCAGAAAAACATGCTGCCCGTCGACCTGGAACACATGATGAGCAGCGAGGCCACGGAGTTGACCACGCGCGCCCTGGACATCGAACGCCTATCCCCCACCGAGGCCGTGGCGCTGCAATTGCGCAATCGGGCGGATGAGATGTTGCGCACGGGGCGCACCCTGCGCATCGATCAAAGCATGAACAGCAAAACCCCGACCGAAGGTTATCTGGACTATTTGATGGAACAGCAGATGGTGGACATCCGCAAGGAAGGCGGCTTGCGTGATCTGGGCAAACGCGCCGACGGGCGACGGGACTTCCTGCAGGAGTACGAGGTGCGCGACCTGCGCAGCGTACCGGCCCGAACCCTGTGGTATGCACACTTCCACTACACCTCGGCCAAGCCGCAATTCAGTGACTTCGTCAAAGGCCATCTGAAACTGCCGGAACAACGCAACCTGGGCCTGCAATGGCAGAAGGACGTGGCCGCCAGTGGCGGTACGGTCGAGGCGATCTGGCGCGGTGACATCGGCAAACCGCTGGGCAACAAACACTTTTCCGCGCTGTAAAGTAACAACGGCGGGGCACGCAATGTGCTCCGCCGTGCTTGTGGTCGACAGCGGCTTCAACATGAGACAAACTCAACCTTTTCGATTTGTCGACAAGTTTTCCTCATGGAGCCTCCGGTGCTTGAAATCCGTCACCTCAAGACCCTGCACGCCTTGCGCGAAGCCGACAGCCTGGTGGATGCGGCCGATCGCCTGCACCTGACCCAATCGGCCCTGTCCCACCAGTTCAAGGAGCTGGAGGAGCGCATGGGCATGCCACTGTTCGTGCGCAAGACCAAACCGGTGCGCTTCACCAGCGCCGGTTTGCGCCTGCTGCAACTGGCCGACGCCACCCTGCCGCTGCTGCGCGCCGCCGAACGCGACATCAGTCGCCTGGCCGGTGGCACCGCCGGTCGTTTGCACATGGCCATCGAGTGCCACAGTTGCTTCCAGTGGCTGATGCCGACCATCGACCAGTTCCGCGACGCCTGGCCGGAAGTCGAGCTGGACCTGGCCTCGGGGTTTTCCTTCGCCCCGTTGCCGGCCCTGGCCCGTGGCGATCTGGACCTGGTGGTGACCTCCGATCCGGTGGACCTGGCCGGGATCACCTATGTACCGTTGTTCACTTATGAAGCGATGCTCGCGGTGGCCAACCAGCACCGCCTGGCCGGCAAGGCCTATATCGTTCCCGAAGACTTGCTCCCGGAAACCTTGATCACCTACCCGGTGGAACGGGATCGGCTGGACATTTTCACCCGTTTCCTCGAACCCGCCGACATCGAACCGGCCCAGGTCCGCACCTCGGAACTGACGGTGATGATGATGCAATTGGTGGCCAGCGGACGCGGCGTGTGCGGCATGCCCCATTGGGCACTGCATGAATACAGCTCGCGAGGCTATGTGAAAGCCAAGCGGCTGGGTGAGAAAGGCTTGTTCGCCACACTGTATGCGGCGATCCGCGCCGACATGCTCGATGCGCCGTACATGCGTGACTTCTTGCTGACGGCCAAGGACACGTCGTTTTCGACGCTCGATGGTGTCAGCGCCGTTCGATAGAGCAACAAAAATCCCTGTAGGAGTGAGCCTGCTCGCGATAGCGGTCTGACATTCAATATCTGCATTGACTGACACGCCGCCATCGCGAGCAGGCTCGCTCCTACAGGGATCCTGGTGATCCTTAGAGCTCACGCCACATGTGGATCTTGTCGAAGTAATCCTCCCCCACCCGCACCGCCATCGGCTCAAGTCCGAACTGGACGAAACCGCAGCGCTGGTAGAGGTTGAACGCGGCATCATTGCCGGCGGTGACGGTCAACTGGATCAGGCGCAAACCCGCATCGTTCTGCGCCTCGGCCAATGCCGCCTGAACCAGTTGATAGCCGAGCCCGCGCTGGCGGACCGTCGGTGAAACATACATGCCAAACAGCGTCACCTTGTGCCGGGCCTTTTCCCGAGACTCGAATGCGAGGCCGGCGATGCCCGCCAACCGGCCTTCTTCGAACGCCCCGAACACCACGTCCAGCTTGCCGCTCAGGCGCGACTCCCACCAGCCCAGCGGCATCGCCGCCCGCTCACGCACGCTCGAGGTGAAGGCCTGCGGGTGCAGGTCGTAGGCCTCGAGCATGAGCGCCCGGTAGTCCAGGGCATGGCTGGCATTCAGTCGTTCGATCCACATCCTCAAGCCATCCGTTTTTGCTCAAGCATCAGCCGCAGCGCCAGCGCCGACAACACGAAGCCCATGAAATAGCGCTGCATCGCCAGCCAGGTCGGGTTGTTGACGAACCACGAGGCGATGCCCGCGGCAAACATGGCGATCAACAGGTTGACGCAGAAACTGACGCTGATCTGGGTCAGGCCGAGGATGACGCTCTGGCTGAACACCGAGCCGTGCTCCGGCGTGATGAACTGCGGAAACACCGACAGATAGAACACCGCGATTTTCGGGTTCAGGGCGCTGGTCAGAAAGCCCATGGTGATCAACTTGCGCGACGAATCCGGGGGCAACTGCTGCGCCTCGAACGGCGAGCGCGCACCGGGCTTGATCGCCTGCCAGGCCAGCCACAACAGGTACAACGCACCGGCCCACTTCAACACCTCATAGGCCATCGGCACGGCCAGGAACACCGCGGTCAAACCGGCGGCGGCGGCAAACAGGTGCACGAAGAATCCCGCAACCACCCCAAGCAACGAAATCACCCCGGCCTTGCGACCCTGGCAGATCGAACGGGAGATCAGGTAGATCATGTTCGGCCCCGGTGTCAGTACCATCAGCAACGCGGCAGCAGCAAAAATCAGCAGGTCTTGAAGCGGGATCATGGGCGAGGTCCTTTGCGTAATGATCAGGCGATCGCGGTCAGCGACGCTCGATAAAACGGCAGGATCAGGTCCCGTGTCAATGGTGCCAGGCTGACACCGCCGTCGGTGGCCGGATCGATCCAGATCACTTCTTCGATCTCTGCCGCGGGCGTCACGTCGACATCGATGTGCAGCTGAAAAATCTCGGCGTGTACGACAAAGCCCGGCTCGTTGGCGGCCGGTGCCGAGAAGTGACCGAGGTAAGCGGCCTGCGCCGGGTCGATGCCCAGACCCAGCTCTTCTTCCAGCTCCCGGGCCAGGGCGTGGACCGGCAACTCGTGAGGCTCGATCTTGCCACCCGGCTGCATGAACGCCGTGGTGCCGCGCTTGCGCACCAACAGTGTGCGGCCATCAGGGCCGATCAGCAGGGCGGCGGCGATATGGATAATGTGCGGTGAAACAGTGGATGCAGATGTCATGTGTCAGCCATGGACCCTGATGGAAATCACAAGGATCCCATGTCCGACCGTCCGCCGTCATGCCTTGGCCTGAAGCACCTGCGGCGTATCCTGCGGGACCTTCACGAAAATCCTGTACTTGCCGCCTTCCATGGCTTCGAACGCGATCAGTTTTTCCACCAGCGGGCCGTTCAACACCTTTCCGGCATTGAGCAGGAGCATGCCGTTGTCGGCGTTGAGATTGCGCGCCAGCAGCATTCCGGCCGTCAGCTCGCGGGTAGTCAGGACCTTGACCTGCGGATCGGCCTGAGCGATATCGCTCACGAACGTGACGCAGACCTGAATGAAATCCTCGAGCAGATCAGGATCGTAAAGCCGTCCGGCGTACTGGCGCAGGTAGAGCAGCGCTTCGTCGCTGTTCATCTGTCGTTCGAGAATCAATCCGCGCTGCAACTCGACGAAGTCGACCGCCAGCTTCAGCAATCGCGAGCCGAACGGAATGGCATTGCCCTTGAGCCGGTCGGGGAAACCGCTGCCGTCCCAGCGTTCCTGATGGTGCAGGATCAACTGCGCCGCGTCCTTCAACGGATCCAGGGTCATCAGTAGCGATTCACTCTGCTTCGGATAGCCACGATAGCGGTCGCGGTCAGTGTGCCTCAGCAGATCCGAAGGGGTGACCATCATGCTGTCGGACCAGCTCAGCTTGCCGATGTTGTACAACGCGGCCGCCATGGTCAGGTCGCGGCTGGCGGCTTCATCCAGCCCATGTTTCGTACAGTAGCCGCGCAACAGTTCGATGATCTGCCGGTTGGTCTGCTTGGTCGGTGGCAGGCGCAGGTTGGCCAGCAGCGAGAACACTTCGGTGCCGGTGACATAGCTGTGCTTGAGCTCCTCGTAAGCCAGGTCGAGCATGTCGGCAGTCTGCTGCAATTCAGCGGTGCGGGCGACGACATGTTTTTCCAGTGTGCTGTTGAGCAGCTTGAGCTGATCGTTCTGCACCCGGGTCAATTGTTCCAGGCGCTGGCGTTCACGCTCCGAGTGCTGGTGCTCCAGGGCCTGGCGCAGGGTCAGGAGCATTTCGTCGTCATTCCAGGGTTTGCTGATGTAGCGGTGAATCTGCCCCTCGTTGATGGCCTTGATGATCGCCGACGGGTCGACGTGCCCGGTCAGCATGATCCGCGTGGTCTGCGGATAGAGCCGATGGACATGCGCCAGCAACGTGGCACCGTCCATATTGGGCATGCGTGCATCGCTCATCACCAGATCCACCGGCTGCTGCGCCATGATTTCCAGCGCCTGCGCGCCACTGCCGGCCAGCAGCACATCGTAGGGTTGGCCGCGCAACAGGCGGCGCAAACTGCTGAGGATCGATTCCTCGTCATCGACCAGCAACACCTTGGGTCGACGGGGCAAAGGCGGGGCGGACTGCTCTTCCATGGCATGGCCTCAAGTGAACCGTGAATGTGTCAGTTGGCGCGGGCCTACGTCCTTTCTTGCCCTTGCTTGAGTGACAGGCTAGATGATTTTTCCGCCATGGGCGCAAATCACCGCTTGAACCCGACAGGCAAAATGACGAACTGGCAACTATGCTCAGCACACTGGATGATACAACCGGCCTGTGTGCAGACGTGTGGAGGGGAAAAGGATGCTCCCGAAGTTGAACGCGTGTACCCCGGCGGGTGCCGATCAATGAATATCCGGCCGCCGCAAATCAATCGCCGCGTCCTCATTGTCGACGACACCGCGTCGATTCATGCCGATTTCGCCAAAATACTCAGCCCCGGCATTGCCGAGGACGACAGCCTGGGACAAACCGAAAACCTCCTGTTCGGCACCCAGTCCCCCACTCAGACCCAACACTTTGAGCTGGACTCGGCGTTTCAGGGCCGCGAAGCCCTGGACAAGCTCGAAGCCGCCCTGGCCGATGATCGTCCCTATGCAATGGCATTCATCGATATGCGCATGCCACCTGGCTGGGATGGCCTGGAGACCATCGAACGGTTATGGCAGGTCGATCCCAAATTGCAGGTGGCGCTGTGCACCGCCTACTCCGACTATTCCTGGGAGGACATCGACCAACGGCTGGCGCTGAACGACCGCCTGCTGATTCTGAAGAAGCCCTTCGACGCCATCGAGATACGCCAGATGGCCAGCGCACTCACGGTCAAATGGCAGATGACCGAAGATGCCGCGCTCAAGATGAACCTGCTGGAACAGGCGGTCCAGGAGCGTACCCGGGAACTGTCCGACGCCAATATCATCGTGCAGAACAGCCCGACGATCCTTTACCGGTTGCGCGGCGAGCCATCGTTTCCGCTGATGTACATTTCCCATAACATCACCCGCTACGGACACGTCGCCGCCGATCTGGTGAGCTCGGCCAACTGGGCCCAGCAGTTGATCCACCCGGAAGACCAGGCCAGTGTCGATGCGGCCATGGCCCGGGTGCTGGACCGCCATGCGCTGGGCGCCTCGATTGAGTTTCGCCTGCGCACCGGCCAGGGTACATGGCGCTGGGTGGAGAACCGCTACATTCCCGTACGCGACCATGACGGTCGCCTGCTGGAAGTCGAGGGGATCATTCTCGACATTACCGAACGCCGGCTGGCCGAAGAAAAAATGGCCCTGCTCGCCCGCACCGACGGGCTCACCGGCCTGGCCAATCGCGCCACCCTGATCGAACGCCTGCATCAGGCCTTTGCTGCCGCACGTCGAGGCGCAGAGGCATTCGCGGTATTTTATCTGGACCTGGATCACTTCAAGCGGATCAACGACACCCTCGGCCATCCGGTGGGTGATCTGTTGTTGCAGGAAGTGGCCCGGCGCATCAAATCCGGCGTGCGGGAAAACGATGTGGTCGCACGCCTGGGCGGGGACGAGTTCGCGATCCTGCAACTGGACGTCAGCGACCCGACCCAGTCCGCCGCCATGGCAGCCAATATCCGCGATGCGCTGCTGACGCCGTACAACCTCGCCGGCAATGCCCTGCATATTTCAGTCAGCATCGGCATCAGCAGCTACGGCGTCGCCTGCCTCGACGCCGACAGCCTGCTGAGCCAGGCGGACATGGCGCTGTACCGTTCCAAGGAAATGGGCCGCAACCAATATCACTTCCACTCGCAGGAGATCACTCAGGAGGTGGCCGAGCGCATGACCATCGCCAATGACTTGATGACGGCCATCGAGCGCGATGAACTGGCGCTGCATTACGTTCCGGAAGTGGATATGCACAGCGGCAGGATCCTGGGCATGGAAGCGCAAGTGCGCTGGTGCCATCCCCAGCGCGGCGAACTGCAGGCGCCGGCTTTCGTGCCCGCGGCGGAAAAGACCGGCGCCATCATCCCTCTCGGACGCTGGGTGCTGAACCAGGCCTGCCGGCAGATGAGCCTGTGGCGTAACGAGGGAATGGCACCCCCCGTGATGGCGATCAAACTGTCCCTGGCGCAGCTAAAGAGTGGTCCGGAGCTCATTTACGACGTGCTGCGCACCACTGCGCGATGGGAGCTCGCCCCCTGGGACCTGCGTTTCGACGTGACCGAAGCGACTCTGGCGCAAACCAAGTGGACCCAAAACGATGTACTGCCACGGCTACGTGAGCTGGGGGTAAAAATCGCCATCGATGATTTCGGCACCGAATATTCATCATTCGATTACCTGAAAACCTACCGGGTCAATCACCTGAAGCTCAACCAATCCTTTATCGACGGCGCGACCCAGGATGCGGCTGGCGCCAACAGCCTGCGGGCAATCGTCAACTTCGCCCGGGACCTGGGAATCGGCATCATTACCGAAGGCGTCCAGCCGTCGGATCGGCCCCGCACGCCAGAGTCAGCCGCCCCGCTATCAAGCGCACAAGGCCTCTACTTCAGCGAGGCCGTGAATCCTGAACAAGCGGCCCGATTGCTCAAGGACGGCAGCATCGCTCCTCCGTCCCTCAGGGAGGATGAGGGATGAAAACACTTTCCCCCCAGACCAACCGACGTATTCTCATCATCGATGACACACCGGCGATCCATGCCGATTTTCGCAAGATCCTCACCCCGGATACCGGCTCCGAAGCAGATCTGAACAGTCTCGAGCATTCGCTGTTCGGGACTCGGCCGTCACTGCGTCTCAGCTTCCAGATCGACTCCGCCTATCAGGGCAAGGAAGCCCTGGAGCTGGTCGAACGTGCCTTGGCCGATAGCCGCCCCTATGCCCTGGCATTTATCGACATGCGTATGCCGCCCGGCTGGGACGGCCTGGAAACCATCGAACACCTGTGGAATGCCGACCCGAACCTGCAAATTGCCTTGTGCACCGCTTATTCCGACTACAGCTGGGAAGCCGTGGCCGAACGACTGCAGTTCGGTGACCAGTTGCTGATTCTGAAAAAGCCTTTCGACATCCTGGAAATCCGCCAGATGGCCAACGCCCTGACCTGGAAATGGCAGTTGGCACAGGACGCGGCGCTGAAGTTGTTGAGCCTTGAGCAGACCATCGAGGCACGGGTACACGAACTGCTCAAGGTATCGCACCTGCTGCAGTACGACGCCCTTACAGGGTTGCCCAACAGCACATTGCTGGGTGATCGCCTGAGCCAGTCGCTGGCCACTTGCCGACGCCATGACAAGCATCTGGTGGTGATGTTTCTCGGGCTGGACCGATTCAAGCGCATCAACAACGCTCTGGGCCACCCGGCAGGGGACGAAATGCTCAAACGGGTCGGGCAACAACTGCTCAAGTACGTGCGAGAGTCCGATTCGGTCTTTCGCTATGGCGCCGACGAATTCGTGGTGATCCTCAGCGACATCAACCACCCCCAGCAGACCCGCGGCATCGCCGAAAAATTGCTGAGTGCCGTGCGCAGCCCACAGTCGATCGCCGGCCAGGAGATCAGCATCACCGCCAGTCTGGGCATCAGCGTTTACCCCGATGACGGGTTCGAGGCCATTGATCTGATCAAAAAAGCCGAATCCGCCATGCGCCACATCAAGGAAAGCGGTCCGAACGACATCGGTTTCTTCATCGAAGCCATGAACCAGCGTGCCAGGGAGCAGCAGAGCATCGAATCGGGCATTCGTCAGGCCCTGCAAAGGCACGAATTCGTCCTGCACTACCAACCGAAAATCGAACTGAGCAGCGGACGGGTAGTCGGTGCGGAGGCGCTGGTGCGTTGGCAAAAACCCGGGCATGGCCTGGTCTATCCGTCCGAGTTCATCCCCGTGGCCGAAGACAGCGGTCTGATCGTGCCATTGAGCAAGTGGGTATTGGCCGAAGCCTGTCGCCAGACACGGCTCTGGCAAGCGGCCGGACTGCCGGCGATCCGCATGTCGGTCAACACATCGGCCATCGACTTTCGTCAACGTGATTTCGTCGAAGGCATCGAACAGATACTCGAACAGACGGGAATGCCCCCCTGCCTGCTGGAACTGGAGATCACCGAAGGTGTGCTGATGCAGAACGTCGAGACGACCATGACCGCGCTGAACCGACTGAAGACGCTGGGGGTGCGGCTGGCCATCGATGACTTCGGCACCGGATATTCCAGCTTGAGCTATCTGCGCCGGTTCCCCATCGATGTGCTGAAAATCGATCAGTCGTTCATTCGTGGCTTGAGCAATGACACCAACGATGCCGCCCTGGTCAGCGCGATCATCAGCCTGGGCAGGAGCCTCGATCTGAATGTCATCGCCGAAGGCGTCGAGACCGAGGAGCAACTGGCGTTTCTCAAGGCCCATCAATGTGAGGAAGGCCAGGGTTACTACTTCAGCAAGGCCCTGCCGGCAGACGCTTTTGCGCGGCTGCTGGCCGTTGGCTGGGCAGAACAGCGAGACGACTCATGAACAGGCAGAAACGACAGTCCGGCGGTAAATTCGCGAGACGATGGCCCATGTCCCTTGTCCCCCGCTCCCTTGCGATCCTGCTTTACGGGTTCAGTGCAATCGCCGGTGCCGCGCCGCTGGACGAACCGCTCAAACCCTTGCCCGAAATACCGAAACAGAACCCCGGTCAGGTTGAACTCGGTCGCAAGCTCTTCAGTGATCCGCGCCTGTCGGTCAACAACACCCTGTCCTGCGCCAGTTGTCATCAACTGGACAAGAGCGGAGCGGACACCCGTGCACTGTCCCTCGGCTTCGATGGACAACCGGTATCGATCAACACGCCGACGGTGTTCAACGCCAGCCTCAACTTTCGCCAATTCTGGGACGGCCGCGTCGAAACGCTCGAGGCGCAAAGCAACATCGTCATTACCAGTCCCCACGAAATGGGCAGCGACTGGAACACCATCGTCCAGCGGATCAACGAGGATTCAGACTACCGCGCAGGCTTCAGCGCGGCGTACCCGAATGCAGTGACCAAGGCCAACATACAGAGCGCACTGGCCGCCTACGAGCGCACCCTGCTGACACCCGGATCCCGTTTCGATCAATACCTGCTGGGCAATACGAGCATCCTGACCCTCGACGAGAAATACGGCTATCAGCGCTTCAAGGACTACGGCTGCATCGCCTGTCATCAGGGCGTGAACATCGGTGGCAACATGTTCCAGAAGTTCGGGGTGTTCGGTGATTACATCGCCGATCGCGGCAACCCGACCGCCGCCGACCAGGGACGGTTCAACATTACCGGTGACGAAGCGGACCGCTCGGTGTTCAAGGTCCCGAGCCTGCGCAATGTCGCCCTGACCGCCCCCTACTTTCACGACGGCTCGGCGCCCACCCTCGAAAGAGCCGTGGACGTCATGTTCCAGTATCAGTTGGGACGCATGCCGAGCGCTGAAGACAAAGCGCTGATTGTGAAGTTTCTCAAGACCCTGACCGGCGAATGGAAGGGTAAGTCATGATAAAGCTGTCACGCCGCTTCAGCCTGCTGTTACTCGCGCTCGTCGCCGTGCTCCTGGCCTCGACCCTGGTTTTTCTGTACTTCAAATCCAACTCGGAACAGACCGTGAACTACTCGGAATCCCGGGATCTGATCCGCCTGATGAAACAGCAGGACGCCCAGTGGGAAAACGAGGTCCTCAAGGCCCGGGTGGCGATTTCGCATAACTACGACCCTCTGGTTTCGCCAATGAACGAGATGAACCGGCTATGGGAGCAGTTCGAAACCATGGAGTCAGGTCATGGGCGCAACGAGTCACAGCAATGGAACGATGCCCACGAGGCTTTTCTGCAGACGATGCAGGAAAAGACCCGCCTGGTGGAGCAGTTCAAGTCGCACAACGCCTTACTGCGCAACTCGCTGGCCTTCCTGCCCACCGCCGAGGACGACATCCAGGCGCAACTGGCCGACCTGCCTGACCTCGACAAGCTGCAAGTGCAAAACATCGCCACCGATACCTATGACCTGTTGCTCAGTGCCCTGGAGTTCGCCCAGGTCACCTCCGTCGACAAAGCCGCCGACATTCAGGTGGGGCTGAGCAAACTGGCGGTGAACGCGCAACGCTTGCCTGGGGAGTTTCATACCCCGATCAGGATCCTCAGCAATCACGTCGCCCTGATCCTGCGCGAGCAGCCGCTTGTCAACGCTTTGCTCGAAGACATCGAAGAGGTTCCCGTGGCGGATCGTCTGGACGACATCACCAACATGCTCAACCAGGATCAGCAACGGGCCGAGAAAATCGACAAGAAATACCATTTCTACCTGCTGGCGTTTTCCGGCCTGCTGGTGTTGCTGCTGATGTGGCTGGCCTTTCGCCTGATCCGCAGCTTCGCCGAGATCAATCGGGTCAACAGCGCTCTGCAAACCGCCAACGACGTGCTCGAACAGCGGGTCGAGGAACGTACCCGCGAGCTCAGGAATGCCCAGAGCGAATTGCTCGCCACCGCACGCCAGGCCGGCATGGCCGAAATCGCGACCAACGTGCTGCACAACGTCGGCAACGTGCTCAATAGCGTGAACATCTCTGCCGACCTGATCGCGCGAAAGCTTCGCAGCAGCAAGACCCTCGGACTGGGCAAGGCAATGCAACTGATCAACGGCCATCCGGAGGATCTTGGCCATTTCCTGACCGAGGACGACAAGGGCAAGCTACTGCCCGGTTATCTCAATCAACTGGTCGGCGCCATCGCCCAGGAACAGCAGGAGATGACCGACGAACTGGGGCAGATGAGCAAGAGCGTCGACCATATCAAGGACATCGTTGCCACCCAGCAATCCTATGCCGGGGCCAACAGCATCACCGAACCGCTGTACATCAGCGAACTGCTCGAAGACGCACTGCGCATGAATGCCGGCGCGCTGACCCGGCATCACGTCACGGTGATCAAGGAATACAGCGAGGTGCCTCAGGTGATGGGGGACAAGCACCGCTTGCTGCTGATCCTGATCAACCTGATCAGCAATGCCAAGTACGCAATGTCCGACCTCAGCAACCGCTCAAGGGAAATGACCCTCGGTGTGCGAATCGTCGATGACACTTTCCTGGAAATCAGCGTCAGGGATGATGGCGAAGGTATCGCCCCGGAAAACATGACGCGGATCTTTGCCCACGGTTTCACCACCCGCAAGGAAGGTCATGGTTTCGGCCTGCACAGCTGCGCGCTGGCGGCCATCGAGATGAACGGCCACCTCACCGCCCACAGCGATGGCCCGGGCCTGGGCGCGTTGTTTACCTTGCAGATACCGCTGATCACCGTAACGGAGAACGCATGAGTGAGCTCTCGAACCGCCGCATTCTGTTGATCGACGACATGCCGTCGATCCACGACGATTTTCGCAAGATCCTCGCCCCGCCCCAGGCTCACTCGGCAGAACTCGACGAGATGGAGGCCGCATTGTTTGGCGAACAGGCCCAACCCGAGCGCCCGATGTTCGAACTGGATTCGGCCTATGGTGGCGAAGAAGGCCTGGGCAAACTCAACCGCGCGCTGCAGGAACAACGCCCCTACGCGCTGGCGTTTGTCGACATGCGTATGCCCGACGGCTGGGACGGGGCAAAAACCATCGAACACCTGTGGCAGCAGGATCCGCAACTGCAGGTAGTGGTCTGTACCGCCTACTCCGATTATTCCTGGGACGATCTGCTCAATCGCCTGAATGCCCATGACCGGCTGCTGATCCTGAAGAAACCGTTCGACAACATCGAAGTCCAGCAGATGGCCAACACCTTGCTGACCAAATGGGAAATGACCGAACGGGCCTCGCTGCAGATGCATCACCTGGAACATCTGGTGGATCAGCGCACCGCCCAGTTCAAGCAGGCCAGTGAGGCCTTGCAGCGGGAAATCGACGAGCGCAAGCAACTGGAAGGCCAGTTGGTGCAATCGGAAAAGCTCGCTTCGCTGGGCCAACTGGCGGCCGGTGTCGCGCATGAGATCAACAATCCGATCGGGTTCATCTCCTCCAACCTTGGCACCCTGGACGGTTACTTTCAGCAATTGCTGACCATGCTCGACGCCTACCACAGCGCTGAACAGGTTCTGGCGGGCAGCCCGACCGCTCTGCAACTGGAGCACATGCGCGAGCAGATCGAACTTGAGTATCTGCGCGAGGACGTGCCGCTGTTGATCAAGGAATCGAAGGAAGGAATCAGCCGGGTCGGGCAGATCGTCAGGGACCTGAAAGATTTCTCCCGGGTCGACAACAGTCAGGAATGGCAATGGGCCAATCTGCAACAGGGCATCGAGTCGACACTGAACATCGTCGCCAGCGAACTCAAGTACAAGGCCGATGTGGTCAAGGACTATCAGGTGCTGCCGGAAATCGAGTGCCTGCCGTCGCAAATCAACCAGGTCATCATGAACCTCGTGGTAAACGCCGCGCAGGCCATGGGCCCCGAACGCGGCACCATCACCCTTCGTACCGGGACGCAAGGCGAGACGGCGTGGATCGAAATCGCCGATACAGGATCAGGTATCGCGCCCGACACCCTGCAAAAAATCTTCGATCCGTTTTTCACCACAAAACCGGTGGGCCAAGGGACAGGGCTGGGCCTGTCCCTGTCCTATGGCATTGTGAAAAAACACGGTGGCGATATTTCGGTGAGCAGCGAACTGGGGGCCGGTACGACGTTTCGCGTACAACTGCCGCTACGCCAGACCCGACCGGCCGCCTGACGGCGCCTCAGAGCGCTTCCTGGAAATCCATTTCCGGCGGCTGCCGACGGAACCCGCCGGTCAACACCGCCAGGTACACCACGCCGATCGCCAGCCAGCTCAACCCCAGATAAACCGCCAGGTGATCGAGGCTGACCATCAGCCACAAATCCGCCGCCAGGCCGATGAACGGGAACAGCAGGAACAGCACGAATTCGCGCAGACCTTTGTTTTCGCCACCGATCCAGTAATGGAAGATCACCGACAGGTTGACCAGGCTAAAGGCCAGGAATGCGCCGAAGTTGATGAACGAGGTCGAGGTGGTGACGTCCAGTTTCAGTGCCAGCAAAGCCACCACCGCGCACAGCAGGATGCTGTTGATCGGCGTGCCGAAGCGTTCGTGCAAGGTGCCGAAAAACGACTTCGGCAGTACGCCGTCGCGGCCCATGGCGTACAGCAGTCGCGACCCGCTGGCCTGGGCTGACAGGCCCGAGGCGAACTGGCCGACGATCAGGCCGATCAGGAAGATCGAGACGAACAGGTCGCCACCGATGTTGCGGGCAATTTCATAGGCCGCCGAGTCGACGCTGGCGAACTGGAACGACGGATGAGCAATCTGTACGAAGTACGATACGCCGACGAAAACAAGCCCGCCGATCAGAGTGATCAGCATGATCGCCCGCGGGATGGTGCGGCGTGGATCGCGGGTTTCTTCGGTCAGGGTACTGACGGCGTCGAAGCCCAGGAACGAGTAACAGGCGATGGCCGCGCCGCTCATGATCAGCGGCATTTGCATGTCGCCATTGAAGAACGGCTTGATCGACCACAACGGCGTGCTCCCATCACCGCCGACGTAATGCACGCACAACGCGACGAAGGCGATCAGCACCAGGAACTGCACCAGCATCAACAAGGCGTTGATGCCGTTGGCCAGTTTCAGGCCGACGATGTTGATCGCGCTGGTGATGCCGATGAACGCCAGTACCCAAACCCACTGCGGCACCGCCGGGAAAGCGGAGTTGAGGTAGGCCGCGCCGATCAGCCAGATCGCCATCGGCAGGAACAGGTAATCGAGCAGCACCGCCCAACCGGCGATGAACCCGAGTTTCGGGCTGATGGCCTTGCGCACATAGCTGTAGGCCGAGCCGGCCACCGGGAACGCCGAGGCCATGCGCCCGTAGCTCATGGCGGTGAAGAACATCGCCACCAGCGCCGCGAGGTACGCGGCCGGCACCATGCCGGCGGTGGATTGAGCAAGGATGCCAAAGGTGCCGAGCACAATGATCGGCGTCATGTAGGCGATGCCAAACAGCACCACCGACCCCAGTGACAGGGTGCGTTGCAAACGAGCCATGAGCGACTACTCCGGATTTTATTGGATTTATGGCAGAGCCGAGTTCGGCGCAAGTTACAGGTGTTTCGTTGTTGTTCTTTGGTCAGGCAGGTGTGTCGTCCGGGAGGGCCTCATCGCGAGCAGGCTCGCTCCCACAGGATTTGTGTCGATCACAAAATCTGAATCCACTGGAGCCCCCTGTGGGAGCGAGCCTGCTCGCGAAGGCGTCAGCCCGCCAGCACAGAACCCGGATCAACGCGCAGGAATCAGCAACTCCCGCAATCCAGAAGCCTGTTCAATCACCTCCCCCGGCAACTTCAGCCGCTGATCATCCAGATAGCGATAATCCTGGCGCGCCGCCGTCAACTGGTTCAGGTCCAGTTCGAGCGCAAACTGCCCTTCCTCGCGTCCGGCTTCGAACAACAGGGTGCCCAGCGGATCGACCAATGCGCTGCCGCCGGCAAACAGCAAACCACCGTCACCCGCTTCCACCCGGTTGACCATCAGCGCAAACGCCTGGTTTTCCTGGGCGCGGGCCATGATCGCGGTGCGGTGGGTCGGGCCGTACGGGTCCATGTTGCCGTTGGTGACAATCAACAGTTCGGCCCCCAGTTGCGCCAGGGCGCGGGCGCTTTCGGGGAATTCGATGTCGTAGCAAATCAGCAGGCCCACGCGTACGCCGTTCCACAGGCAGGTGGCGTAGCGATCGCCCGCCTCGTAGACACCGCGATCCGAGGCCCACAAGTGCGTCTTGCGGTACTTCAGCGCGATGCCTTCAGGGGTGATCAGCAGCGTGGTGTTGTAGAAACGGCCGTTGTCGTTCTCGGCCATGCCGATGGCCACGGCGATATTGCGCTGGCGTGCGGCGGCGATCACCGCACTGACGGACGGGCCATCCAGCGCCTCGGCCACATCCGCCACGGACTGCGCCGAAGGGAAGCCCATCAAGTGGCCTTCGGGGAACAGGATCAGCTGCGTGTCGGCTGCGCACGCAGCCATCGCCGCCAGGGTGCGTTCGAGGTTGTAGGCCGTGTCGTTGTCACGGCCTGCCAATTGGGCGAGTTCGACCTTCATGGGTATTCCTTGTCATGGGCCGGGCGGCAGAAAGATTGCCCGGTCGGTGTCTGTGCGCCAGTATGCGCAGCAAGCAACCGGGCGGGGAATTACGCCGCCGGGGTAACACGATAGGGGTAGATGCATGACACTCTCGCTGGACGACATCGCCTGGCACCGTTCGGTGGGGCAACTGATCGACGCCCTGGACAAGCCCAATTTCTGGACTCAGCTTGTCCGGTTGCTGGACCAGTACGTGCCTTTCGACAGCTGGGTGGCGCTGCTTTTCAGCGCCGATCAGCGCCCGCAGGTGTTCGCCGAATGCCCCGGCGAAGACGGCAGCCCCGACCAGTTGTTCCAGGATTACCTGCGCGGCCTGTACCTGCTCGATCCCTTCTACATCGCCTGCCGCGAACAGTCGCGCACCGGGCTGTATCGCCTGTCGGAAGTGGCCCCGGAGCACTTCGAGCTGACCGAGTATTACCAGCGCTACTTTCGTCTGAATGTGGTGGCCGATGAAATCCAGTTCAATTGTCAGCTCGAAGGCGACCGCACGTTGTGCCTGTCCCTGGGCAGCAAGCAACGCTTCAGCGGCCAGCAGATCGCCTTGTTGTCGCTGATCCAACCGTGGGTACTCGGCCTGTTGCGCCAGCGTCTACCCTATGAAATCAACGAAGTCGTGGCTCTGGCCCCCACCCCGCCGCAAGCCGACTGGCGGGTTCAGCTGGAAGCCTCGGTGCAGCAGCTCAAAGGCGCGCAGTTGACGGCCCGGGAGCTGGATGTCGGGCGTTTGATGCTCAGCGGTTGCTCCAGTAAAGAAATCGCCCGTAAGCTGGAAATCTCGGTCGAAACCGTGAAAGTTCACAAGAAACACATGTACAGCAAGCTGGGGATCAAATCCCAGTCCGAGCTGTTTTCGATTTTTCTGCAGGCACAAAATGCCTGACAGCTTTTCTGTAGGAGCGAGCCTGCTCGCGATAGCGGTATGTCAGCCAACATCGATGTCGACTGCACCGCCGCCTTCGCGAGCAGGCTCGCTCCTACAGTGTTTTGTGTTTTAGCCACAATATTGAGTCCGAACCCAAGGAAACCGTATGAGCCTGTCACTCCTGAGCCGTTACGCCTTCTTTGCCGTCTGCGTGATCTTCACCCTCGCCAGCCTGCCTTTTCTTGAATACGACTGGCTCTGGCCGATCACCGCCGTCACCGCTGTCCTCAGCCTGATCGGCCTGTTCGATCTGCTGCAAAGCCCGCACGCTGTGCGCCGAAATTACCCGATCCTCGGCAACATCCGCTATCTGGTCGAAGGCATCCGCCCGGAAATCCGCCAGTACCTGCTCGAATCCGACAGCGACGCCCTGCCCTTCTCCCGGGCCCAGCGCTCGCTGGTCTATTCCCGGGCCAAGAATGAAACCGCCGACAAACCCTTCGGCACGCTGATCGATGTGTATCAATCAGGCTTCGAATTCATCGGCCACTCCATGCGCCCGGCGCCCTTGAGCGACCCGAGCAGTTTTCGCGTCACCGTCGGCGGCCCGCAGTGCACCCAGCCCTATTCGGCGTCGGTGTTCAATATCTCGGCCATGAGTTTCGGCTCCCTCAGCGCCAACGCCATCCGCGCCTTGAACCAGGGCGCAAGGCTCGGTAACTTCGCCCATGACACCGGCGAAGGCAGCATCAGCCCCTATCACCGGGAAAACGGTGGCGACCTGACCTGGGAGCTGGGCAGCGGCTACTTCGGCTGCCGCACCAGCGACGGCCACTTCGACCCGGAACGCTTCGCGGCTCAAGCCCGGACGCCGCAGGTGCGGATGATCGAAATCAAGATGAGCCAGGGCGCCAAGCCCGGCCACGGCGGTATCCTGCCCAAGCACAAGGTCACACGGGAAATCGCCGAGACCCGCGGCATCCTGATGGGCGAGGACTGCGTGTCACCGTCGCGCCACACTGCGTTTTCCACGCCGATCGAAATGATGCATTTCATCGCGCAACTGCGTGAGTTGTCCGGCGGCAAACCGGTGGGCTTCAAGTTCTGCCTCGGCCATCCGTGGGAGTTCATGGGCATCGCCAAGGCCATGCTGGAAACAGGCATCCTCCCGGACTTCATCGTCGTCGACGGCAAGGAAGGCGGCACCGGCGCGGCGCCTGTGGAGTTCACCGACCACATCGGTGTGCCGATGCGCGAAGGCCTGTTGTTCGTGCACAACACCCTGGTGGGGCTGAACCTGCGGGACAAGATCAAACTCGGCGCCAGCGGCAAGATCGTCAGCGCCTTCGACATCGCCAGCGTGCTGGCCATCGGTGCCGACTGGGCCAACTCGGCGCGCGGCTTCATGTTCGCCATTGGCTGCATCCAGTCTCAGAGCTGCCACACCAACAAATGCCCGACCGGCGTCGCCACTCAGGACACCCTGCGCCAGCGCGCGCTGGTGGTGCCGGACAAGGCCCAGCGCGTGTTCAACTTCCACCGCAACACCCTCAAGGCTCTGGCGGAAATGCTCGCTGCCGCCGGCCTCGATCATCCGTCGCAGCTGTCGGCCAAGCACCTGGTGCGACGCATGTCGGCGACCGAGATCAAGCTGTTCTCACAACTGCATGTGTTCCTCAAACCGGGCGAGTTGCTGACCGGTGAAGTGAACGGCGAGTTCTATTCGCGGATGTGGCAAATGGCCCGGGCCGACAGTTTCGAACCCCAAGACATAGCGGCTGCATGACCTCGCCACCCCGATCGAAATCGCGCGTCACCAACGCAATGTTTTACTCGGGGTCGGCTCCTTCATCACGATGAAACCGTAATCACCGATCAGGTAAATCCGGTAGAACTGGCTGTCCACCAGCGGCGCATAGCCCTGATAACCCACCCGCGTCGCATTGCGCCGCTCCCGCTCCGCCACCACGTTGGTGATCCCCGCTTTCGGCAGATTCTCGGCCAGCATGTAAAAGTCGGTATTGAGCAGGTAGTGCAGCACCGGCAGCTGCTTGAACGAGCCTGCCGCCGCCAGCAACCAGTAGTCGGAATAACTCACCGACATGTAGATCCGCCTGGCCTCGCGCAGTGCCTGACGGCTGGCGATGTCGTAATCAAGGCTGGCCAGCGCCGTGGACGCGAAGGTTTTCTGCACGGTCAGCACCCGGCCATAGGCGAACGACAACGACAACATGGCCAGCAGTGGAATGATCAACAGCAGTGGCAGTCGTTCATGGATCGACGCCAGCGCCAGATGACTCAAATAGCACAGCAACACCAGCAGCACGGCGAAACCCATCAAGGTGCGCGCGCCCTCGTTGAAATCGCGGAAAATCAGCGCGACACCGGACACCAGCAGCGTCACCACCGGCACGGTCAGCAAACACATCAGGCCGATCAACAGCTTCTTCGGCCCGCCGTCCTGACGCGCCGCTACGTTCAATCCCAACCGCACCACCCCGGCCATTGCAATCAACAGCAACCCGCCGAACACCCAGAGCCATCCGCCATGGAACAGCAGCACGACTTTTTCCAGGACCCGGCCAATGTTGATCTGGATCTGCAATAAGGGATGCGCTGTCCAATCGAGCAGCAATGTGCGACTGGAGTCCATGTACGGACCGGCACTGACGCTGTAGATCAACAAGCCGAGGATGACCTGGGCGGTTTTCCAGCCCAGCAGGTCGCGCCATGGCACCGGGGCCGTCTTATCGTTGGCGGCCCTGAGCAACTCCAGGCAACACAGGCCCAGGAACACATTCAGGCTGACCTGATACAACCCCAGCGCCAGTGCAATCAGGAACGAAGGCACCAGCCATTGTACGCTGCGCCACGGGTGACGAAAGGTGATGGCGTAGATCACCGCCACCAGGCTCAGCGTCGTGGTGGGACCGTCGTATTGATAGGACAGATTTTGCAGGAAGAACGGGTTGTACCAGAGCGGTAACAGCACCAGGCAGCAAGCAATGGTGGGCTGGCGGAAATAGTGGAACGTCAGACTGCTCAGTGCCGACGCCATGGCCAGCGTGGCGATCAGCAAGGGCAAGGGAAAGATGTTCGGCGCGGCATGGCTGAAGGTCAGCGCGTTGTAGAACAACTGGGCAAAGAGTCGGCCCTGTTCGGCCCAGGCCATGCCCGCCGCCAGCGAGCGCCAGTTATCATCGATGTAGGGATAATCGGCGAGGATCAACGGCAGGACATACAAGAAGGTCGCAAACAGAAAAAACCGCCAGACCTGATGCCGACTGAGCTCGCGAACGAAGAAATCGCCAAACCGGCCCATGCTAGCGTCCGCCCCGGTCTTTACCGCCGACGATGTCCTTGATCACATAACGCGGCCGGTGCTTGGCCTCGATGTAGATGCGTCCGATGTATTCGCCGAGGATGCCGATGCCGATCAGTTGCACGCCGCCGAGAAACAGGATCGCGGTCATCAGTGACGGGTATCCGGGAACGCTGTTACCGAAGAAAATCTTGTCCAGCACCATGTACACCGCGTAAAGCACCGCGAAAATCGAAATGCCGCCACCGACGTAAGTCCACAAGCGCAGCGGCACGGTGCTGAACGAGGTCACGCCTTCCAGGGCCAGGTTCCACAGCTTCCAGCCATTGAACTTGCTGCTCCCCGCCACCCTTCCTGGCCGCTCGAACTCCACCACCACGGTGTTGAACCCGGCCCACGACAGCACGCCTTTCATGAACAACTGGTGCTCGGGCAGGGACCGGATCACATCGACCACCTTGCGATCCATCAGCCGGAAGTCCCCGACGTTTTCCTCGATGCGGGTGTAGGCGATGCGATTGAGCACATGGTAGAAAATCGACGCGCTGTGGCGCCTGAGGTAGCCGTCGGCGGCCCGGCTGCGGCGCTTGGCGAGGACCACGTCGGCACCCTTTTGCCATTGCTCGATCAACAACGGAATGACGTTGATCGGGTCCTGCAGGTCGACATCCATCGGTATCACGGCATCGCCGCTGGCATGCTCCAGGCCGGCAAACAGTGCCGGTTCCTTGCCGAAGTTGCGCGAAAAATTGATCAGCATGACCTGATCGTCCGTCTGGGTCAGTGCCGTAGCCTGTTCGGCCGTGCGGTCGGAGCTGCCGTCGTTGATGAACACGATCTCGACTTCGGTGTCGCCCAGCCTCAACTCCCGTCGCACCGCCTGATAAAACAGGTTGATGGACTGCTCTTCGTTGAACACCGGGACAATGAGCGAGATTTTCATTGATCACGCTCGCGGAACACCACGTATTTGGAATACAGGAAGCCGAACACCAGGCTCAACGCCGAAAACACGGCCACCGTGAGCAAACCGTGCAATCGCCAGATGTCGCCCAGATGGCCGATCCCCAGGCTCAATGCCCCCATGCCCAAAAGGAACAGCAGGTAACCTGCGACCGTGGCACTGGCGGCGAAGGTGAATTGCGCATTCATGTAGAAGGAAAACGACGCAGCCACGCAGAAGGCCGCCAGGTTGCTGACCGCTTGGCTGAAGCCGGCCGCCACGCTGAGCAGGAAAAAGATCTGCCAGTGAATCAGGGTGTTGGCGACCCCGATCACCGTGTAACTGGACAGCCCTTTCCACAACAGTCTCATGGGAGGCTCCCGTTTCAAGAACGACGCACTCATTAATATTGGAGCCTGTCTACTGTCAGAAATCGCAGGGTGACCGACCTTTCAGACCAGCGGTTGAGCCTTGAAGCAACGCCCGAGACATCCGGTAATATCCCGACTTTGCAATTGCCCGCGAATCAGTCCACCCTGCGCGCCGCCGATCGGGCGCGTGGCCTTTGCGCCCGTGGCCAATCCCATTTTCACCCGTTGTTACGAGCCTGCTGTCATGACCTTAGCGCGCGATCACCGGATCGACTTTTTCCGTGGTCTGGCACTGATCTTCATCTTTTGGGATCACGTGCCCCACAACCCCTTGGGGCAAATCACCCTGCGTAACTTCGGTTTCAGCGATGCGGCCGAGGTTTTCGTGTTTCTGGCAGGTTTCGCGTCCGTCCTGGCGTACGGCAAAGTCCTGGCGCGCGAAGGCTTTCTGATCGCCTGCGTGAAAATCCTGCGCCGGGCGTGGGTGCTCTACGTGGTGCACATCTTCCTGTTGGCGATGCTGATGGGCATTGTGTTTTTCGCCAACAGCCACGTGGAAACACGGGACCTGGTGGAAGAAATGGGCATGCATCACTT
The DNA here is from genome assembly GCF_949768175.1 of Pseudomonas sp. IT-P74. Classification (NCBI taxonomy): domain Bacteria; kingdom Pseudomonadati; phylum Pseudomonadota; class Gammaproteobacteria; order Pseudomonadales; family Pseudomonadaceae; genus Pseudomonas; species Pseudomonas sp. IT-P74. The sequence goes on along the minus strand of NZ_CATKQD010000044.1, from coordinate 95,858 downwards.
CATCAGCAATCCTCAGCAGGCCCTGATCGATGAGCTGCTGTTGCGCTTCAAGCCGAACCTGATGGACCCGTTGCCGCTGTACATCGTGCTGTTGGCGGGCTTGCCCCTGGTGCTGCCGCTGCTGGTGCGCAAGGCCTGGGTGGTGGTCGCGATGTCATTGGCGCTGTATCTGATGGTGCCGCTGGCCGGCTGGAACCTGGCGGCCATCAAGGACGGCGTGTGGTATTTCAACCCGGTCGCCTGGCAGTTGCTGTTTGTGCTCGGCGGTGCCGCTGCGATCCACAGCCAGCGCCCGCGCTTGCCCGAGATCCGCCCATTGATTCGCCAGCCGTTGTTTGTCGGTGCGGCGCTGTATGTCGTGGTCGCGGCGGTGCTGACCGTGCTGTGGCGTTGGCCGGACATACACGATGCCATGGTGCCGGCGAGCCTGCGAGACTTCCTGTACCCGATCAGTAAGACCGACCTGTCCCCCGTGCGCCTGCTGCACTTCCTCGCACTGGCCTATGTCACGGCGAAACTGATTCCCGACAGCGGATGGACGCAAAACTGGCTCGCGCAGCAAAGTTGCCGCATGGGCCGATTCTCACTGGAGATTTTCTGTCTGGGCGTGCTGTTGGCGCCCTTGGCGGACATGGTCAATGCGTTGACCGACGACGCTGTTGCCATGCAGATCTTCACGGCGCTGGTGGGTGCCGGGTTGATGGCGTTGCTGGGGGCGTGGCTTGAGTTCAACAAGCGGTTGAACCGGACTGCTCAAGCAGCCCAGGGATCAACCGCAATCCTGTAGGCGCGAGCTTGCTCGCGATGGAAGTCAACGATAACGCTTGCAGTCTGGACGAGTGTGTTGACCTTGAGTCCATCGCGAGCAAGCCCGCTCCTACGGTTTTCAGGCATTACAGCTTACGAAGCCGAACGCACCGCCCCCTGCGAAACATTGGTCGGTTGCAGCTTGAACACGTAGAACAGCACCGTCAGCAGCACCAGGAACGCAGGGCCCACATACAGCGCCACGCGGGTGTCCGGGAAGTACGCCATCAGGCCGACCACCAGCACCAGGAACGCCAGCGCCAGGTACGAACTGACCGGGTACAGCCACATGCGGTATTTCAGGCCGGCCGCTTCGCTGGCGCTCAGGCCTTTGCGGAATTTCAACTGGGCCAGCAGGATCATCGCCCAGGTCCAGATCGCGCCGAAGGTGGCAATCGCCGTCACCCAGACAAACACCTTTTCCGGCACCAGATAGTTGAGCAGTACGCCCAGCAGCAACGCGCCAATCGACAGCAGCAACGCACGGCGCGGCACGCCGTTGTTCGACGTTTTGGCGAAACCCGCCGGGGCCTGGCCGTTCTGCGCCAGGCTGTAGAGCATGCGCCCGGTACTGAAGATGCCGCCGTTGCAGGACGACAACGCCGCGGTGATCACCACGAAGTTGATGATACCCGCCGCGGTCTTGATGCCCAGGCGCTCGAAAGTCATCACGAACGGACTGCCCTGAGTACCGATTTCGTTCCACGGGTAGATCGACAGGATCACGAACAACGCGCCGACGTAGAACAGCAGAATCCGCCAGAACACCGAGCCGATGGCGTCGGGGATGGTCTTTTGCGGGTTCTTCGCCTCACCGGCGGTCAGGCCGATCATCTCCACGCCCAGGTAGGCGAACATCACCATTTGCAGCGACATCAACACGCCTTGCACACCGTTGGGCATGAAGCCGCCGTGGGTCCACAGGTTGGAAATCCCCAGGGCCACGCCGTCGTTGCCGAAACCGAAGGCGATGATGCCGATGCCGCCGAACACCATTGCAATGATGGTGACGATCTTGATCAGGGCAAACCAGAACTCGAACTCACCGAAGGCCTTGACCGCGATCAGGTTGATCGAGCCCATGCTGATCAGCGCAGCGAGCGCCCAGATCCAGCGTGGCACGTCGGGGAACCAGATACCCATGTACACCGCCACGGCAGTGATTTCCGCGACGCAGGTCACCAGCCACAGGAACCAGTAGTTCCAGCCGGTCAGGAAGCCCGCCAACGGGCCAAGGTAGTCTTGGGCGTAACGGCTGAACGAGCCGGCGACCGGGTTGTGCACGGCCATCTCGCCGAGGGCGCGCATGATCACCAGGATCGCCAGACCGCCAATGATGTAAGACAGCATGATGGCAGGACCGGCCATTTCGATGGCCTTGGCCGAGCCCAGGAACAGGCCGACGCCGATACAGGCACCGAGTGCCATCAGGCGAATATGCCGTTCGCCAAGTTCGCGTTTAAGCGGACCGCCCTGAGCGGTCTCGCCGTTGGGCTGGTGATTGCCTACGGGCATAAGGGGCACCTCATCTTGTTGTTGGATATGACCACCGAGCATTGAAGCCACCGACCGATAGGCCGATGGCTTCGTGTAACCGGGCCTGCTTTGTAAGCAGAACCGTCCTGCAGGACAAAACCTGCAAGATCAGCGGGTCGTGCAGTATAAAAAGCTGGCGACAGAGATATTCACTCTATAAATCACAAAATTCAGCCATAAATCCCGGCAAAAACCCGACTTACGGAGGGGCATCACCTAGATTATGTAGGAATTTTCGCCATTTAAAGGGCGCGGAGTATTGCACAGCCTTGGTGCGTCGTCATGCCCCCAGCCAAAGCCTATAAAGCTCTAGTTCAAGTGTTTCAGCCTTCCTGCCTACTGGCGCAGCAGATGCAAAACCAAAAAACCAGATCTTCCAGACAGATCAGAGTTGCTGGTATGGGGACCGCTTCGCAGTCCAGCGGGAGCAAGCTCGCCACATAAAAGAGGCCATTACCCTAATGCTGTTCACTTAAACGAATGTGGTCCTCTGCAGGAGCGAGCCTGCTCGCGATGGTCGTTAACGATTACGCGTATTTACTGGCTAAACGCGGTGCTCTTAAGTCCATCGTCGGAACGCCGCCCGGAGCAAGCTCGCTCCTACAATTTCCTTAACTGAACAGAATTAGCCATTACCCGACGTTTTGCCCTTCACATTTTCTTCCCCCCCGCCAACCACCGTCTAAGCTTCATTCAAGTCCGATCAATCTGCGTGAATGGATCAGTCGACTATGGGCGCTTTGTGGCAAACCGATTCGAGTAAAACCGTGGTTCCGAATGAATGTGAGGATGAAGCGCCTATACCTGAAAAACCCCGTCGTTCCAGGCACGGATGGGGAGCGTTCTGGCTATTGCTGTTGATCATCGCGGTTGTCGTGGGGCTGGCGGCTGCAAGGGAGATGCGTACATCGAAGTTCCAGGCCCGGGAAGTCAGCAAATACGCCGCCTCCTTGAGCTATGAGCTCAAACCCGGCCCCAGCGATGCGATTCGCTATCCGGGGGAAGGCCCGTTCGATCGGCGCCTGGGCTACAGCTCTCTGGATGAATTCCTGCCGCGCCTGATCAAGCGCGATTTCGTCGTCGAGGCGCAAACCCGCTTTTCCCCGGCGTTGTTGAAGTACAGCGACAAGGGCCTGTTCGTGCCTTATGCCGAGAAAATCCAGGCCGGGCTGTCGATCACCGATTGCCGTGCAGCGCCGCTGTACCAGTACAACTATCCACAGCAGCTTTACTCGACCTTTGCCTCGATCCCGCCGGTGGTGGTCAACAGCCTGCTGTTCATCGAGAACCGCTTCCTGCTCGACCCCAGACAACCACTGGCCAACCCGGCGGTGGACTGGCCAAGGTTCGGCATGGCGGCGTGGTCCCAACTGGCCAAGATGTTGCACGTGCCCGGCCAATCCGCCGGTGGCAGTACCCTGGCCACGCAACTTGAGAAGTACCGGCATTCTCCCGATGGCTTGACGGTCAATGGCGCGGAAAAGATTCGCCAGATGATTTCCGCCACCGTACGCGCCTATCAGGCCGGGCCACAAACCCTCGAAGCCCGGCAGAACGTGGTTCGCGACTACCTCAACAGCGTGCCGCTGTCGGCCGTACCGGGCCACGGTGAAGTGCACGGCATGGCTGAAGGATTGCGCGTGTGGTACGGCTCCGATTTCAATCAGGCCAACGAAGCGCTGGCCAGCACCGCGACGGATCCAAAGACCATGGCGGAAAAAGGCCTGGCCCTGCGCGAGATGCTGTCGTTGATGATTGCCCAGCGCCGTCCGTCGCACTACCTGACCAAGGGTCATGATGAACTGGCCGACCTCACCGACAGCCATATTCGCCTGCTGGCGCAAAACCATGTGATCGACGCCGAGTTCGCCGCCGCCGCCCTGGCCAGCAAAGTGACCTACCGCGACTGGGCCACCCAGCCGACCATTCAACCGATTGAAACCAACAAGGGCATCAGTGTGGCGCGAAGCCGTCTGGCCGGCATGCTCAATCGCCCGCTGTATGACCTCGACCGCCTCGACCTCTCCGCCACCAGCACCCTGCAAGGCGAGTTGCAAAGCGAAGCCACCGAGTACCTGAAAAAACTGGCCGACCCTGAGTTTGCCACGCAAATCGGCCTGATCGGCGAACGCCTCCTGACCCCCACCAGCACCACCCAGGTACGCTACAGCTTCACCTTGTTCGAACTGACCCCGGACGGCTCGCGGGTTCGGGTACAGACCGACAGCACCGACCAGCCATTCGACATCAACGAAGGCAGCAAACTGGAACTGGGCTCTACCGCGAAAATGCGCGTGCTGACCACCTACCTGCAAATCATCGCCGAACTGCACGACAAATACGTCGGCATGACCGTTGCGGAACTGAAGAAAGTCGACGTACCGGACCAGGACCGCCTGAGCCGCTGGGCGGTCGATTACCTGATCGAGAACAAGGACCGCGACCTGAAAAAAATGCTCGGCGCCGCCCTCGACCGTAAATACTCCGCCAGCCCCGGCGAGGCGTTCTTCACCGGTGGCGGCCTGCACGTGTTCAACAACTTCCGCAAGGAAGACAACGGCCGGATACCGCCCCTGCGCGATGCCCTGCGCGAATCGATCAACCTGCCGTTCATTCGCCTGATGCGAGACCTGGTGCGCTACACCATCTACTCCGGCCCCAACAGCAGTGCCGAACTGCTCAAGGACGACCGCGACCCGCGGCGTCAGGAGTACCTGGCCGAATTCGCCGACCGCGAAGGCACTTCGTTCCTGCTCAAGTTCTGGAAGAAGTACAAGAACAAGGATACCCAGGACCGCCTCGACACCTTCCTCGACAGCATGCGCCCGACCCCGATCCGCATGGCCGCCGTGCACCGCTACCTGCTGCCGCAGGCCAGCCAGGAAAGCTTCAACGCCTTCGTGCGCTCGCACCTCAAGGGCGCCACGCTCACGGAGAAACTCACCGACGAACGTCTTGTGCGGCTCTACGAGGCCTACGGTCCAGGCTCCTACGACTTGCCGGACCAGGGCTTCATCGCCAAGGTCCACCCCTTGGACCTGTGGCTGATGGGCTACCTGCTCAATCACCCCGACGCCAAGTGGAGCGACATCGTCAAAGCCAGTCAATTCGAGCGCCAGGAGGTCTACAGCTGGCTGTTCAAAAGCCGGCACAAGGGCGCCCGCGACAGTCGCATCCGCACCATGCTGGAGATCGAAGCGTTCCTCGACATCCATCAGCGCTGGCAGAAAGTCGGCTATCCGTTCGACCACCTGGTACCGTCGCTGGCCACCGCCATCGGCAGCTCCGGTGACCGTCCCGCCGCCCTGGCCGAACTGATCGGCACCATCCTCAACGATGGCGTGCGCATGCCGACCCTGCGCATCGACAGCCTGCATTTCGCCGCGCACACCCCCTTTGAAACCCAACTGATCAACGACCCGGACGTCGGCAAACGGGTGATGCCGTCCGAGGTCGCCACGGCCATGCGCGAAGCCCTGTCACAAGTGGTGGATGCCGGTACGGCCAAACGCGTGGCCGGCAGCTTCAAGCTGCCCGACGGTACTCCGCTGGCCATGGGCGGCAAGACCGGTACCGGTGACAACCGTATCGAAGCCATTGGCTCTGGCGGGCGGATCCTGAGTTCGAAATCGCTCAACCGCACGGCCACGTTCGTGTTCTACATCGGCGATACCCACTTCGGCACCCTGACCGCGTACGTGCCGGGCCGCTCGGCGGAAAGCTTTACCTTCACCTCGGCGTTGCCGGTGCAGGTGCTCAAGGGCATGGCACCGATTCTGACGCCGTACCTGCAACCGGGTACCCACACGATGTGCCAACCAACCGCGGCCACCGAGGCAACCGTCCGCCGCTAGGCATGGATCGACAGATACGCCCGCGTGGCGGTAACCATATATTTTTAACTCCTGGATTTTGCGGGGATCGAGGAGCAATAGACGTTGTTTCCAACCTGTTTTTGCGCTTTTTTTGGGGCTGCCGCCTATCTAGTCTGTTCGTTCCATCCATGATCAACGGACGATCAGGCAATGCCCCACCCGTATAGATTTTCAGACTCACTCGCCAACGACCTGGCGGATCAAAGCATTCATTTCGACCTGGTCAGAAAGGCCATCCCTTCCTGGCTCTCAGAAGCTCCACTGTCTCGTATCACTGCGCTGAAGGCTGACCGGGTAAGCATTCCCGATTGGCAGGCGAACGCGGCACAAGCGCTACAGGAACGCTTGAAACATGGCATCAAGCTTGGCTGGTATGCGCAAAACGATGTCGACCGGGCCCTGAGCGAACTGCAGGACGTTTACGCCTTCGCCAAACCCTTGTTGCAACAGGCACTGAAGGAGCGTTTCGGCGTTGAAGAGGACGTCGAAGAGACTTGGCTGCGGTTGTATGCACCGGCAAAAACGTCATGGTGGGTGCATGACTTTTCTGCCGGGACCACCAGCCGCACCGTCTCGCTGCTGGATGCCGCCCTGCATAATTTTTCCCGTGACGAGGCGTTCACCCAGGACTCCGAGTTCATCACCCGCCCCAACGCCCGTGGGCATTTCGACGTGGTCCAGCTCAAGCACAAGCTGAGCATCGAGCAGTTCAAATCGTTGTGCCGTGAACTGGACATTGGTGCGCAATATCAAAAGCACCTGAACGAATTCCTGCTGCCGCACAACCGCGTGGCCAGCAACGTCCTGCGCCACAGAGTCACCCTCAGCCACAAGACTGCGCTCAACATCGCGGCGCACATGGCACTGATGAAAAACGACATCGAGCAGGACGCCTTCGACGTGGTGCAGGGTCTGCTCGATGACCGCAAGAACCTGCGCTGGAGCGGTCGCTCCGTCGACTGCTACAACCTGACGATGATGGACATTCGCCTGACCGGCATCGTTCTGATCACCCCTGAAGCAAACACTGCGGCCAACCCGGTTCCCGTCATCGCGTATGTCCCCCATGACCCGCAACACCCACTCAAACAATACCCGTCGTCGCTCGAATTCATGGCTGAACTGACGCGCCAGTTGCGCGATGCCAGCGCCCCCGGGAGCTATCAACAATTCTTCAGCCAGTTCGTGCCTCATCAGCAGCGCGGACATTTCTTTGCCGGGCTGAACGACCGGCTGAGCAAGGTCAAATGGCAACCGGTTGCGCCCGGCTCCAACCTGCCGAGCTGGCGTGAAACCCCTGTGGATAACCCCAACCTGCAATATGGCCTGTCGAGCGTCAGGATCGATCGGGAAACCGTTTTCAAAGGCGATCTGTGGGGTTACTTCCACCGGCAAAAAATCAACAAGGTGTTCAACGACGCACGGGACATCGCGATTTCCACCGAGTACGCCGACCGCATGGCCCGCTGGGCCTGGTGGGATAACCTGGAAAAAATGCTCTCGGACATACTCAACGCCGCACTGCTGGTGGTCACGCCGCTGGTGCCCGGCATGGGCGAGTTGATGCTGGCGTACACCGCGTATCAACTGACCAATGAGGTGGTCGAGGGCATTGTCGACCTGGCCGAAGGTCGCCTGGCAGAGGCCGGTGAGCAAACCATCGGTGTGCTGGAAAGCATCGTCCAGTTGGGCGCATTTGCGGCGGGTGGCGCAATCGGTAATGTGGCGCGAGCGAAACTCTCGCCGTTTTTCGAAAGCCTGAAACCGGTGCAGTTGGCAAACGGTGAGACACGCCTGTGGAACCCTGATCTCAGCCCTTATCAACGAGCCGACGTGGTTTTGCCGGCGGATGCACAGCCTGATGGACAGGGTATTCACCTGCATCACGGCCGGCGAATTTTGCGCCTGAACAATCAACACTTCGAGGTGCTGGACGACCCGGTCAGCGGGCAACAGCGCATCCGCCATCCGCAGCGGTTCGACGCCTATGCACCGACTCTGCGACACAACGGCCAGGGTGCCTGGGTCTGCGAAACGGAGAATCCGCGGAGCTGGGAAGGCACGACACTGATGCGCCGCCTGGGCCATACGACCGATGCCTTCAGCGACACGCAACTGGAGCAGATCCGTCAGATCAGCGGTACTGAAGAGGCCGCGCTGCGCAGGATGCACATCGAGCACGCCCCTCCACCGCCCTTGCTGACCGACACCTTGCAACGTCTGGGGGCACCGGTGAATCCGCCTCCTGCGTTGTCCTCCGAAATGGCCGCACTTTTCAGCGATTTTCCGGAACTGCCTGAAACCGTCGCGGAAAAAATCTTCGCTGGCGCCACCCCGTCGGAACGCCAGCAGATGACCCGGCACAAGCGCCTGCCCTTGCGTCTGAGAAGCCAGGCCCGGGAGCTTCAGTTCGAGACCCAGGCGGTCCGCGCCGCCCACGGCCTGTACGACGACGCGTTGGTCAGCGGCAATACCGAACGCCTGGTGCTGGGCACCTTGCGGATGCAAACCGATACCTTCGGCAACCTGCGTATCGAGATCCGCCAGGGCGCCATCGACGGCGAACTGCGATGCAGCGCCGGGCCGGAAGATGCAACCCGGGTGCGATTGATGATCCGCGACGAATCCGGAAAGTATGAAGTGCGTGACGCCGAAGATCAGCAGATCCATGCGGCCGATGATTTTCTTCCAGCCCTGTTCCAGGCCATGGGCAGGGATGGGATGAGAGCGGTGGGATATCGACCGGGCGATACCGAGTTCTTCAAGCAGTGGATCATCGCAAAGATCGAAACACCGAGCGAGCGCCGGACGGTTCTGGCCACGCCACCGATTCGTACTGTGGCCGAGCACGAGACCGTGCTGTTGGTACGTGGTGCCGGTACCAGCAGGTCCGGTGAAACGTTGCACGAGCGGATTCACGACCTGCATCCACACTTCAGCGACAACGAGGTCGACATCTTTGCCCAGGCCCTGATCGAAAAGGGCGAACCGATGAAGCTTTTGGAGGAACAGGAAAAGGATCTCGACGAACTACGCAAAACTGTCGAGCTCTGGGAGCACCAATTCGCCGGGCTGGATGCCGATAATCCGATGCCGCTACGCGGCACGCGCCTGCACATTGCCGAGAGCCTGCTCAAGTGTTTCGAGCGAAAAAACAGTGAACTCGGCAACCGTGCCAATCCGGATGGCTATGCGCTGGATCTATCACGGGAGCTTTCGCCCGTGGACCTGGAAGCTTCATGGCCGAAACGACCGGAGCTGAAAAAATTTCTGGATAAAGTCACGGTGCTGAAGCTCGACAACACGCGTTTTATGGCAACGCCGGATGGCTTGCTGCAAGACTTCCCCAATCTGCGCCAACTCAGCGCCAGACGTTGCGAGCTCAAGACGCTGCCCGACAGGATCGGGGCCATGCATCGGCTGGAACGCCTGCAGTTGAGCGACAATGCCATTGTGCTCGATGCCGACGCAGTCCTACGGCTCAAGCAACTGACCTACCTGGAAATACTCAAGCTCGACGGCAACCCCCTGGGGAGAGTGCCGGACATTGGTCGCATGCCCAGGCTCAAACTTGTGGCCTTGAAAAACACCGGCCTGACCACCTGGCCCGCCGGCACCCTGGCCAAAACCCGACCAAGGGGGTTTCTCCTGGACCTGCGGGACAATCCCCTCAGCGTCATTCCTGAGGTGGTGCCCGGCAGGCCAGAAGCCTGGGTCATTGCGCGCACCCGACTCAACGTCGGTGATCTGTCGGAGATGAACCAACTGCAATACCAGGAGACTCGTCGCTCAGTGGGATTGCCGCCCGAACCTCTCGTGATTTCTGACCCGACTGACTACAGCACCACTGCCGATGACTGGGCCGACGTCCCCGGGTTTGGGGTAGAGCGGATCGCCTCTTTCCGGGAACTGTCCGACGACCCCCGGTCCTATGCGTTTATCGAGGCTTTGCTCAAACAGGAACGCTCTGCGGACTTTGCCGCAGTTGGCCCTGCTCGCCAGCAATTGAAACAGCGCATGGCGCGCATGGTCGATGCCGTGTACATCGACACTCAGCTGCGCGAGCAGCTCTACACCATGGCCATCGCCCCTGTCGATTGCGCCGATGCCGGTGCGCAGTTATTCAACAACATGGGCATTCGCGTGCTCGTCTCCGAGGCCTATTCGTATTCCACCGACCCGGCGCAGCTTGAGCAAAAACTGGTGACCCTGGCCAAAGGCGCCGCGCGCCTGGAACTGGTCAACGAGGTGGCCCGGGCCGATGTCGCCAGTCGTGGCGGCAACCCGGACGAAGTCGAAGTCTATCTGGCCTACCAGACCGGCCTCGCCTCGCGGTTGAACCTGCCATGGCAATCCAAAGGCATGCTGTATCGGCCGGTGTCCGGCGTCACTGACGAGATGATCGATCAGGCCTACGACACCGTTCTGGCCCTCAGCGAAGGCGACGGTCTGGTCAACGCCATGCTCGAACAGGAGTTCTGGGAGAGCTATCTGCGGGACACTTGGCCGATACAGATCGAATCCAACAAACAACTGTACCTGAAGAAGTACGAAGCGCTCGAAACGCTGCGCGCCACCCAGCTTGAATGGGTGGAGTCGACCTCGGACATCCAGCGCGCCGAACTGCGCAACCGGCTCCGGACACTCATGAATGATCTGCCGGCGCCCGATACCGTGGTCTTTGCCGATGAACCCATCAGCGAAGCGCAATTCGACAGGATGCTCACCGACCTCGGTGACAGCGAGAAAGAGTTGGCCAGGCGCTTGACCCGAGCGGCCCTGCGTAAAGCCGGACAATGACCATCCCGACATGACCCGCGGGCAGCCTGACGACTGGCAACAGCGTCAGGCCGCCTGCTTGCCATTGATATTCAGCCCGTCAGACTTCCGAATCCCAGATCACCGTGACACGACCGGTGTACGGGCTCGCGATGTTGGGCTGTTGCAGCATCCACTCCACCTCATACTCCGGCACCTCGAAGTGCAGAACGCCGGGTGCCCTGTCCACATAGAAACCGGGTTGGAATATTTGCGCGCCTTCGGGTCCCCACTTGAGTCGCTGATGCTTGACCGGTTGACCGGACAAATCCGTCAAACCATTGGGCAGGCTCACGCCGACCCGCAGTTCGACCGGTCGCCTGCCGATTGCATCCTTGATCACGCAATCATAAGTACTCCATCGCTCACACTCGAAATACATTTTGAAACGCGACGACGCTGAAATATGGAAAGTCTGGTCACGGAACAATCGCACCGGTTTGCGTCCCGCGTGCAACCAGCTTTGCCAGCCGCCCGCCGGGACCAGCTGGAGTTTTTCGCCACCGGGGGGAATGTCGACCTTGAGGGTGTGTTGCACATCGAGGTTGAAGTCCAGGGTCAATGCCGAATCGGTCGGCAACAGGACATCGCCGAAATCGAAATCGCCATTGGGTCCGACGCTATAGGTGAGCGAACCGGTATATTGCCCTGAAGCCATGCCCAGGGGATTGGGGGTCTCCAGTTCGTAGCCGAAATCCAGGTAATCGAAACGCAGCCAGGGGACGTCGAATTTGGCCTGTTTTGCACATGCACCCACAATGGGCGTTTTCCAGAAAAACAAGTAGAAGTACGTACCGTAATAGCCATTCCCGCTGGTCTGGCAAGGTGAAGGTGCGTATACCCAACTCGCCCCCCACAATCGATTGTGCGCAATCTGGTAGTCATCGGCGCCCCCCACCAGTTCCTTCACATCATCCGTCACGGCCTTCGAGCCAATGCCGGCGATACGCACCCTGACCTTCTGAGGGTCACCGGTGGTTTCGTGATGCACCGTCAGTTCGCGCCATTGCGCCGGGACTTTCAACATTGCCCCTTGCCTGGGGGAAGAATGGTTGGCCGGGATCGGCGCACGGGAATTGAATTGAATCGGCACCTGCAGGCTGAAAAACTGATTCGCCTCACATTGCTGCGGGTAATTCGCGCAATAGCCGCTGGGCGGCGTGGTATTGGTGAACTTGTTGAGGTGCGGACGCGCCGAGTCCGGCTTGAATAACGCGGTGATCGTAGCCACCTGAGCCTCGACCGGGCTTGCTGCTGCACAAGCAAGCAAAGCGCCCGCCAACCAACAAAAAGGGCGTGAAACGAAAGAACGCGAGACGTTCATATGAACTCCGTCAGTCTGCCTCACGTCAAGGCGCGGCAGCGGTGAATATCAACTGGACATTGCCGTAGTAATGGCCCGGCTTGTAACCGCCAGCGGGCACTTTCGGCTGGATCTCCAGCGGGAAGCGTCCACCCGCCACGGCCTGCGCCACAGGCACCACTTCTTGCGGTCGTGGGTCATGGCTCAATTCCTTGCCGTTGAAGCTGACGCGCAAATAGATGTTCTGGTCGTCGCGCCCGTTGGACAAGTAAGGCTCGGCCTCCAGCCGTGCCTCGATGGCACTGGTGTCGTGCTTGACGTCGAAATTCTTGCGTAGCCCCTCCAGCGTTTTTGTGTGAATGTTCCATGGCAATATCTGTTCGCGATGTATCCAGTTCGTCTCGGCAGGTATCACGTAAAACCCCAAGGTCGGGATATCCACCCGCACCTCGAACGTGCGCTCTTCCCGTGCCGCGAACGTGAGGGAAGTCACCAGCGCCATAACACCTGCGCACACGGCAATGGCCGATTGCTTGATCATGTCAGCTACCTGTTACGTCAAAAAATGCCGCGAGCCCGCCATGGCGACTCGCCCCTGCTGTGTTACTGGCTGGCGATGCGTAGCTCTTTTTTCGACGCGCCCTCGACCAGATTGAAGCGGTACTCACGACCGGGCTTCTTCTCGAATTCGAAGGTTTTGCCGGCCAGAATGTGATGCTTGGTGACCGGCTCGCACTCGGTTTCGTTTTTCAGCGAGCAGTTGCGAAACTCATCGATCAACACCACGGTGTTGCCGTTGTTGCGCAGTCGATAAACACCGGCGCTGTCATCGATCACAGTGTCGAACCGACTGTTTTTCGGTCGCACGAAAAACACCGTGCCAAACCCGGTCATCACGTTGACACCCGCCGACAGGTTCTCCTTGTAGGCTTCCCGGTCTTCAGCCGACACAGCGAACTCATCTTCCTTTTCCGGCACCACCGGTACGAAGCGCACACGGAAGTAACGTTCGGTGTCACGGTCGCCCATGACCAACAGACGCGTACCCTGCATGCCCTTGGCCGGCACGATCAGCCGCGCTGGGCTGGCCATCAAACCATCCCGGCCGCTGCCGTCCGCCTGGGTCTTGACCGGAATTTCGCGATGACTGCCATCGGCGTCGTAAACGATTTCCAGGATGTTGACCTTGACGAATGCCGTGCTGTCGCCGCTGTTGAACACACGTTTGAGGTAGGTGCTCTTGTCGCTGTCCAGATAGTCGTACACCGTCCCGACATTTATCTGTGGCCCTGCCTGAACACCCAAGGAAAAACCGCACAACACCCACAATACCCACAGACGTTTCATACCCTTGAACCTCATCCCATTGAATACAACACAGGCCCCGCGGCCCATCAGACTTCCGAGTCCCAGATCACAGTGACGTTGGCACTGTAGAAGGGCCCTGCACCAGGGGCCAACATGAACTCCATCTGGCTTTGCGGTACTTCGAAGTGCAGTACGCCCGGCGCTCTATCGACATAGAAACCTGGCTGAAATTGCAACGCATTAGCCGCCCCCGCTCGCAAGCGCCTCTGCCTGACGGGTTGTCCAGCCATATCAGTCAAACCGTTAGGCAGGCTGACGCTGACTTGCAACTCGACCCGACGGTTCCCGACCCGATCCCCAATCACACAGTCGTAGGGGCCGCCGCTGATTCCGCATATCAACTGCATCTTGAAGCGCGACGACGCCGAGATGTTGAAGGTCTGGTCACGGAACAACCGCACAGGTTTGCGTCCCGCCTGCAGCCAGCTTTGCCAACCGCCTTGCGGCACTAATTGAATTTTTTCACCGCCGGGCGGGATGTCGACCTTTAGGGTGTGCTGAACGTCCAGCACAAAGTTCAGGGTCAAATCGGGGTCGTTCGGCAGCATCACGTCGCCCATGTCGAAGTCACCTCCGGGGCCGATGCGATAACTCACGTCCCCCGTATAGAGACCGGACGACATCGTCAGCGGATTGGGGGTTTTAAGTTCATAGGAGAAGTCCAGGTAGTCATAAGTCATGGCCGGTATCGGAAAACTCGCAGTCTTGACGCAAGTCCCTTGTACCGGAGTCTTCCAGAAGAACCGGTAGTAGTTGTCCGAATACAGTCCGACACCACTGTAGGTACACGGAGGTGCCGCGTTTACCCAGCCTCCCCCTGGACCGCCCCATAAGGCGCGATGCCCTTCAATGGCCGTGGCGGCACCTGTCAGATTGACCGCGGTATCACTGAGGATGTATCGGGAACCGAAACCGGCAATACGCACCTCGACGGTTTCCACTTCGCCCGTTTCCCTGTTCGTCACCGTTAACGGACGCCACAGAGCCGGAATGCTGAACATCGCACTGTTGCGCGGCGACGCATTGGGTTGCATGGGGCTCGTCGACTCGAAACGCATGGGCAGGCGAATGCTGAAGGTCTCGTTGTCCCGGCATTCACTTGGATAGTCGGCACAATAGCCACTGACCGGCGTTTTATTGACGAACATGTTTCGTTGTGGGTTGGCAGAGTCCGGGGTGAACAGCGCCCGGATCTCCTGATTCACCGCCTGTACCGAAGGCGCCGCTACGACCGCCAGCATCCCCAGCCAGCGACCGCGTCGCAGCAAGCGGGAACATGTAGAGGTTGGTTTCATGATCACACTCTCTTGAACATCGGAATCGGGGCCGCTCAACCTGCCGTACGCCGGTTGGAAGAGGCATCCGCCAAGGTGTCCGGCGAACAACGCAGATCACCGATCATCAGCACGTTGTTTTCACTGCGGTGCTGATCGACGTCGAGTCGGAACTGGCACAGCAACTGGTCGGCATAACGCACTTCCAGGGTG
Source organism: Pseudomonas sp. IT-P74 (assembly GCF_949768175.1). Taxonomy (NCBI): domain Bacteria; kingdom Pseudomonadati; phylum Pseudomonadota; class Gammaproteobacteria; order Pseudomonadales; family Pseudomonadaceae; genus Pseudomonas; species Pseudomonas sp. IT-P74. The sequence continues at coordinate 80,664 of NZ_CATKQD010000044.1, read as the reverse complement.
GGCGAGCCGGCATTCATTTCCATCGAGAAGAAGCCATCGACTTCGCTGACCCCGCGGCTGGCGTGATTGATCACGTGGTGCCCCTTGAGCGGCCGCCCTTGCGGGTCGACCAGCCGACCGAGCACGGTCAGGGTTTTCATCACCCGCACCTTGCGGTACTCCACGCCGCCCTTGTTCAGGTGATAGCGGGTACGCGCCGGTTCGATGCTTGCCGCCGGCACGTGATTGCCTTCGAAGTCGAAGCTCACCGAGCTGTTTTTGTAGGCTGTGAGCGGAATGAAATTGCGCCCCGGGCGCAAGGCCGCGCTGCCGCCACTGAGGTCGTCGGCGCGCAAGGCGATGCCGTCGATGTCGGACTCGACGTCGACGATCATCCCCGCCCCGCGTCCCTGATGCCGGCTGGTCAAGGCCATGCGCCGGGCACCAACCACTAGCGTGCTGTCCAGGTTCAGGCCGCCGGTGAAGTTGTCGTTGAACGACGAGCGTTGGATAAAGCCATCGCCGTTGATCGCGTCGGTACGAAAGTTCGCCAGGCTCGAAAGACCGACACCATAGGTATCGCTGAGCGCCGTCACCGAGACGCTTTGCAGCACGTGGTCTTGCAGGTCCTTGCGGTAACCGAGCGAGCCATTATTGTCACGGCTGCCATCGCGGGCCGTGCGGCTGCCGATGCTGCCGGAAATCTGCTGCCCCGGACCGCCCAACGCCATGTTGATACTCAGGTCGACGCCACGATTGCGCGCATCACCGCTGCTGAAACTGCCCGGACGATCAAACAGCGACAACCGCCAGTTGGCGTCGCTGCCGAACAACACGGTGCGTTGTGTCCAGCCCAGATCGGCGCCCACGCCTTCGACGTTGCCCTCGCTGTGAGACACCCGCGCGTTGAACGAACTTTTACGGCTGATCCGGTGATTGAGCGCCAGCGATGAATTGCTGGTCTGCCCGGTGAATACGTTGCGCTGACGCACACGGGTGCCGTCGGGCAAGGTCTCGTAGGTGTTGGTGGTGTCGAGCCAACTGCGGTTGTGGCTGATCACCAGACTGCCGGCGCCATAGTTGTACAGGCCTTGCAAGTCGGTGCCGGTGCCGTGGTCTTCAGTCTGGTACAGGTTGGCGTAGAGACTGACGCTGTTGCCCAGGGTCCAGTCAATGGAGCTGCCATATTGCAGCGTTTCCTGCACCTGACGGGCCGACAGGCCGAGAATCACCCGTGGATGCAGCAAGTAGTTGATCGCTGCGCCGACGGTGGCATCACCACTGGCCTGTTGATCCCAGTTGCTGAGCAATTTGCTTTCCTGCCCGGCGAACAGGTTGTAGCGCCAGCGCTCATCAAAGTTGCGCCAGTTACTCGGCTTGTAAATCAGCTCCTGTGTGGTCGAGGTGATTTGACCATCCTCAATCAGTCGCACTTCCACTTCATAGATACCGCCCGGCAACGGACGGGTGTCGAGGGTTTGCAAACCGGCCGGGACTGACTGGGTGTTGATCAGCAGGCCATCGCGATAGATTTCCACGGAGCCTTGCCGGTTGGCCGTGACATAAACCGGGTACACGCTGGGTTTGGGGTTGTCGATCGCCAGGCTGTCGGAGCTGCCGAACATCACACCCACTGCCGTATCGGGGCTTGTGCCGAACGAACGGGGCTCGCGCGTCAGGCCTTCGGAGTTGGGGGTGAAGTAGCCCAGACGGAAAAAACGGCCTTCCAGTTCACGCTGGCTATAGAGCTCATGCACCGCGTGATAAGTCTTGTCGTCCGGACCGCCAAGACGAGACAGTTGCATGTTGAAGGTCTGGGTCCAGTTGCCCAGGCTGCCGCTGGCCTCCAGACCGTAACGACTGCCCAGATCTTGATCCTGGCCGCCGTTGAGATTGAGTTGGTTACGCACCATCAGGCCACTGCTGCCGCCTTCCGGTTGCTCGTAATAACGCTTGGCTTCGCTGTCGCGCTCGGCATTTTCGGTGACGATCGACAGCAATGAATTTTCAAGGTTGTAGTGCACCGCCAGCATCTGTTCCGGACATTGCCCGCTACAGGCGCCCAGCGTCACGCCGGGTTTCAGGATATCGGCCCAGGTCTCGCGCTCGCTGGCACTGAAACGGCTTTCGCTGGTGTCGGTGAAGTCGAGCAACGTCACCCGGTCATCGCGGGACAACACGATCATCGACTCGCCGAGGGGTTGTTGATCGAGCTCGACCCGAACCGCCAACGGAACATCGAAGAAATGCTCCTCGAACTCAGCCGGCAGGCCCTTGGCCTGTGCCAGCAAACTCCGCGGCGTGTTATCAATGGAAGTGGGCGCCGCAAATGCACTGCTACATAACAGCAGCGCAAGCGCCGCCGCGATGGGCGTCATCGGGAACATGAACGAATACTCTGATTGCAAAGAAGTCAAAACACGGCCGACAAACCGGAACGTTTGCCGACCGGGTACGTTACTTGGAACAAGTAAGCGTTTTAGCGTCGAATACCTTAATTAAACAGAAGGTTCAACGACCAACATGACAACACCGGTGTAGTCGCCGGCATCAGGTTTGCCGCCATTAACTGCACTGATTTTGAACGGTGCACGATAACGCGTATTGGACTCAGTATCTCCAACGACTTCTTGCGAAGTGGTGGTCAGCGTCTTGCCATTGAGTTCGACTTTCAAATCAATGGTTTTGCTACCGGCAATCAGCTTTGGCACGCCTTCGAGCCGCGCGTTGACCTTGCCGGCGGTATGCAGGACGTCAAAATGCCCGTCGACGGTTTTCATGGCGTCGATGCCTGGGTTGTAACTCATGTCCTGATCCTTGTTGACCAGGTCGGAATCAACCGGCACTGCGTAGAAGTCATCGGAAGGAACATGGGCGATCAGGCTGATGGAGTGCTTGGCTTCGGAAGCGGCAAATGCCATGGAAGAACTCAGAGCCAGAACAGCCAAGGGAGCAGCGAACGCAATTTTCTTGAACATCTTTCAGTACCTGTTTTTAAAAAGGATGAGTGCTGAAAATTCATCTCGAGTAAAAAACCGTCACGAGCAGTCATTTACCCAGCTGAACTTTCAACGCCGAAAGATGATCGTGAAATTTATCTTGAAAGTAAGCAGGCAAGTTCCTGCAAGTGCGTAGCCAAAGTGCTATGACTCTAGAAAGAAAAAACCGGAAATGACTATAAACTCAATGTTTGACTGTAAGAGACAGACTACAAACAGCCTTTTAACCACCACGACCTGGGCGATATTAACAAAGTAGCTTCTGTAAGACTAATACCACACTCCCCGTAAACAATGGCCCAAAACAACAGATTAGAGAGTTAACACTAATTTTGGCATTTGCACCTGCTCTGCTGACCCTTGTTTTTTGTGATTTGAAGATGATTTCCAGTCCGCTGCCGGGAGTGGCCGCTGGTCGGGAGGTCTTGCCTTCTCGCAAAGATATATCTTAAGTTGTATCTAAACGCGACGAGAGAAAGCAAAAAATGAGAGACCATCATTCCCCCCACCGCGACCACGGCAACGGTCGTGACGGCTTCGAGAAACGCCCCGCCCGCGAACGCGGCGGCCGCGGGCCCCGGGTGTTTGCCCCCGGCGATCTGAAGTTGTTGCTGCCGGCATTGATCGCCGAGCAGCCGTGCCATGGCTACGACCTGATCCGCCAGATCGAAGGCATGTTCGAGGGTGCCTACTGCCCCAGCCCCGGCGTGATCTACCCGACCCTGACGTTCCTGGAAGAAAGCGAACTGATCCTGGGCGACGCCGAAGGCGGAAAAAAACGCTACACCATCACCGACGCCGGACGTCTGTTCCTGCAAGAGCAAGCCGTTGCCCTGGATGGCGTGCGGATGCGCATTGACGTCAGCAAGCGTTCGCTGCGCGGCCATGATCGCCCGGCGGAAATCCATGAGGCTGTGCATAACCTGCGCCACGCCCTGCAAATGCACCATGGGCGCTGGAGCCCTGACGAGATCCTGCGGGTACGTGACCTGCTCAACGACACCGCCAAGGCCATCGTCGACGGCCCCGCCGTTCAACCCGTTCAGGAGAAAGCCGAATGACTGAAGTGATCACCACCATTCACCGCGTCATGCATGAGATCAAACGCCGTCGCCTGGAGGTGTTGCGCGTGGTCGACCTGACTCCACGCATGCGCAGGATTACCCTCGGCGGCCCTGAGCTGGCAGGTTTCGTCAGCCTGGGCACGGACGATCACGTCAAACTGTTGTTCCCGCAGAACGCCGAGCAGGCGGCGGCCCTGGAAACCCTGGTGCTGGGCGCCGGTAAGGACAACGGTCCGCTGCCCGAGATGCGCGACTACACCCCGCGCCGCTACGACCTCGATACCCTGGAACTGGACATCGACTTCGTGCTGCACGGCGACGGCCCGGCCTCGACCTGGGCGGCGCAGGCCCAACCCGGGCAGTTCCTGCACATCGGCGGGCCACGGGGTTCGATGATCGTGCCGGACATCTTCGACAGCTATTTGCTGATCGGCGACGAAACCGCCCTGCCCGCCATCGCCCGCCGCCTGGAAGGCCTGGCGGCCAATCGCCGTGCGCTGGTGATCGTCGAAGTGGAAAACGGCAAGGAGCAGCAAGTGCTGCACAGTGCAGCCGAGGTCAATGTGATCTGGGTGCTGCGCGAAGGTGGCAAGGACAACCTGCTGACCACCGTGCGCCAGATCCAGGTGCCGGCCGGTAGCCTGTACGCATGGGTGGCGACCGAGAGCAAAGTGTCGCGGCAGATTCGTCGGGTGTTGCTCGATGAGCATGGGCTGGACGAGCAGTTCGTCAAGGCGGTGGGGTACTGGAAATTGGCTGACAGCGACGAGGAGTGACGGGCGTCAGACCCCATCGCGAGCAAGCTCGCTCCCACAAAGGGCGGATGTACGCAATCCAACGTGGGAGCTTGCTCGCGATGGCGGCGCCTCAGACACTACCAACGCTGACTCTTGGTACGAGACCCAAGCCACCGATCCAGCCCGATCACCAGCAACGCAATCACCACAAACCCCGCCAACAACCCGCCCGCATTGATGAACACCTGTGGATAACCCAGCTTGTCGACATCGATGAACGGATACGGGTAAACCGCCAGCAGATGCCCGCGCAACAGTGAATAGGCGAAATACAGCAGTGGATAAATCACCCACGGCGCGATATGCCACCCGCGTAATGTGCCCTTGGGCACACACCGCCACCAATACCCCAGGAACAGCAGCGGCATGATGTCGTGCAACAGCTCATCGGCCAGCCATTGCCAACCCTCGGGGTGCCACAAGTGGCGCAGCAGCAGGTTGTACGCCAGGCTCACCACGGCGATGCTCACGGCAATCCCACTGCTGACCCAGGGCTGCAGGAACCAGCGACGCGCGGCTGACTCGCGGGATGTCCATTCGCAGGTCAGCACGGTCGCCACCAGGGTGTTGCTCAGCACGGTGAAATAGCTGAAAAAACTCACCAGCCCGCCGATCAGGCTGGCGCCCAGCGTCCAGCGTGAATGGAAAATCAGGTACATCTGGATGCTCAATCCCGCCCAGCCGAGCATGGCAGCCACCGCCACAAAACGACGGCGTAAGCCGGGCGGATTGACCATGTTCAAAGCGGTCGTTTAGTGCGCATCAACTTCACATACAAGCGTTCGACCTTCTCCCGCGCCCACGGGGTCTTGCGCAGGAACGTCAGGCTTGACTTGATGCTCGGTTCGCTCTTGAAGCAGCGGATATCGATGCGCTCGGCCAGCCCCGACCACTCGTAGTGTTCAACCAGCGCGTTGAGGATCTGTTCCAGCGTCACGCCATGCAACGGATCGGTGTTGTGTTCGGTCATGCCGGGCCTTCGAGCAGAGTGTGAATTGGAAGTCGCGCACCTTAGCCGAGGGTTTCGTTGGGTGGAAGCGATCTGTTAAATGTAGGTGATCCTGGAATCCTGTAGGAGCGAGCTTGCTCGCGAAAAACGCAACGACGCCGCTGGGTATCTGGTTTGACGCGTTATCGTTCACGACCATCGCGAGCAAGCTCGCTCCTACAACGAGCTGACTGTTACAAAATCCGAAAGGCTGCATGTCAGCGAAAGCACTTTCTCTATTTGTAACAGATCATTATCCTTGCGCCCCGCTGCCTGCTGAAACGCTTCTGCTTTCGCTTCACGCCTGCTGCTTTCCGTTTATCCCCAGAAAAAGATCAAGAACTCCGTCTCTATGCCTGACTTCAAATCCTTGCGAGACAGCGCTGTCTTTACAACCGCTGCCCACCGAAACATCCTGCCCCTGATCGGCGGCCTCACCGCGCTGGGCCTTGCCACCTATGTTCAGGCGGCGCCGGCCTTCGATAGCGATTCACCGTGGATGCTCGGCGACTGGAACGGCACTCGCACAGAACTCGCGGAAAAAGGCTACGACTTCAAAGTCGACTACACCGGTGAAATGGGCAGCAATCTTCACGGCGGCTACGACCATGACCGCACGGCCCGCTACAGCGACCAGTTCGGCCTGGGCACCCACCTGGACTTGCAGAAGATCCTCGGCTGGGACGACGCCGAGTTCCAGTTGACCATCACCGAACGCAGCGGCAACAACATCAGCAACGACCGCATCAACGACCCGCGTGTCGGCGGCTTCACCTCGGCCCAGGAAGTCTGGGGCCGCGGCCAGACCTGGCGCCTGACGCAGATGTGGTATCAACAGAAGTTCCTCGATGAAAGACTCGACATCAAGGTCGGCCGATTCGGCGAAGGCGAAGACTTCAACAGCTTCCCCTGCGACTTCCAGAACCTGGCGTTCTGCGGCTCCCAGGTCGGCAACTGGGCGGGCGACATTTGGTACAACTGGCCGGTCAGCCAGTGGGCGATGCGGGTCAAATATCACCTGACGCCAGAGCTTTATGCACAGATCGGCGCGTACGAGCAGAACCCGTCGAACCTTGACCGCGACAACGGTTTCAAGCTCAGCGGCAGCGGCACCCAGGGCGCAGTCGTACCGGTGGAGCTGGTGTGGACGCCGAAACTCAACGGCCTGCCGGGTGAATACCGCGCCGGTTACTACTACAGCAGCGCCAGCGCCACCGACGTCTACAAGGACAGCAATGGCCAGCCTGCCGCCCTGAGTGGCGAAGCCTACCGCAGCGCTTCGAGCAAACACGGCGTGTGGCTGGGCCTTCAGCAGCAAGTCACCAGCCTCGCCAGTGACCACTCCCGGGGCCTGAGCCTGTTCGCCAACGGCACGATGCACGACAAGAAGACCAACGCCATCGACAACTATGTCCAGGCCGGCCTCGTCTACAAAGGCCCGTTCGACGCGCGCGCCAGGGACGACATCGGTTTCGCCATGGCCCGCGTCCACGTCAACCCGGCCTTTCGCAAGAATGCCGAGGCGACCAACCAGGCCAATGTCGTCTTCGACTACGACAATCCGTCCTACCTGCCGCCCCAGGACACCGAATACAGCGCCGAACTCTATTACGGCGTGCATGTGACCCACTGGCTGACCGTGCGCCCGAACCTGCAATACATCCGCCATCCCGGTGGCGTGAACGAGGTCGATGACGCGCTGATCGGCGGGATCAAGGTCCAGTCCTCGTTCTAAAAAACACCGAAAAACCCTGTAGGAGCGAGCCTGCTCGCGATGAGGCCATCACAGCCAACATTGATGTTGCCTGACCCACCGCTATCGCGAGCAGGCTCACTCCTACAGGGGTATGCGTAAACCACACCAGTTTTATCTGAACCTGCCCGCGCCGGATCGTCATCTACAGTGAACTTGCGCAGGACTACTTGAAACGTCACGGAGAATCACACTATGAGCACTGATAGTGCCTCGAGTCGAAGCCGTCTATGGCCGACCCTGCTCGGCATTCTGCTTCTACTGATGGGCCTGGCCATGCTGGCCGGGGGGATCAAGCTGAGCATGCTTGGCGGCTCGCTGTATTACCTGCTGGCCGGTATCGGCATCGCGCTGAGTGGCGTGTTGCTGATCGCCGCCCGCCGTGCGGCGCTGGGCCTGTACGCACTGGTGCTGTTCGCCAGTACTGTTTGGGCGCTATGGGAAGTCGGCCTGGACTGGTGGCAACTGGTGCCGCGCCTGGCGCTGTGGTTCGCTCTCGGTGTAGTGATGCTGCTGCCGTGGTTCCGTCGTCCATTGCTGATCAACGGCCCTGCCCCCCTGGGCACTGGTGCCTTGAGCGTGGCCGTGGTCCTGGCCGGCGCCACCGCCGCGGCCAGCCAGTTCACCCATCCGGGCGAGATCTTGGGCGAACTGGGTCGTGACTCGGCTGACATGACCAGCGCTGCACCGCAAATGCCCGAAGGCGACTGGCAGGCCTATGGCCGCAGCGAATTCGGTGACCGCTACTCGCCGCTCAAACAGATCACCCCGGCCAACGTCGGCAAGCTGCAAGAAGCCTGGCGCATCCAGACCGGCGATCTGCCAACCGCCGATGATCCGGTGGAGCTGACCAACGAAAACACCCCACTCAAGGCCAACGGCATGCTCTATGCGTGCACCGCCCATAGCAGGGTGCTGGCGCTGGACCCGGACACCGGCAAGGAACTGTGGCGTTTCGACCCGCAGATCAAGAGCCCGGTGGGCTTCAAGGGCTTCGCCCACATGACCTGCCGTGGCGTGTCGTACTACGACGAAGCGGCCTACGCCAAGTCTGAAAACGCTGCTTCGGCAGTGATTTCCGAGGCCGGCAAAGCCGTCGCCCAGGCCTGCCCGCGTCGTCTGTACCTGCCAACCGCCGATGCACGCCTGATCGCGCTCAACGCCGACACCGGCAAGGTCTGCGAAGGTTTCGGTAAAAACGGTGTGGTTGACCTGACTCAAGGCATCGGGCCGTTCACCCCCGGTGGCTACTACTCCACTTCGCCGGCAGCGATCACCCGCGATCTGGTGATCATGGGCGGCCACGTCACCGACAACGAGTCGACCAACGAGCCATCCGGCGTGATCCGTGCCTTTGACGTACACGACGGCCATTTGGTGTGGAACTGGGACAGCAACAATCCCGACGCGACCGAACCGCTGCCAGAGGGCGAGCACTACAGCCGCAACTCGGCCAACATGTGGTCGCTGGCCAGCGTCGACGAGAAACTCGGCATGGTCTACCTGCCACTGGGCAACCAGACCCCTGACCAGTGGGGCGCAGACCGCACCCCGGGCGCCGAGAAATTCAGTGCCGGCCTGGTCGCGCTGGATCTGGCCACCGGCAAGGTGCGCTGGAACTACCAGTTCACTCACCACGACCTGTGGGACATGGACGTCGGCAGCCAGCCAACCCTGCTGGACATGAAAACCGCCGACGGCATCAAGCCGGCTGTGATCCAGCCGACCAAGCAAGGCAGCCTGTACGTCCTCGACCGTCGTGACGGCACGCCGATCATCCCGATCAAGGAAATCCCGGTACCGCAAGGCGCCGTGAAAGGTGACCACACCGCGCCGACCCAGGCCCGTTCGGACCTGAACCTGCTGGCCCCGGAACTGACCGAAAAAGCCATGTGGGGCGCCAGCCCGTTTGACCAGATGCTGTGCCGCATCCAGTTCAAGGAACTGCGTTACGAAGGCCAGTACACCCCGCCGTCGGAACAGGGCAGCCTGATCTATCCGGGTAACGTCGGCGTCTTCAACTGGGGCGGCGTTTCGGTCGACCCGGTTCGCCAGATGCTCTTCACCAGCCCGAACTACATGGCCTTCGTCTCGAAAATGGTGCCCCGCGCCGAAGTCGCGGCCGGCAGCAAGCGCGAGAGCGAAACCGCGGGCGTGCAACCGAACACGGGTGCACCTTATGCGGTGATCATGCACCCGTTCATGTCGCCGTTCGGCGTACCGTGCCAGGCTCCGGCCTGGGGCTATGTGGCCGGCATTGACCTGACCACCAGCAAAGTCGTGTGGAAACGCAAGAACGGCACCAGCCGCGACAGCTCGCCATTGCCTATCGGCCTGCCACTCGGCGTGCCAAGCATGGGCGGTTCGATAGTCACCGCCGGCGGCGTCGGCTTCCTCAGCGGCACGCTGGATCAATACCTGCGCGCCTATGACGTCAACACCGGCAACGAGCTTTGGAAGTCGCGCCTGCCGGCTGGCGGTCAGGCTACGCCAATGACCTACACCGGCAAGGACGGCAAGCAGTACGTGCTGCTGGTCGTCGGGGGCCACGGCTCACTGGGCACCAAGATGGGTGACTATGTGATTGCGTACAAACTGTCCGAGTAAGTTTTAGCGGCAGTCAAAACAAAGGCGACGCCCTCACAGGCGTCGCCTTTTTATTGCCACCACCGCCTTCCCCTGTAGGAGCGAGCCTGCTCGCGATGGTGTGTCAGCCAAATTGATGCCGACTGACACACCATCGCGAGCAGGCTCGCTCCTACAGTGGGCCGGTGTCGCGCCGAATCCCAGCTAACCTGTCTCTGCGCTGAACACACCTTCGAAACACAGCTTCGCAGAAAATGACCGTTGAAACCACCGCCAACCTGCCCCATCTAAGACCCATACCCATTGCGCAGGTGCCCCCATGAGCGACCAGCAGGAATTCCCCGAAGACCCAAGCGAATACGCCGATCCGGAAAACGCCCCGCAGCACAAACCTGGCAAAGGCCTGGCCCTGCCTGGCCAAAACCTGCCGGACAAGGTCTACATCATCCCGATCCACAACCGACCGTTCTTCCCGGCCCAGGTCCTGCCGGTCATCGTCAACGAAGAGCCGTGGGCCGAGACCCTGGACCTGGTGGCCAAGTCCGAACACCATTGCCTGGCCCTGTTCTACATGGACACGCCCCAGGAAGACCCGCGCCACTTCGACACCTCGGCCCTGCCGCTCTACGGCACCCTGGTCAAGGTGCACCACGCCAGCCGCGAGAACGGCAAGCTGCAATTCGTCGCCCAGGGCCTGACCCGCGTACGCCTCAAGACCTGGCTCAAGCACCACCGCCCGCCGTACCTGGTGGAAGTCGAATACCCGCACCAGCCCACCGAGCCGACCGACGAGGTCAAGGCCTACGGCATGGCGCTGATCAATGCGATCAAGGAACTGCTGCCGCTCAACCCGCTGTACAGCGAAGAGTTGAAGAACTACCTCAACCGCTTCAGCCCAAACGATCCGTCGCCGCTGACCGATTTCGCCGCCGCGCTCACCTCGGCCACCGGCAGTGAGCTGCAGGAAGTGCTCGACTGCGTGCCGATGCTCAAGCGCATGGAAAAAGTCCTGCCGATGCTGCGCAAGGAAGTCGAAGTTGCGCGCCTGCAAAAAGAGATTTCCGCCGAAGTTAACCGCAAGATCGGTGAACATCAGCGCGAGTTCTTCCTCAAGGAACAACTCAAGGTCATCCAGCAGGAGCTGGGGCTGACCAAGGACGACCGCAGCGCCGACCTCGAACAGTTCGAGCAGCGGCTGGTGGGTAAAGTCCTGCCGGCGCAGGTGCAGAAACGCCTCGAAGAAGAAATGAACAAACTGTCGATCCTCGAAACCGGTTCGCCGGAATATGCGGTGACCCGCAATTACATCGACTGGGCGACCTCGGTGCCGTGGGGCGTGTACGGCGAGGACAAACTCGACCTCAAGCACGCGCGCAAGGTGCTGGACAAACACCACGCCGGCCTCGACGACATCAAGGACCGCATCCTCGAATTCCTCGCGGTCGGCGCCTATAAGGGCGAGATCAGCGGTTCCATCGTACTGCTGGTGGGGCCGCCGGGCGTTGGTAAAACCAGCGTCGGCAAATCCATTGCCGAATCCCTGGGCCGGCCGTTCTACCGCTTCAGCGTCGGCGGCATGCGCGACGAAGCCGAGATCAAGGGCCATCGCCGCACCTACATCGGCGCACAGCCGGGCAAACTGGTGCAAGCGTTGAAAGACGTCGAAGTGATGAACCCGGTGATCATGCTCGACGAAATCGACAAGATGGGCCAGAGCTACCAGGGCGACCCGGCCTCGGCGCTGCTGGAAACCCTGGATCCTGAGCAGAACGTCGAATTCCTCGACCACTATCTGGATCTGCGGATGGACCTGTCGAAAGTGCTGTTCATCTGCACCGCCAACACCCTCGATTCGATCCCCGGCCCGTTGCTGGACCGGATGGAAGTGATACGCCTGTCGGGCTACATCACCGAAGAAAAAGTCGCCATCGCCAAGCGTCACCTGTGGCCCAAGCAGCTTGAGAAAGCCGGCGTATCCAAGGGCAGCCTGAGCATCAGCGACAGTGCGCTCAAGGCGTTGGTTGACGGTTACGCCCGTGAAGCCGGCGTGCGCCAGCTGGAAAAAAACCTCGGCAAACTGGTGCGCAAAGCGGTGATGAAACTGCTCGACGAGCCGAAAGCCGTGATCAAGCTCGGCCCGAAGGACCTCGAGGCGTCCCTCGGCAAACCGGTGTTCCGCAACGAACAGGTGCTGTCGGGTGTCGGCGTGATCACCGGCCTTGCCTGGACCAGCATGGGTGGCGCGACCCTGCCGATCGAAGCCACGCGCATCCACACCCTCAACCGTGGCTTCAAACTCACCGGACAACTGGGTGACGTGATGAAAGAGTCGGCAGAGATCGCCTACAGCTACGTCAGCTCGCACCTGAAGTCCTATGGCGGCGATCCGAAGTTCTTCGACGAAGCCTTCGTCCACCTGCACGTACCGGAAGGCGCCACGCCGAAAGACGGCCCGAGCGCCGGCGTGACCATGGCCAGTGCCCTGCTTTCGCTGGCGCGCAACCAGCCACCGAAAAAAGGCGTGGCCATGACCGGAGAACTGACGTTGACCGGGCATGTACTGCCGATTGGCGGCGTGCGGGAAAAAGTGATTGCGGCGCGGCGACAGAAGATTTTCGAACTGATTCTGCCGGAGGCGAACCAGGGCAATTTCGAGGAGCTGCCGGAGTATCTGAAGGAAGGCATTACCGTGCACTTTGCCAAGCGGTTTGCGGATGTGGCGAAGGTGTTGTTCTGAAAGTGATGTAGTGCCTACTCCATCGCTATCGCGAGCAGGCTCGCTCCTACAGGGTGTTGCGATGAACACACAATTTGTGAACACCGCCAACCACTGTAGGAGTGAGCCTGCTCGCGATGGCGTCAGCCCTGCCACCGCCTCCTTCCGCGGCTGTCACACTTTGTCTCATCTTAAGTTATGCTCGCCGTTCGTCGTGAACGCCGGAGCCCTTGAGCCTATGTCCCCCATTCGCCTGTTTGTCCCCCTCGCCCTTGCCCTGCTGGCTGGATGCGCCACGCAACCTGCGCACAACGTGACCGTGGAAAAACAAAGCGAATGTCCGGTGCAACTCAGCAACGGGCAAAACCTGATCCTGACCCTGCCGAGCAATCCGACCACGGGCTATCGCTGGGCGATCCAGGATTCGGCCGGCGGTGTGCTGCACGCACTGGGGCCTGAGGTTTATCGAAACCCGGAAGATGCCGGCATCGTCGGCGCGGCCGGGGTCTCGACCTGGCGCTTTCAGGCTTTTGCGACCGGCACCGGGCGTTTGCGCCTGACTTCGCAACAGCCATGGGCACCCGAAGTGCTGCCGGTGGATTCATTCGACTGCACGATCTCGGTGAACTGACCGTGGGCTGGCTGATTCTGGCGCTGATGGGCGCAGTGACCTTTCTTTACGGCGTGAGCGTGCATGCGTCTCTGCTGTGCCTGCTGGTCAAGCCGCTGCCGGTACTGGCCCTGCTCGGCTGGCTGCACGACGCACCGCCCGGCGAATATCGGCGCTGGATCAGCCTGGGCTTGATTTTCTCCCTGGTCGGCGACGTGTTGCTGGCATGGCCGGGGGACTTGTTCGTGTTTGGGCTGGGCGCGTTTCTGGTCGCGCATCTGGCTTATCTCAAGGCTTATCTGAGTGATTGCCGACGCCTGGCCGTGCTGCCGCTGGTGCTGGCCCTCGGCGTCGGCGCCGTGCTGCTGGGAATTCTGATTTCCAACGGCCTCGGGCCATTGCTGGTGCCCGTGATTGTCTATGGCACGGCGATCAGCGCCATGCTCTGGCGCGCCCTGGCCCGACTCGGGACCGATGTGCCCAAACGCTCGGCGTTGCTGGCGGCGGCGGGGGCAGTGGCGTTCGTGTTCTCCGACAGCGTGATTGGTATCAGCCGGTTTGTGGTGCCGTTCGACGCGGCGCCTTATGTGATCATCCTCAGTTACTGGCTGGGGCAATGGGGTATCACTGCCTCGGCGTTCAGCCAAAGACCGCGTTGAATTCTTCGCGAGCAGGCTCGCTCCCACATTTGATCGACTGTGAACACATGATTTGTGTTCGACAGATCCATTGTGGGAGCGAGCTTGCTCGCGATAGCCATATCACGGGCAACGAAGATTCCTGATTCAGCCCGCCGGTTTATCAGACAACCCGCGCATCCGCGCGCCAACTTGGCTAAAATGCCGGCCTTTTCCACCTACACCGCTGGAACCGCCGTGAGCAAAGAATCCGATCGCCTTTTCGCCCAGCCCTTGGCCCAGGTGCCCGACTTCGCCTTCAACGAGGACGTGGTGCGGGTGTTCCCGGACATGATCAAGCGCTCGGTGCCGGGTTATCCGACCATCGTCGAAAACCTCGGCGTGCTCGCCGCGCAGTTCGCCCAGCCGGGCAGCGTGCTCTACGACCTGGGCTCGTCGCTGGGTGCCGTGACCCAGGCCTTGCGCCGGCATGTACGCACCGACGGTTGCCGGGTGGTCGCTGTGGATAACTCCGCCGCCATGGTCGAACGCTGCCGCGAGTACCTCAACGGTCAGGATTCGATGTTCCAGGAGCTGCTGCCGGTCGAGGTGATCGAAGGCGACATCCTCGCGCTGGAGTTCCAGCCGGCCTCGGTGGTCGCGCTGAACTTCACCCTGCAATTCATCGCCCCGGACCAGCGCACGGCGTTGCTGTCGCGCATCCGTCAGTCGCTGTTGCCTGGCGGTGCCTTGATCCTCTCGGAAAAACTGCGCTTCGAAGACGCGCAGGAACACGCGTTGCTCACCGACCTGCACATCGCCTTCAAACGCGCCAACGGCTACAGCGAGCTGGAAATCGCCCAGAAGCGCAGCGCCATCGAAAACGTCATGAAGCCCGACAGCCTCGAAGAACACCGCGAACGCCTGCTGGCCGCCGGGTTCTCGAAAGTCGTGCCGTGGTTCCAGTGTCTTAACTTTGCCTCGTTGATTGCCTTGCCATGATTGATCTGTCCCCCCTCGCCCGCCGACTGGCCGGCACTCCGCTGGCCGAATGGGCCAACACCCTGCAAGCACAACTCGACAAGAAAATGGAAAAGGGCCACGGCGATCTGGAGCGCTGGCAAAGTGCGCTGGACGCCCTGCCGAAGATCCAGCCAAGTGAAGTCGACTTGCTCAATGGCCTGAAGCTGGACACCGATTGCAGCGACGAGACCCGCGCACAAATGCGCACTGCGCTGATGGGCTTGTCGCCTTGGCGCAAAGGGCCGTTCGACCTGTTCGGCGTGCACGTCGACACCGAATGGCGCTCGGACTGGAAGTGGTCACGGGTCGCCCCGCACCTGGACCTCAAAGGCAAGCGCATCCTCGATGTCGGCTGCGGCAACGGCTATTACATGTGGCGCATGCTCGGCGCCGGCGCCGACAGCGTGATCGGTGTCGACCCGAACTGGCTGTTCTTCTGCCAGTTCCAGGCGGTGCAGCGTTATCTTTCCGAGCCGAATGCCTGGCACCTGCCCTTCCCGTTCGAAGACCTGCCGCCGAACCTCGAAGGTTTCGACACGGTGTTTTCCATGGGCGTGTTCTACCACCGCCGTTCGCCCATCGAGCATTTGCTGGCGCTGAAGGATTGCCTGGTCAAGGGCGGGGAACTGGTGCTGGAAACCCTGGTGGTCGAAGGCGACAAGCATCAGGTGCTGGTACCGGAAGACCGATACGCGCAGATGCGCAACGTGTGGTTCCTGCCGTCGGTGCCGGCGCTGGAGCTGTGGCTGCGCCGCGCCGGGTTCACCGATGTAAAGTGCGTGGATGTGAGCACCACCACGGTCGAGGAACAGCGTGGGACGGAGTGGATGAAGTATCAGTCGCTGAGCGACTTCCTTGATCCCGAAGATCACAGCAAGACCGTTGAAGGGCTGCCGGCGCCGATGCGGGCGGTGATCGTCGCTCGCAAGTAAGCCAATCCCCGAACACCGAATACCCCTGTGGGAGCTGGCCTGCCAGCGATAGCGGTGGTTCAGTCGACATCAATGCTCGATGTGCCGACGCCATCGCTGGCAGGCCAGCTCCCACAGGGTTTGATGTCGTTTTCTAGATTGCTGGTTTCGCGCGCCGGGCCTTGAAGAATTCGCTGAGCACCGCCCCGCATTCCTCCGCCAACACCCCGCCTTCATACAACACCCGGTGATTCAAAAAGCCTTGGGTAAAGAACTGCCCCTGGCTCTGCACGATTCCGGCTTTCGGCTCCAGCGCGCCGTACACCACCCGGGCAATCCGCGAATGCACGATCAGCCCTGCGCACATACTGCACGGCTCCAGCGTGACATACAGCGTACTGCCCGGCAGACGATAGTTGCTTACAGCCTGGGCGGCGGCGCGGATGGCGACCATCTCGGCGTGGGCGCTTGGGTCGCTGCCAGTGATCGGACAGTTGAAGCCGCGACCAATGATCTCTCCATCCTGCACCAGCACCGCGCCCACCGGCACTTCGCCGAGGGCCGCGCCTTGGGCCGCCAGTGCCAGGGCCTCACGCATGAATTCGCGATCACGGCTGCGGTCGATGATGGCGGCGGGACGAATCTGACGCATCACGCCACCTCGATAGCGGCCATCAGGCCGGTTTCCATGTGGTCGATCACATGGCAGTGGAACATCCATACACCCGGGTTATCCGCCACCAGCGCTACCTGCGCGCGCTCGTTCTTGCCCAGCAGGTAGGTGTCGGTGAAATACGGAATGACCTTGTGCCGGTTCGAGGCGATGACCTTGAAACTCATGCCGTGCAGGTGAATCGGGTGCTGGTACTGAGTCATGTTCTTCAATTCGAAAATGTAGCTCTTGCCCTTCTCGAGCCTGGCAATCGGGCGATCGGCGCAGGTCTTGTCGGTGATGTCCCAGGCCTTGCCGTTGATCTGCCACAGGCTCGGCGGCTTGCCGTTATCAACGTTGACCGATACCGAGCCGACCCATTCGAAATTGAAGTTGAGTTTCTCGGCATTGGCCAGGTCCGGTTCGGCGATCGGGTTGGCCGGCAGTGCCGGCGGCCACTCGGTCGGCGCATCACTATTGGCCACTGAACGGAACGTGCCCAGGCGCACCGGGCCGTTGCGCAGCGACAACTCCTCACCGGCCGGCGGGGCCTTGATCGCCAGGCAAATGCGCATGCCCGGGCCGAGCCAGTATTCCTTGCCGAGCGGTCGTGGCTCGACCGGGTTGCCGTCCAGCGCATAGATCTGCGCTTCGACGCCAGGAATGTTCAGGCGATAAGTCAGGGTGTTATCGAGGTTGAGCAGGCGTACGCGGGTGATCTGCCCGGCCGGCAAGTCGATCACCGCCTGCGGGACGCCATTGATGGTCGCCAGGCGCCCCGCCGTACCACCCCGCGCCGCTTCCCGGGGAATGCTGAACTCGACGAAATTGCCAACGTCGTCGACATGCCAGCTCTTGAGACTCAAGGTCTTCTCGTACTTGAATCCGGTCGGCTCGCGTTCGTCGATAATCAATGGGCCGACCAGGCCACGGCCGAGCTCCTCACTGCTGTTCACATGCGGGTGGTACCAGTAGCTGCCGGCATCCGGCACACGGAATTTGTAGTCGAAGTACTCACCCGGCAACACCGGCAATTGCGACACGTAAGGCACACCGTCCATTTCCAGCGGCAGGCGGATGCCATGCCAATGGATGGTGGTGGCGACCGGCAGATGGTTGATGAAGCGCACCCGCAGCCATTCACCCTGACGCACCCGCAATTCGGTGCCCGGCGCCGACGGGCCGAAGGCCCAGGCCTGGGTCTTGTGCCCGGCTACCAGCTCCACGTCCAGCGGCGCCGCGATAAGCTCGTAGTCGTGGCCCGCCTCGGCGTCCGCCATCTTGCCCAGCCAGTAGCGCGACGCGCCCCCCGCACCGACACCAACGACAACAAGACCGGCCAGGCCACCGAGGATTTGGCGACGGGTAAACGACATGAACTCAACTACCTCACGTATCAGCGACAGGCCCGGGGCCCGCAAAAGGCGAATACGATACACCCGCAGTTGTGAAAGAAACAGCAAAGCGGACGTGACGCCGGGCCGCAGCCGGGCGACCTCTGACAACAAAGATCTATTAATCCCTGACACCGTGCGCCGCTTTCCCTACAGATCCGGCTGTAGTCCGCAGCGCATAGTGCCGACCTCAAACCCATCCATTTCTCAAGGAGAGAGAGATGAATTCTTCAGATACAAGTACTCAATTCCCACTCCCGGACCCCGACGATGTACAGGCCCTCAAGGACCTGGTGCTTCCGTTCGTGGAAGCCTGTCCCGACATGCACGACATGGCCCATATCGAGGCTCAGGCAATTCTGGACAAATACCGCATCCAGCACATCGACCCGGACCGGGTCTGGTGGCACCGTTTCGACAACACGTCGGTCACCAGCAACAAAGCCTTCCTGTTCTGGGAACACTATCCCAAGCCCATTGAGTCGCTGACCTTGCCGCAACTGGTGGTCCAGCGCTTTCAGGCCCACGACCAGGACAATGCCGACCTGCTGGACAGTGATGGCGGGTTCTACAACGAGGGAGCGAACGCCCGGATCTACAACGAAACCAACGAAGTGAAGATGCACCCCAGCGTGGTCATCAAGGACCTGTGGCGCATCAATTTTCACGACCGCTATTGGGAGAAGATGGGCGCTTTCTGGCGCAATCATTCGGATAATTTTCGAACCCTGGCCAAGCTCAATTTCATTTCCAAGGCGTTGGAGGAACACGACGGCTCACGCCTGAGCAACGAAAACCTCAAAACCGTGCTCAAGGCAGTGGCCGGCCATCTCACCTGGCCCGTTACCCTGGACATGCTCAGGGCCCACGAGCCGCCTGTCGAAGGCCTGCGAGCCACGCCGCTGTGCATCGGCAACTACATGTCCAGTGACATACTGCGCATCATCGACCGAGACGGACGGCAGATTCTCTATACCCCGGGGGAAACGGATGCCTTCCATGTATTAGAAACCCCCCGCGACCTGCACTGGTGGTTGCTGTGCCAGAACAACCATCCGGACAACCGCGCCCGGTTCATGGCGCACTTCCCCTTGTCGGCCCAGCAGCAGGATGAGGACAACGTTGGCCTGAACCACACCATCGATTTGCTGTATGTGACGTGGGGCAAATACGACCATAGCCTGTTCGAACCAGACATACCGGATATCGATGTTGACACCTTCACCTGGCTCCGAGACTCGGTCAGGGAACGCATGTTCGACGACGCGGATATATCCTTACGCTCCAATGCCGACCTGCGGGAGAAAATGTGGATCGGCTATCTGAGTACGTTCACCCGACTCTTTGGTGCCATGTCCTGCGCCGGCTGGCCCGTGGCCCTGGCCGCCGTGGGTGCCGGCATCGCCAACATCGGCCTGAACATCGACCAGGCCGTCAACGGCATGAACGCCCAGGAACGCAAGGCCGGTGTACTCGGCGCCATCTTCAGCAGCATCGACACCCTCTTCAATGCGCTGGCGCTCGGTGGCTCGGCCGAGTTGGCGGAAGTCGGCGAAGCCAAAGACGAGTTCACCCCACAGGAGAATCTCGGCGGCGAAAACGAACACCCCGAAGGCGCCCCACCGAAAATCACAGTCGCCGCCCCCGGTCGAACCTATGTCGTGGAAGGTGAAAACCCGCTGGCCCCTTTCGAGACCAATGAAGTCCTTGACGGCCTGGAGGTGGCAGCCGAGGAAGGCAAATACCGCAACATCTATCAGCCAGCGACAGGCGGCAACTACGTCAGGATCAATGACGACTACTACCTGGTGCGCTACGTCAACGAGCTGAAGACCTGGGTCATCATCGACCCCGCCAACCCGTTCTCGTTTCACCGCAGCCTGCCGGTTCGTTTGAACGCCGAGGGTGAATGGGAACCGCTGACCCGCCCCGGTCTGTATGGCGGCGGCAAGATTTTTGGCAATTGGCCTTGGGGCCGATCGCCTGCGCCTTTGCCTGAGATAGCCAGCCCTGCCACTGCCTATGACGTCCCTCAGGCGCTACGGGCCGAGTTGAAGCCTTACGTCACCGAAGCTGGCGCCGACAAAGAGCTCAGTGACGCTTACGACGACATTTTCAATCCCGACAGCGCTCTGATGCAGTTCAAGGCCCTGAGAAAAACCTTGTATCGAGACGCTCAGGCCTACTATCAAAACCTTCCTGAACTCCCCCCCAGGCCGACCACTCCGGTCTTTGGCCCGGTGAGCCGACCCAAGGACATCATCGAGACGCTGTTCGAAGAGTCACCCGCCCTGGTCGTCGGCGAAGGCCACTCCAGTATTGGCAGCAAAGAGTTCCTGATCGAGAACATGGAGATACTCGGCAAACAAAAGGTTAAAACCTTGTACATGGAACACCTGCTCAACGACTTCCATCAGGCGGACCTGGATGTTTTCAACAAGAGCGGCGTAATGTCGAAAAGCCTGAAACGCTATCTGAAGAATCTCGATGCAGGTCATTTCACCGATCCCTCTGGCCGATTCACCTTTATGAAACTGGTCAAGACCGCGCAGAAAAACCACATTCGCGTGCAGGCGATCGACTGCGCTGCAAGCTATCGCGTCGATAACATGCAGGGGGTAACCCCCTTCCACCGGCAAAAAATGATGAATTACTTCGCCAAAATCATCATCGAAGGGGATCAGGCTGCCAGAGGGCCTCATCGATGGATTGCACTGGTTGGCAATACTCATTCCAATACCTGGGAAGGTGTCGCGGGCCTCAGTGAACTGGAAGGTGGTATCGGCTTGCGGGTAAAAAGTGCCAGGGTCGGTCAGTCCACGACCATTGAGCCTGACCCGGGAGAGTCCGGTACCAACGGCGGAATTGACAGCACTGTGTTCACGGTCAAGAACGACCTGCTTCTGGAACTGGAATCCCCCGAGCTTGCCAGAGAACAGGTACTCGACGCAGCACTCAATCAACCGGGCATGGTCAGCATCGAAAAGTACGGCAACCAGCTCGAACTGGTTCACCGTGCCCGGGACGGCTCACTGGTGCGCACCCTCATCCGCTCTGACGCCACAGGCATATACATTGAGCGTCCGCAGTGGGTCAGCATCAATAACAAGCGATTCACCAGCCTGGCCGAGCTTTCGCAAGCGCTGAGTCGCAACGGCTTGAAACCCACACGCGTCCCTTGAAACGCAAAAAGCCCCGGGTCTCTCGAACCGGGGCTTCGCTTGGTATTATCGATTTGAACCTGATTTCACAGGTTCAATTCGATCATTCCCACTCAATGGTCGCTGGCGGCTTGCTCGACACGTCGTAGGTGACGCGGGAGATGCCTTCGATTTCATTGATGATGCGGCCGGAAACGGTTTCCAGCAGTTCGTAAGGCAGGTGTGCCCAACGCGCGGTCATGAAGTCGATGGTTTCCACGGCACGCAGGGCCACGACCCAGGCGTAACGACGGCCATCGCCCACCACGCCAACCGATTTCACCGGCTGGAACACCACGAACGCCTGGCTGACCTTGTGGTACCAGTCGGCCTTGCGCAGTTCTTCGATGAAGATGTGGTCGGCGCGACGCAGCAGGTCGGCGTATTCCTTCTTCACTTCACCGAGGATGCGCACGCCCAGGCCCGGGCCCGGGAACGGGTGACGGTAGACCATGTCGTACGGCAGGCCCAGTTCCAGGCCCAGACGACGGACTTCATCCTTGAACAGCTCGCGCAACGGTTCAACCAGCTTGAGGTTCATTTCTTCCGGCAGGCCGCCCACGTTGTGGTGCGACTTGATCACGTGGGCCTTGCCGCTTTTCGCGCCAGCCGACTCGATCACGTCCGGGTAGATGGTGCCCTGGGCCAGGTACTTGATGTTGTCCAGCTTGCAGGATTCGGCATCGAACACGTCGATGAAGGTACGGCCGATGATCTTGCGCTTCTTCTCCGGGTCGGCTTCGCCGGCCAGGTTGCCCAGGAACTGCTCTTCGGCGTTGGCACGGATCACCTTGACGCCCATGTTCTCGGCGAACATGGCCATCACTTGCTCACCTTCGTGCAGGCGCAGCAGGCCGTTGTCGACGAACACACAGGTCAGCTGGTCGCCGATGGCCTTGTGCAGCAGCGCGGCAACCACGGACGAGTCAACACCGCCGGACAGGCCGAGCAGGACGTTGTCAGTGCCGACCTGGGCACGCACCTGGGCGATGGCGTCTTCAGCGATTTTCGAGGGAGTCCACAGGGCTTCACACTCGCAGATGTCGAGGATGAAGCGCGACAGGATGCGACCGCCCTGCTTGGTGTGGGTCACTTCCGGGTGGAACTGCACGCCGTAGTAGCGGCGCTCGTCGCTGAACATACCGGCAATCGGGCAGCTCGGGGTGCTGGCCAGGATGTGGAAGTCTTCCGGCATGCGGGTAACTTTGTCACCGTGACTCATCCACACGTCGAGGCCGAACAGGCCGTCGGCGTCGATGTGGTCTTCGATGCCGTCGAGCAGGCGGCTCTTGCCGACCACGTCCACGCGGGCATAACCGAACTCACGCAGCTCGGAACCTTCAACCTTGCCACCCAGTTGCTCGGCCATGGTCTGCATGCCGTAGCAGATACCGAAGACCGGCACGCCCAGATCGAAAACCGCTTGCGGGCAGCGCGGGCTGTTGGCTTCGTGAACCGACTCCGGGCCGCCGGCGAGGATGACGCCTTTAGGAGCGAATTCGCGGATCGCATCTTCGTCCATGTCGAACGGGTGCAGTTCGCAGTACACGCCGATTTCACGCACGCGGCGGGCGATCAGTTGGGTGTACTGGGAACCGAAGTCGAGGATCAGGATGCGGTGGGCGTGAATGTCGAGGGCCATGATTCAGTCTCGTCTAAAAAATTCGGAAACAGTCGTGATTCAGAAACAACTCGGGGCTGAATAAAACAGCCCCGGTTGCTTAGCTTGTTGCTTGAAGGCTCAACCTACGCGGTAGTTTGGCGCTTCCTTGGTGATCTGCACGTCGTGAACGTGGGACTCGGCCATGCCGGCGCCGGTGATCCGCACGAACTCAGGCTTGGTGCGCATCTCTTCGATGTCGGCGCTGCCGGTGTAGCCCATCGAGGAACGCAGGCCGCCCATCAACTGGTGGATGATCGCGCTCAGGGTGCCCTTGTACGGAACACGCCCTTCGATGCCTTCCGGAACCAGCTTCTCGGCGCCTGCCGAGGAGTCCTGGAAGTAACGGTCGGAGGAACCTTGAGCCTGGGACATGGCGCCCAGCGAACCCATGCCGCGATAAGCCTTGTACGAACGACCCTGGAACAGTTCGATCTCGCCCGGTGCCTCTTCGGTACCGGCGAACATCGAGCCCATCATCACGCAGGAAGCACCGGCCACGATGGCCTTGGACAGGTCACCGGAGAAACGGATGCCGCCGTCGGCGATCAACGGCACGCCTGTGCCTTCAAGGGCAGCGGCAACGTTGGCGATGGCACTGATTTGCGGCACGCCGACACCGGCGACGATACGGGTGGTGCAGATCGAGCCAGGGCCGATACCGACCTTGACGGCGTCAGCGCCGGCTTCGGCCAGGGCCTTGGCGGCAGCGCCGGTGGCGATGTTGCCGCCGATGACCTGCACTTCAGGGAAGTTCTGCTTGACCCAGCGAACGCGGTCGATCACGCCCTTGGAGTGACCGTGAGCGGTGTCTACCACCACCACGTCAACGCCGGCAGCAACCAGGGCGGCAACGCGGTCACCGGTGTCTTTACCGGTGCCGACTGCAGCGCCGACGCGCAGACGACCTTGATCGTCCTTGCTGGCCAGCGGGTAAGCCTTGGCTTTTTCGATGTCGTTGACGGTCATCATGCCTTTGAGGGCGAATTTGTCGTCGACGATCAGCACGCGCTCGATGCGGTGCTTGTGCAGCAGTTCACGCACATCGTTCTTGTCGGCGCCTTCCTTGACCGTGACCAGACGCTCTTTAGGCGTCATCACTTCACGGACGGTGGCTTCCAGACGGTTCTCGAAACGCACGTCACGGGAGGTGACAATGCCGACCAGGTCGCCATTGTGCAGCACCGGAACGCCGGAGATGTTGTGCATGCGGGTCAGTTCGAACAACTCGCGCACGGTGGCGTCGGCGACGATGGTGATCGGGTCCTTGACCACACCGGCTTCGTAACGCTTGACCTTGCGCACTTCGGCAGCTTGCTGCTCGATGGTCATGTTCTTGTGGATGATACCGATACCACCTTCCTGAGCCATGGCGATTGCCAGACGGGCTTCAGTGACGGTGTCCATGGCGGCGGAGACCAGTGGAATATTCAGCTCGATGCCACGGGTAAGGCGGGTCTTGAGACTGACTTCGTTAGGAAGCACCTCGGAATAACCGGGCACTAGGAGAATGTCGTCGAATGTCAGAGCTTCTTGGCTGATACGCAGCATCGCGGGGGCTCCCGAGCGGGAAAATGGAAGCGCGCCATTATAGTCAGACACCCCCTCGGGTTCAATGTAAAACTCTGTCTATTATTGGCTTTACTGATGTACGGGATGATATTGCTGCTTTTCTGTAGGAGCGAGCTCGCTCGCGATGGTCGTGAGCCATAACGCGAACATTCTGGTTCCCCGCGGTGTTCTTGAGTTCATCGCGAGCGGGCTCGCTCCTACAGGGTCATCAGAGTTCGACTTTCACCCAACTGACAGGCTGATCCAGCCAATCGGCGAATTCATCGATAAAGCTCTGCTTGAACCCGGCTTCGGCCCAGTTGTTGAAGATGAAACCCAGGTTGGAGAAGCCGCATTCCTGCAGGAACAGGAAGCCGTTGATGTCGTCTTCATGCCCGCATTCGGGGCAGGTGAAGTTGTCGGTGCGCCCCGGCATCCAGTCTTCCAGGCTTTCGAACAGGGCTTCACCGATTTCCTTGCGGCACTCGGCGCAGCCTGCCTCTTCAAGGAATCCCTTGGCTGGCGTATAGATGCAACGCTTGGTGATGATCTCCAGGCCATTGACCGCTTCGCCGAATGGCAGGGCCTCCGGGTGCAGGACCACTGCGCGGGCACCGTCGGCGATGGCGTGGGCCATGCGATTGCCGGTGCGGCCGCAAGTGGTCAGTTCTTCCTGGATGATGTTCTTGCGCACCAGCCAGCGCACGACGGCCCGGGCCCGGGGTTCGTGCACCGGCAGGGTGGAGATTTTCGGGACGATGATGCTTTGCGAATTCATGGGGGTACAGGCCTGGAACATTGATAAATGACCTGTAGGAGCGAGCCTGCTCGCGATGGACGTTAACGATAATGCGGGGAGTCTGGTTCCCCGCGGTGTTCTTGAGTCCATCGCGAGCAGGCTCGCTCCTACAGGTAAAGCAATGGCGCGATGCCTATAGAAGGTATAGGCCCGCCATAGCTGTTTTTACAGTTCTACGACAACCGCCTGGGAAGCGCGGGTTGCCTTGGCGCGGGCGGCTTCGATCGATTCGTCGCGGGCCAGGGCCACGCCCATGCGGCGCTGGCCGTTGACTTCAGGCTTGCCGAACAGGCGCAGCGCGGTATCCGCCTCGCTCAAGGCAGCGCCCAGGTTGGCGAAAGCGGTCTGGGTCGACTGTCCCTCCACCAGAATCACCGCCGAAGCCGATGGCGCGAACTGACGGATCAACGGGATCGGCAGACCGAGAATGGCCCGTGCATGCAGGGCGAACTGCGACAGGTCCTGGGAGATCAGGGTCACCAGGCCGGTGTCGTGCGGACGCGGCGAGACTTCGCTGAACCACACTTGATCGCCCTTGATGAACAGCTCGACGCCGAACAGACCACGGCCACCCAAGGCTTCGGTCACCGCTTTGGCAACACGCTCGGACTCAGCCAGGGCAATCGGGCTCATGGCTTGGGGCTGCCAGGATTCCTGATAGTCGCCCTTCTCCTGACGATGGCCGACCGGTGCGCAGAAGGTGGTGCCGCCGACGTGGCGCACGGTCAGCAGGGTGATTTCGTAGTCGAAATCGATGAAGCCCTCGATGATCACCCGACCTTTGCCGGCGCGGCCACCTTCCTGGGCGTAGTCCCAGGCTTTCTGCACGTCATCGACGCTGCGCAGCAGGCTCTGGCCCTTGCCCGAGGAACTCATGACCGGCTTGACCACGCATGGGAAACCGAGGTCCTCGACGGCCTTGCTGTAGTCCTCGAAGGTGTCGGCGAAGTGGTACGGCGAGGTTGGCAGGTCCAGCTCTTCAGCGGCCAGGCGACGGATGCCTTCGCGGTTCATGGTCAATTGCGCGGCGCGGGCGGTCGGGATCACGGTGAAACCTTCGGCCTCCAGTTCCACCAGGGTCGCGGTAGCGATGGCTTCGATTTCCGGCACGATGAAATGCGGCTTCTCGGCTTCGATCACGGCGCGCAGGGCGGCACCGTCGAGCATGTTGATCACATGGCTGCGGTGCGCCACCTGCATGGCCGGCGCGTTGGCGTAACGGTCCACAGCGATCACTTCAACGCCCAGGCGTTGCAGCTCGATCACCACTTCCTTGCCCAACTCGCCACAGCCACACATCAATACGCGGGTCGCGGTCGGCGACAATGGGGTTCCGATACGGGTCATCTGAAGGTCCTCAAGGAGCGGATCATCGAGGGACGCGTCGCCATGCGCGCTTCCCATGGGGAGAAAGCGCGGCATTTTACATGAACTTCAGCCGACGACAGCCTGTTTGCGCAGGCGCCAGGCCATGATCAGCCACACGGCGGTGACCCCGGCGAATTTCGAACCCAGGGCGGTGAGGATCACCCCCGGCGTCAGGGCGTCGATCATGCCGAAAAAGATAAAGGTGTCGAGGGGAATGCTCAGGGCCGAACTTATCCACAGGCGGTCGTGCAGCGGGCGCCTGGTGATGCTGAACACCAGCCAGTCGATGCACTCGGAAACCGCGAACGCCGTGGCGCTGGCCAGGGCGATGGACGGATCGGAGGTGACATAGGACAACACCAGCGCCCCCAGCATCGCCGCGAGGGCGCCATGCCCGAACCGGGCTTGCACCATGTCGCGCAACACAAACACCAGCCCGCCCCAGGCCGACCAGATAATGTCCAGGTGGGGGGCGGTGGAAAAGGCGTAGTTGATCAGCACGACGCTGCTGATGTAGGCGATCAGGAAGAGCATGGGCGGGAAAGTACCTGTCAATTTGCCGCACAGAATACTGTAGGAGCGAGCTTGCTCGCGATGGTCGTGAACGATAACGCGGCAAACCTGACACCCCGCGGCGTTCGCGGGTCCATCGTCGGAACGCCGCCCGGAGCAAGCTCGCTCCTACAACCGCGGTTTTGCCCCGACCGTCCACACCAACCCACTGGCCTTGGCCCGCTCATGACACAACCCCAGCACCTTGCGCCGCTCGTCGTTGTCCATGCGGCTCCAGCGGGTAATCTCCTCCACCGTGCGCTGGCAACCGGTGCAGATGTCATCGTCATCCAGTGCACAAATGTTCACGCAGGGCGATGCAACCGGGCGTTCAGTGGTGGTCATTCTTCCTGCTCGGCCAGGTCGCGGGCATAACGCTGCGAGTTGTGTACATAGTGAGCAGCGCTGGCCTCCAGCATCCTGATTTGCGGCTCGGTCAACTCGCGCACCACTTTGCCGGGCGAGCCCATGACCAGCGATCCGTCCGGAATTTCCTTGCCTTCGCCGATCAGCGAATTGGCGCCGATGATGCAGTTCTTGCCGATCTTCGCGCCATTGAGAATCACCGCGTTGATGCCGATCAGACTGTAGTCGCCGACAGTGCAGCCGTGGAGCATGGCGTTGTGGCCGATGGTCACGCCGGTGCCGATGGTCAGCGGGTAGCCCATGTCGGTGTGCATCACGGTGCCGTCCTGGACGTTGCTGTTCTTGCCGATCAGGATCAACTCGTTGTCGCCGCGCAATACGGCGTTGAACCAGACGTTGGCGCCCTCTTCCAGCTTGACCTTGCCCACCAGCACGGCATTGGGTGCGACCCAGCTCTGTGGATGGGTTTCGACGCGGGCGTCGCCCAGGCGGTATTTCATTGTGGTATTCCTCAAGGCTCAGGCGGGCTTTTGTCAGCAAAACCAGGATTCAGGCCATTCGAACGATGGCTTCAGATATTGATAAAGCTTTTGGGAGGCTGATGCAGGCTGATTTTGGCGTCATACAGCAGGTTGATCAACTCGACGATCATGATCGCCGTCAGGCCCCAGATCTTGTATTCGCCAAAGCGATAGCTCGGCACGTACCAGCTGCGGCCCTGATAATCGATGCGATGGGTATGTTCGCGAGGGTCTTTGCGGAAGAACTCAAGGGGCACACTGAACACCGCGGCGATCTCGGCATCGTTGGCCCGGTATTCGACAAAGTCCGGGATCACCCCGACATAGGGCGTGACCTTGATGCCATGCAGGCTGATCAGCGGGCTGAGCGGGCCGATCACCTCGACCAGCCCAGGCGGCAGGCCGATCTCTTCTTCGGCTTCACGCAGGGCGGTGAAAATCAGGTCGGGGTCTTCGGGGTCACGGCGCCCGCCCGGGAAGGCGACTTCGCCGCCATGGGTCGACAGGCCGCTGGCACGCAGGGTCAACACCAGCTCGGGCTCGTCACTGCGGGTGATGGGCACCAGCACCGCGGCCTCGGGAAAACGACGGTCGGTCTCCAGTGTGCGTGGTGTGTGGTGACTAACCCGATGCAGTAGCTCATCCAGCATGAGTGTTCTCGATCTGTGCCTTACCCGGCATCATGCACCAATCGCTGCGGCCGCCCAACCCCCGCAACCGCCCCATGTCGCGAAACGACAACTTGCCGACCGGCACTGCCGCACGCCAAGATAGGCGCAGCATTCAGGAACCCCAGCATGAAATTTTGCAGCCAGTGCGGTAACCCGGTGACCCAGCGCATTCCCGAAGGCGATTCGCGCCTGCGTTTTGTCTGCGACAGTTGTCAGGCCATTCACTACCAGAACCCCAACATCGTCGCCGGCTGCGTGGCGACCTGGGGCACCAGGGTGTTGTTGTGCCGACGGGCCATCGAGCCACGTCGCGGGTACTGGACCCTGCCCGCCGGTTTCATGGAGAACGGCGAGACCATCGAACAGGCCGCCATTCGCGAAACCGCCGAGGAAGCCTGCGCCCGGGTGCGCAACCTGAGCATCTATACCCTGATCGACGTGCCGCACATCAGCCAGGTGCATGTGTTCTTCCGTGCAGAACTGGCGGACCTGGACTTTTCAGCCGGCCCCGAGAGCCTGGAAGTGCAACTATTCGACGAAGCGGACATTCCATGGGATGAGCTGGCTTTCCGCACGGTGGGCCGTACCTTAGAATGCTTCTTCGCTGACCGGCGGACCGAGGTCTATCCCGTTCGGTCTGAATCGATCCCGCCACTTGCTCAGTCTGCCATTATCTGATGTCATCCCGGCATCACTCAAAGGCGCCGAAAGACCGCCCGAACGCGGCACGAGCCTGCGGCAGCTCCTGCAAAAACTTCTATACATAAATAGTCGCGACACCTCCTGGGGAATCGTTTCAATGCGCTGGTTGCTTGCCCTGTTCTGTTTGTCGTTCGTCACGGTGTCCCAGGCTTCTGCCGTGGAAACCCTGGACGGCAAGGTCATCGAGAAGATCCTGATTCTCAAGTCTTCCCATCAATTGCAATTGATCAATGACGGCAAGCCGCTCAAGACCTATCGCATTTCCCTGGGCAAGCGTCCCAAGGGGCCCAAGCTGATGGAAGGCGACAAGCGCACCCCGGAAGGCTTCTACTGGGTCGACTGGCGCAAGATCAGCGATCGCTTCAACCTGGCGATGCACATTTCCTACCCGAACATCAGCGACTCTGCCCGTGCCCGTCGTGAGGGCGTCGAGCCCGGCGGCATGATCATGATCCACGGCACCCCGGACAGCGAAGACACCCCCGAAGACCTGTTCCACACCCTGGACTGGACCGACGGCTGCATCGCCATGCGTAACATGGACATGCGCGAAGTCTGGAACCTGGTGCCGGACGGCACGATGATCGAAATCCGCCCGTAATCCCCCACGACCGTTGGTCGCCATCGAAAAATAAATTCAAAAGATCGCAGCCTTCGGCAGCGCCTGCAGCGTGAATACCATTTCGCACTGCAGGCGCTGTCGCAGGCTGCGATCTTTGCCTTCAAAATCCGCCCATCTAATACCACTTCAAACCACCCTCCACTCCAACCAGCCGACAAGGCAGGTTTCCTTCCACAAACAGCAAAGCTCTGGCGTTGACATGGTATTCAAGTGGTATTAGTTTTCGCCCATTCACGGGCAAAAACATTCCAATATCCGCCCCGGACAACCGCCATGAACGATCTCCAGGCCCTGCGCCCCGACGACACCCAACCCACGCCGTTGTACCTGCAACTGGCACGTAACCTGGAAGCCGCGATCCACGCCGGCCAGTGGAAAGCCGAGCAGGCGATGCCATCGGAACGCAATCTGAGCGAGACGC
Organism: Pseudomonas sp. IT-P74; assembly: GCF_949768175.1. NCBI lineage: Bacteria > Pseudomonadati > Pseudomonadota > Gammaproteobacteria > Pseudomonadales > Pseudomonadaceae > Pseudomonas > Pseudomonas sp. IT-P74. Next base: position 50,142 of record NZ_CATKQD010000044.1, on the reverse strand, counting down.
TGGGCATCTCCCGCGTCACCGCCCGCAAGGCCTTGGAAGTGTTGTTCGAACAAGGCCTGATCCGCCGCAACCAGGGCTCCGGCACCTTCATCACGCCGCGCCTCGAACAACCGTTGTCGCGCCTTTCCGGCTTCAGTGAAATGCTCCGCCTCAAGGGGTTCGTGCCCGGCTCGCAATGGCTGGAGCGGGAAATCACCCTGCCGACCCATGAAGAGCTGATCCGCCTCGGTCTGTCGCCCAACGACAAGGTTGCGCGCCTCAAACGCCTGCGCAAGGCCGACGACACGGTGATGGCCATCGAGATGAGCACCCTGCCCGCCTCGATCATTCCCAAGCCGCAAATAGTCGGTGACTCCCTCTACGAATTCCTCGACGGCATCGGCAAGCCGGTGGTCCGCGCCCTGCAGCACATCCAGGCGATCAACGCCTCGGACGAGTTCGCCGCACTGGTGGGCATCCCCCCCGGCACCGCCATGTTGCTGATGACCCGGGTCGGCTACCTGGAAGACAACACGCCCATCGAAGTCACCGACACCTATTGCCGTAACGACTACTACGACTTTGTCGCAGAGCTGCGTCGCTAACAAATAGCCGCCGAATATCGAGAACAGATCATGTCCGAAGACAACATCCTCACCCCCCACGGCTGGGTTCGCGGCCGACTGGTTCATGAGCACGGCAAGGTCGTGTCGATCGAAGGCCAGCCCTGCGATCCGGCGGACAACGACCTGCCGTACCTGCTACCGGGCTTCATCGACCTGCACGTTCACGGCGGCGGCGGCAAAGACATCATGGAAGGCGCGCCCGCTTTCGAAACCATCACCCGAACCCATGTGCGCTTCGGCACCACGTCGCTGCTGGCCACCACCATGACCGCACCGAGCGAAGAAATCTCCAGCGTGCTCAAGGCCGTCGGCGAATTCTGTGAGCAGCGCCCCCAAGGCTGCGCCCGGGTACTCGGCGTGCACCTCGAAGGCCCCTACATCAACCCCGGCAAACTCGGCGCGCAACCCAACTTCGCCCACACCGCGCTGATGGCCGAAGTCGAAGCGTACCTGGCGCTCGCACCGATCCGGGTGATCACCATCGCCCCGGAAATCGCCGGTCACGACGCCTTGATCCGCGACCTGAGCGGCCGTGGCGTGCGTATGCAGATCGGCCACACCCTGGGCAGTTACGAGGAAGGCGTGGCCGCGCTGGAGGCCGGCGCCAGCAGTTTCACTCACCTCTACAACGCCATGAGCCCGCTGCATCACCGCGAGCCGGGGATCGTCGGCGCAGCCCTGGCCCACGCCAAATACGCCGAACTGATTCCGGACTTGCTGCACGTGCACCCCGGCGCCATCCGCGTGGCTCTGCGCTCGATTCCGTGCCTGTACTGCGTCACCGACTCGACCGCCGCCGCCGGCATGCCCGACGGTGAATACAAGCTCGGCAGCCACACCGTGACCAAATGCCTGGGCGGCGTGCGCCTGCCCGACGGCACCCTGGCCGGCAGCACCCTGACCATGGATCAGGCCCTGCGCAACCTGGTGAAGATCGGCCTGCCCATCGCCGAAGCTTCGCAGCGCCTGTCGCAATTCCCCGCCGATTACCTCGGCATCACCGAACGCGGGCGCCTGCAACCAGGCGCCTGGGCCGACTGCGTGCGGCTGGATCGCTCACTGAAACTGACCGCTGTCATGGTCGAAGGAGAAGACATTGACTTCAAAAATGCTTGAAGAGGCGCTGTCCTCGTTCGAAGCCGTGCAGGCCCAGTTGCAAACACTCGACCCACAGATGATCGAGATCGCCGGGCGCCTGCGTCGTCAGCCGCCGCAAGTGGTGATGACCGTCGCGCGCGGCAGCTCCGACCACGCCGCCAGCTACTTCGCCTACCTGACCATGCAACTGCTGGGTTTTCCGGTGGCCTCGTTGCCGATGTCGGTGGTGACCATGCAGCAGGCGCCGTTGAAAGTCAGTGGCCAGGTGGCATTCGCCTTTTCCCAATCGGGGCAAAGCCCGGACCTGGTCAACAGCCTGCGATTGCTACGCAAGCGCGGCGCACTGAGCGTGTCGATGGTCAACGCCGCCGACTCGCCACTGGAAGCGGCCTGCGAATTCAGCCTGCCGCTGTTGGCAGGCACTGAAAGCAGTGTCGCCGCGACCAAGAGTTTCATCGCCACCCTCAGCGCCAGCGCGCGGCTGATTGGCCACTGGAAAGAAGACGCCGAATTGCTCGAAGCCGGTCGTGCCTTGCCCGAAGGCCTGCGCCACGCCGCGCAACAGGACTGGAGCCCGGCCATCGACGCCTTGCGCGATTGCCAGCAATTGATGGTGATCGGCCGTGGCGCCGGTTTCGCCATCGCCCAGGAAGCGGCGCTCAAGTTCAAGGAGACTTCGGCGATCCAGGCCGAAGCCTTCAGCAGCGCCGAAGTCCGTCACGGCCCGATGGCCTTGATCGGCGACAACTACCCGTTGCTGGTGTTTGCCCCACGGGGTGCCGAACAGGCCGGTTTGCTGAGCCTGGCCGCCGACATGCGCCAACGCGGCGCCCGGGTCCTGCTGGCCGCGCCGGATGACGTGCTTGAACGCGACCTGACCCTGACCCGCGCCGAACACCCGGCCCTCGACCCGATTCTGGCGATCCAGAGTTTCTACGTGATGGCCGCCGGCCTGGCCGTGGCCCGTGGCATGGACCCGGACCAGCCGCGGCACCTGAGCAAAGTCACTCGTACGCATTAACCCCCCCCCTGTAGGAGCGAGCCTGCTCGCGATGGACGTCAACGATGACGCGTTCTTCCTGAATGCACGCGTTGTTCTCGGGTTCTTCGCGAGCAGGCTCGCTCCTACAGAGGGCGAGCTGATCTGAACTTTTTATGAGACCGAGCCCATGCATAACAACAATAAAGAGCTGACCTTAAGCGCCCCGCTCAGCGGCCCGGTGCTCACGCTCGCCAAAGTCCCGGACCCGGTGTTCGCCAGCGGCGCCATGGGTGACGGCATTGCCATCGATCCGCTCAACGACACGCTTCACGCTCCCTGCGCCGGCGTGGTGGTGCATGTCGCCCGCACCGGCCACGCCGTGACCCTGCGTGCCGACAATGGCGCGGAATTGCTCCTGCATCTGGGCCTCGACACCGTCGAGCTGCAAGGCCAGGGCTTCTCGATGCTGGTCAAGGAAGGCGCGCGTGTCGCCAACGGCCAACCGCTGCTGCGCTACGACCTGGACAAGGTCGCGCAACAGTGCAAAAGCCTGGTCAGCCTGCTGATCCTCACCAACAGCCAGGACTTTCAGGCACGGCCCATCACCCTCAAGTCGGTAAAGGTCGGCGAGCCGCTGCTGCACATCATTCGTCGACAGACGTCGGGCGCACAGGTCGAAACCGAGTTTGCCGGCGTCGAGATTGTCGGTCAGGTGCGCATTGCTCACCGTGGTGGTCTGCACGCGCGGCCGGCCGCGTTGATCCGTCAGACCGCGCAAGGGTTCAAAAGCAAATCGCAGCTGCATTTCGCCGGCAAGTCGGCCACCTGCGACAGCCTGATCGGCCTGATGGGGCTGGCCATCGGCGAACAGGCGGAGGTCCAGGTCAGTTGCCAGGGCCCGGATGCCGAAGCCGCACTGCAAGCCTTGTTGACCGCGTTATCCACAGCCCTGGCCGAAGACCACCACGCCGCCGCGCCAGCCACGATTGCCCAACGCAATCGCACTGCCGAAGCCGGTGTGTTGCACGGCGTCTGCGCGGCGCCCGGTCTGGTCGGCGGGCCGTTGTTTCGCCTGAATGCGATCAGCCTGCCGGTGGATGCCGGCCATCATGATCCGCAGCAACAACAGCAAGTGCTGGACGCGGCACTGAGCCAGGTGCGCAGTGAAATCGAACACACACTGACCCTGGCGAAAAAACACAAGGACACCGCTGAAGAGGCGATTTTCGCCGCACACCTGGCACTGCTCGAAGACCCGGCCCTAGTGGACGCCGCCAGTCAAAGCGTCGCCCAGGGCACGGCCGCGACCCACGCCTGGAGCCAGGCCATCGACGCGCAATGCGAAGTCCTCCAGCAAACCGGCAGCACGCTGCTGGCCGAACGCGCCAACGACCTGCGCGACCTCAAGCAACGGGTGCTGCGCGCATTGCTCGGCGATACCTGGCATTACGACGTGCCGGCCGGCGCCATCGTCGCGGCCCATGAACTGACGCCATCGGATTTGCTGCAACTGAGCCAGCAAGGCGTCGCCGGGCTGTGCATGGCCGAAGGTGGCGCGACCTCCCACGTAGCGATTCTGGCTAGGGGCAAAGGCTTGCCGTGCATGGTGGCGCTGGGTTCGACGCTGCTCGATCAGCAACAGGGGCAAGCGGTGGTGCTGGACGCCGACGGCGGCCGCCTCGAACTGACACCCGATGCCGAGCGCCTGGCCGACGTGCGCCAGTTGCAACAGCAACAGCAGCAACGCCGGGCCGAACAGCAGGCCCAGGCGCACACCCCCGCGCTGACCTGCGATGGCCTGCGCATCGAAGTCGCCGCCAACGTGGCGTCCAGCACGGAAGCAGCAGACGCATTGGCCAATGGCGCCGACGGTGTCGGCTTGCTGCGCACCGAGTTTCTCTTCGTCGACCGCCACACCGCCCCGAACGAACAGGAACAACACCATGCCTATCAAGCGGTGCTCGATGCCATGGGCGACAAGTCGGTGATCATCCGCACCATCGACGTCGGCGGCGACAAGCAACTGGACTACCTGCCACTGCCTGCCGAGGCCAATCCGGTGCTCGGCCTGCGCGGCATTCGCCTGGCTCAGGTTCGCCCTGAACTGCTCGACCAGCAACTGCGCGCGCTGCTGCACACTCGCCCATTGTCACGCTGCCGGATCCTGCTGCCGATGATCACCGAAGTCGATGAACTGCTGCACATCCGCCAGCGCCTCGACGCCTTGTGCGGTGAACTCGGCCTGGCGCAACGCCCGGAGCTGGGGGTGATGATCGAGGTTCCGGCCGCCGCGCTGCTGGCCGAGCAACTGGCCGAGCACGCGGACTTCCTGTCCATCGGCACCAACGACCTGTCGCAATACACCCTGGCGATGGATCGTGACCACGCCGGGCTCGCCGCCCGCGTCGATGCGCTGCACCCGGCACTGCTGCGGCTGATCGCCCAGACCTGCGCCGGTGCTGCGTTGCACAACCGTTGGGTGGGCGTGTGCGGCGCACTGGCGTCCGATCCGCTGGCCACGCCAGTGTTGATCGGCCTGGGGGTCAGTGAACTGTCGGTGAGCCCGGTACAAGTCGGTGAAATCAAGGACCGCGTGCGTCATCTCGACGCCAGCGAATGCCGGCGCATCAGCCAGGGCCTGCTCAAGCTGAGCAGTGCCAGCGCGGTACGTCACGCCTGTCACCAGCATTGGCCGCTGGGCTAAAGAACAACAAGAATCCACGGAGAACCGCCATGTACCAACTTTTCATCGAAGGCCTGCAACGCCTCGGCCGCGCGCTGATGCTGCCGATCGCGATCCTGCCGATTGCCGGCCTGCTGCTGCGCCTGGGCGATACCGACCTGCTGAATATCGCGATCATCCACGACGCCGGCCAGGTGATTTTCGCCAACCTGGCGATGATCTTCGCCATCGGCATCGCGGTCGGTTTCGCCAGGGACAACAACGGCACGGCGGGTCTTGCCGGGGTGATCGGCTACCTGGTGATGATCTCCACCCTCAAGGTGCTGGATGCGAGCATCAACATGGGCATGCTCGCCGGGATCGTCAGCGGCCTGATGGCCGGCGCGCTGTACAACCGCTTCAAGGACATCAAGTTGCCGGAGTACCTGGCGTTCTTCGGGGGCCGGCGTTTTGTGCCGATTGTCACCGGGTTTGCCGCTGTAGGCCTGGGCGTGGTGTTCGGCTACATCTGGCCGCCGATCCAGCACGGCATCAACAGCTTCGGCACGCTGATGATGGAAAGCGGCAGCTTCGGCGCGTTCGTCTTCGGCGTGTTCAACCGCCTGCTGATCGTCACCGGCCTGCACCACATCCTCAACAACATGGCGTGGTTCGTGTTCGGCAATTTCACCGACCCCACCACCGGCGCGCTGGTGACTGGCGACCTGTCGCGCTACTTCGCCGGCGACCCGAAAGGTGGCCAGTTCATGACCGGCATGTTCCCGATGATGATCTTCGGCCTGCCCGCCGCCTGCCTGGCGATGTACCGCAACGCCCTGCCGGAACGGCGCAAGGTGATGGGCGGGATCTTCCTGTCGATGGCCCTGACCGCGTTCCTGACCGGCGTCACCGAGCCGATCGAATTCGCCTTCATGTTCCTCGCGCCGTTGCTGTTTCTGCTGCATGCGTTGTTGACCGGTTTGTCGATGGCCATCACCAATGCGCTGAACATTCACTTGGGGTTCACCTTCTCCGGCGGCTTCATCGACATGATTCTTGGCTGGGGCAAGTCCACCAACGGCTGGCTGGTGTTCCCGGTGGGCCTGGCCTATGCGGTGATCTATTACGTGGTGTTTGATTTCTGTATCCGCCGCTTCGACCTGAAGACACCAGGCCGCGAAACCAGCACTGCCACCCCGCAGGTTGCAGTGGCCGACAATGAACGCGCCGGGGCTTACATCAAGGCCCTGGGCGGTGCCGAAAACCTGATCACTGTCGGCGCCTGCACCACCCGCTTGCGCCTGGACATGGTGGATCGCAACAAGGCCTCGGATACCGATTTGAAAGCGCTCGGCGCCATGGCTGTGGTGCGTCCGGGCAAGGGCGGAAGTTTGCAGGTGGTGGTCGGACCGATGGCCGACGCGATTGCCGATGAGATTCGCCTGGCGATGCCGGCGCTGGGCCGGGCCATCGTGTCCTCACCGGCGGTAGAAATCGACGCACCGCCACCTGCCGCCGTAGCGGCACCCGAGGCGCAGCAATGGCTCAACGCCTTGGGTGGTGGCGACAATGTGCTGCAACTCGACTGCATCGCCATGACCCGCATCCGCCTGCAACTGGCCAATGGCAAGGCGTTGTCGGAATGTGATTTGAAAGCGTTGGGTTGCCAGGGTGTCAGCCAGTTGGAAGGCGGCATCTGGCATTTGCTGATCGGCGACAAGGCGCCGAGCTTGAGCGATGCGCTGGAAGCGTTGGTCAATCGCAGTGAGGTGAGTGCCAAGGTTTAGATCCTCGGTGCATGACAGGCCGCCATCGCGAGCAGGCTCGCTCCTACATTTGCTCTGCGTACACCGCACCACTGTAGGAGCGAGCCTGCTCGCGATGAGGCCCTCACTGACACCACTGAATCCTGAGCAACAAAAAACCCGCTGAAATCACTTTCAGCGGGTTTCTCATTTCAGCAGCCAGGAAGATCAGAAATCCTCCAACCGCCACACTTCATAAGCCGGTGTCTCGTAGGGATGGCTCTGCTTCAGAGCCGCCACCACCGCGCGAATCAACTCATCGGCCACCACCAGCTCAACCTTCCATTCCTCGACCTGTTCGACCTGCCCTGCCTCGCCAATGAACGGCTGACTGCCATCCAGTGGGCGAAACTGGCCTTGGCCCAACACCTGCCAGGCGCAGTGGTCATAGTCACCGATTCGTCCGCCACCGGCGGCGAATACGGCACTCTTCACGTCTTCGACGTGACTGGTTGGAACGAAAAAGCTGAGCTTGTACACGGCGCTTAGTTCACCCGCTTTTAGTTTACCCAGACCCGAGCATTACGGAACATACGCATCAGCGGTGCATCTTCGTTCCAGTCATCAGAGCGCCACGAGTTCTGCACGGCGCGGAACACACGTTCCGGGTGCGGCATCATGATGGTCACGCGACCGTCGCGGCTGGTCAAACCGGTGATCCCGCGCGGCGAGCCGTTCGGGTTGGCCGGGTAGCTTTCGGTGACCTTGCCGTGGTTGTCGACGAAACGCATCGCCACGCAACCGGACAGATCGGCTTCCAGCAGTGCTTCTTCGCTGGCGAACTCGGCGTGGCCTTCGCCGTGGGCGATGGCGATCGGCATGCGCGAACCGGCCATGCCTTGCAGGAAGATCGAGTTCGATTCCTGGATCTGCACCATGGCAACGCGGGCTTCGAACTGCTCGGAACGGTTGCGCACGAAGTGCGGCCAGAACTCGCTGCCCGGGATCAGCTCATGCAGGTTGGACATCATCTGGCAGCCGTTGCACACGCCGAGGGTGAAGCTGTCGTTGCGTTCGAAGAAGCCCTGGAACGCATCGCGGGCACGGCTGTTGAACAGTGCGGATTTCGCCCAGCCTTCACCGGCACCCAGTACGTCGCCGTAAGAGAAACCACCGCAAGCGACCATGCCCTTGAACTCGTTCAGGTCGACACGGCCGGCCAGAATGTCGCTCATGTGCACGTCGATCGCGTTGAAACCGGCGCGGTCGAACGCAGCCGCCATTTCCACCTGACCGTTGACGCCCTGCTCACGCAGTACGGCAACCTGTGGGCGAATGCCTTTCTTGATGTAAGGCGCGGCGATGTCCTGGTTGATGTCATAGCTCAGCTTGACGCTCAGGCCCGGGTTGTCTTCTTCCAGCAGTACGTCGAATTCCTGTTCGGCGCAGTCGGCGTTGTCACGCAGACGCTGGATCTGGTAGCTGGTCTCGGCCCACTGGCGTTGCAGCAGACGACGCTGGCCTTCGAACACGGTGTCGCCGTTGAAGGTGATGCTGATCTCGCCGTTGTTCATCGGCTGACCGATCACCGACACGCAGTCGCCCAGGCCGGCGGCGCTGAACTGCGCGAGGATGTCCGGGGTAGCATCCTGGCGAACCTGGATCACGGCACCCAGTTCTTCGTTGAACAGGATGGCAGCGATGTCGGCGGAGGTTTCCGCCAGACCGTCGAGGTTCAGGCTCAGGCCACAGTGACCGGCGAAGGCCATTTCCACTACGCTGGTCAGCAGACCACCGTCGGAACGGTCGTGATAAGCCAGCAAGTGACCGTCGGCGTTGAGGCCCTGGATCACGGCGAAGAAGGCTTTGAGGTCTTCGGCGTCATCGACGTCCGGCGCCTGCTTGCCGAGCTTGCCGTGAACCTGTGCCAGGATCGAAGCGCCCATGCGGTTCTGGCCGTGGCCCAGGTCGATCAGGATCAGGTCGGTGGTGCCCTTGTCCATGCGCAGTTGCGGGGTCAGGGTCTGACGGATGTCAGTCACTGGCGCGAAACCGGTCACGATCAGGGACATTGGCGAAGTCACGGACTTGTCCACGCCTTCGTCGTTCCAGCGCGTGGCCATGGACATCGAGTCCTTGCCCACGGGAATGGTGATGCCCAGCTCAGGGCACAGTTCCATGCCGACCGCTTTCACGGTGTCGTACAGGCGTGCATCTTCACCCGGGTGACCGGCGGCGGACATCCAGTTCGCCGACAGTTTGATGTCGGAGATCTTGCCGATGCGCGATGCCGCGATGTTGGTCAGGGTTTCGCCAATGGCCATGCGGCCCGACGCCGGAGCGTCCAGCAGTGCCAGCGGAGTACGCTCGCCCATGGCCATGGCTTCACCGGTGTAGACGTCGAAGCTGGTGGCGGTGACGGCAACGTCGGCCACCGGAACCTGCCACGGGCCGACCATCTGGTCACGGGCCACGAGGCCGGTGATGGTGCGGTCGCCGATGGTGATCAGGAAGCTCTTGCTCGCCACGGCCGGGTGATGCAGGACGCGCTCGACGCAGTTGGCGATGTCGAGGGTCGACGGATCGAAATCGTCGCCCAGTTCGTTTTCACGAACCACCGAACGGTGCATGCGCGGGGCTTTGCCCAGCAGCACTTCCAGTGGCATGTCCACCGGGCTGTTGCCGAAGTGGCTATCCGTGACAGTAAGCTGCGGTTCGGCGGTGGCTTCACCGACTACGGCGAACGGGCAACGCTCGCGTTCGCAGATCGCCTTGAAGCGCTCGAAGTCAGCCGGACCTACGGCCAGAACGTAACGTTCCTGGGATTCGTTGGACCAGATCTCGTGCGGGGCCATGCCCGGCTCGTCGTTTGGAATGTTGCGCAGTTCGAAACGGCCACCGCGGTCGCCGTCGTTGACCAGTTCCGGGAAGGCGTTGGACAGACCACCCGCACCCACGTCGTGGATGAAGCTGATCGGGTTCTTGTCGCCCAACTGCCAGCAACGGTCGATGACTTCCTGGCAGCGACGTTCCATCTCAGGGTTTTCGCGCTGTACCGAAGCGAAGTCCAGGTCCGCCGAGCTGGTGCCGGTGGCCATGGAGGAAGCCGCGCCGCCGCCCAGGCCGATCAGCATCGCCGGGCCGCCGAGCACGATCAGCTTGGAGCCGACCAGGATCTCGCCTTTCTTGACGTGTTCTTCACGGATGTTGCCCATGCCACCGGCCAGCATGATTGGCTTGTGGTAGCCACGAACTTCGTCACCGTGCGGGGTGGTGATCGATTGTTCGAAGGTACGGAAGTAGCCGGTCAGGGCCGGACGGCCGAATTCGTTGTTGAACGCAGCGCCGCCCAGCGGGCCTTCGATCATGATGTCCAGCGCGGTAACGATGCGCTCGGGCTTGCCGTACGGCACTTCCCACGGCTGTTCGAAGCCCGGGATCTGCAGGTTCGACACGGTGAAACCGGTCAGGCCGGCTTTCGGCTTGGCGCCGCGACCGGTGGCGCCTTCATCGCGGATCTCGCCACCGGAACCGGTGGATGCGCCCGGGAACGGGGCAATCGCGGTCGGGTGGTTGTGAGTCTCGACCTTCATCAGGATGTGCACCGGCTCCTGCACCGCGCCGTACTGGCGGGTCTCAGGGTCCGGGAAGAAACGCCCGGCCACGGAGCCGACGATCACCGAAGCGTTGTCCTTATAAGCCGACAGAACGCCTTCGCTGTGCATCACGTAGGTGTTCTTGATCATGCCGAACAGGCTTTTTTCCTGGCTCTCGCCGTCGATGTCCCAACTGGCGTTGAAGATCTTGTGACGGCAGTGCTCGGAGTTCGCCTGGGCGAACATCATCAGTTCGATGTCGTGCGGGTTGCGCGAAAGGCCGACGAAGGCGTTGACCAGATAGTCGATCTCGTCTTCGGCCAGGGCCAGGCCCAGCTCGGTGTTGGCTTTTTCCAGCGCGGCGCGGCCGCCACCCAACACGTCGATCGCGGTCAGGGGTTTCGGTTCGGCGTGGCTGAACAGGCCGGCGGCCTGTTCGAGATTGCCCAGGACGATCTGGGTCATGCGGTCGTGCAGACCGTCGGCGATCAGCTGGGCTTCAGCGTCGCTGAACTGGCCGGCCACGTAGAACGCAATACCGCGCTCCAGGCGCTGGATTTTCGCCAGGCCACAGTTGCGGGCGATGTCGCTGGCTTTGCTCGACCATGGCGAGATGGTGCCGAAACGCGGCAGCACCAGAAACAGACGACCGGTCGGTTCCTGTACCGGAACGCTTGGACCGTACTTCAGAAGGCGCGCAAGCACCTGCTGTTCGTCGCCGGTCAGGACGCCGGTAACTTCGGCGAAGTGAGCGAATTCAGCATACAGGCCACTGACAGCCGGAACCTTCTGGCTCAGTTGCTCAAGGAGTTTGCTGTGGCGAAAGGCAGAAAGGGCAGGAGCGCCGCGCAGGATCAACATCTTCGGGACAGCCTCGGGAAGGGGTGTGCTTTGAGGCCGTGCATTCTAGCCTAAACAGGCCGCGACATCACCCGAAACGCTACGCACGGTTGCACTCGGGTGTCGATCTGTGTTTCTGCCTCGAAAGTCAGGTTAATGGGGCGTGTGGCGACAGCTTATTTTTGCTGTAACAAAATGCAGACAAAGCCCATTCCTGCGGGGTTTCGGTCGGTTTTGTGATCTCTAGCAGACAACCCCCTCGCTGTCGAGATATGGCGCCCGTGGTCCTTTGCGTATACTGCGCAGATGTTTTTCCCAACGGCTTTGCGTCCGCGGTACGCCAAATGGCTGATCGCAACCGGACTCTTCCTGATGCTCGGTGGCTGTGTTGATAAACCCAACACGCTCGAGCGCGTAAAGGAGGATGGTGTGCTGCGGGTGGTTACCCGAAACAGCCCCGCCACCTACTTTCAGGATCGCAACGGTGAAACCGGCTTCGAATACGAGCTGGTGAAGCGCTTCGCCGACGATCTGGGGGTCGAGCTCAAGATCGAGACCGCCGACAACCTCGATGACCTGTTCAACCAGGTCGGCAAGCCCAATGGCCCGGTGCTGGCGGCGGCCGGCCTGGTCAGCAGCGAAGAGCGCAAGAAGCAAGTGCGCTTCTCCCATTCCTACCTGGAAGTCACCCCGCAGATCATCTACCGCAACGGCCAGTCCCGGCCGACCGATGCGAAGGATCTGGTGGGCAAGAAGATCATGGTGCTCAAGGGCAGCACCCATGCTGAACAACTGGCGCAGCTGAAACAGAAATTTCCCGGCATCGAATACGAAGAGTCCGACGCAGTCGAGGTCGTCGATCTCCTGCGCATGGTGGACGAAGGCCAGATCGACCTGACACTGGTCGACTCCAACGAAGTGGCGATGAACCAGGTGTACTTCACCAACATCCGGGTCGCCTTCGACCTCGGTGACGCCAGCAACCAGAGCTGGGCCGTCGCCCCGGGCGACGACAACAGCCTGCTCAACGAAATCAATGATTACCTCGACAAGGTCAAGAAGAACGGCACGCTGCAACGTCTCAAGGACCGCTACTACGGGCATGTCGACGTCCTCGGCTACATGGGCGCCACCACCTTTGCCCAACACTTGCAGCAACGCCTGCCCAAGTACGAACAGCACTTCAAGGCCTACGCCAAGAAGGAGAAAGTCGACTGGCGCCTGCTGGCGGCCATCGGGTACCAGGAATCGTTGTGGCAACCGGCGGTCACGTCCAAGACCGGCGTGCGCGGCCTGATGATGCTGACGCAGAACACCGCGCAGGCCATGGGCGTGTCCAACCGCCTGGACCCCCGGCAGAGCATCATGGGCGGCGCCAAGTACCTGGCCTACATGAAAGACCAGCTCGACGATTCGATTCAGGAACCGGACCGGACCTGGTTTGCCCTGGCAGCCTACAACGTCGGCAGCGGCCACCTCGACGACGCCCGCAAACTGGCGGCCAAGGAAGGGTTGAACCCGGACAAATGGCTGGACGTGAAGAAGATCCTGCCGCGCCTGTCGGAAAAGAAGTGGTACAGCAAAACCCGTTACGGCTACGCCCGTGGCGGCGAACCGGTGCATTTCGTGGCGAACATCCGTCGCTACTACGACATCCTGACCTGGGTCACGCAGCCGCAGCTTGAAGGCGATCAGGTCGCCGAGGGCAAACTGCTTGTTCCGGGGATCGACAAATCAAAACCGGCCCAAGAGCCAGCCCCGCTCTGACAATCATCACCGAACCAATGTAGGAGCGAGCCTGCTCGCGAAGCGGTGTGTCAGACAACAAACTGTTGAATGATAAACCGCTATCGCGAGCAGGCTCGCTCCTACAGTGGGTTTTGTATTGGCTTTTAAGCTTTTGCAGCCGCCGCCAGAATCAACGCCTTCATCTCCGAAACAGCCGACTTGAAGCCCACGAACAGCGCATGGGCCACCAGCGCATGGCCGATGTTCAGCTCGTTGATGCCCTTGATCGCCGCCACGGCTTCAACGTTGTGATAGTGCAGGCCATGGCCGGCATTGACGATCAGGCCCTGGGCCAAACCAAACGCAACGCCATCGGCCACCCGCTTGAGTTCTTCGGCGACTTCGGTCGGGGTCTCGGCATCGGCATAACGCCCGGTGTGCAACTCGATGGCCGGGGCGCCGACACGGCGGGAGGCTTCGATCTGGCGCTCATCGGCATCGATGAACAACGACACTTCGGAGCCGATCTTCGACAGACGTTCGACCGCCGCCTTGATCCGCGCTTCCTGCCCCGCCACGTCCAGGCCGCCTTCGGTGGTCAGCTCCTGACGGGTTTCCGGCACCAGGCAAATGTGCGCCGGGCGGATGCGCTCGGCGAACTGCATCATTTCTTCGGTGACGCCCATTTCGAAGTTCATGCGGGTTTGCAGCACGTCCTTGAGCAGCAGAACGTCGCGCTCCTGAATATGCCGACGGTCTTCGCGCAGGTGCACGGTGATGCCGTCGGCACCCGCCTCTTCCGCGTCCAGTGCTGCCTTGACCGGGTCCGGGTAACGGGTGCCCCGGGCCTGACGCAGGGTGGCAACGTGGTCGATGTTCACGCCAAGAAGAATACGGGTGCTGGTGGTCACGGAAGCGCTCCAGAAGAAGAGAAAGTTCGGTGCACAGCATACGGTGTGATCAGGGCTTGCGAAACAGCTCGCGACTGACGAGTGGACGGCCGCCCAGGTGAACGGCCAACGCCTGGCGCATCAAGCGCTTGGCGGCGGACAGAGCGCCGGGGGCGGACCAGTCGGCTTCAGCCATGGCCAACAGCTCGGCACCATTGAACAGGCCCGGCTGCAGCAGATAGACCCGTTCAAGCCCCGCATCCACTTGCAGGCGGTAGAGGCCGTCCGGCGCGATGGGCTGATCATGAACATCAGCAGTCAGGGAAAACCCGTAGCCGAGGTCATCGAGCAAGCGCCACTCGAAGGAGCGTAGCAAGGGCTCCAGTGGGCGACCTTCGGCCAGGGCCAACAAAGTGGCGGCGTAATGATCGAACACCGAGGGGAGCGGATCTTCAGCGGGCAGCAGGCGAATCAGCAGCTCATTGAGATAAAGCCCACTGAACAGCGCCTCGCCGTTGAGCCAGGTGGAAACCCCGGCACTTTCCATGCGCCCGACGTTCTTCAGCTCGCCCTTGCCCCGGAACTCGACTTCCAGCGGCACGAATGGCCGCGCCAGCGTCCCGGCCTTGCCCCGCGCACTGCGCAATACCGCCCGCAGCCGACCTTGCGGCGTGAGGAAGTCCACCAGCGCACTGTTTTCACGGTAGGCGCGGGAATGCAGGACATAGGCGGGTTGGGCGATGGGTTGGGACATGGAAATCGCAGATCTCAATGAGTGAGCACGGTATTACTGACAACCCCAAAACCACTGTGGGAGCGAGCCTGCTCGCGATGGGGGACTAACATTCAACAGAGTTGTTGACTGACAGACCGCTATCGCGAGCAGGCTCGCTCCCACAGGGGATCCTCGTACATCCAGATCAGGTATTACAAGTCGCCATAACCCAACGAACGCAACGCACGCTCGTCATCGGACCAGCCACCCTTAACCTTGACCCACAGGTTGAGCATGATTTTGGAGTCGAACAGCAGCTCCATGTCCTTGCGCGCTTCGGTGCCGATGCGCTTGATGCGCTCGCCCTTGTCGCCAATGATGATTTTCTTCTGGCCATCGCGCTCGACGAGGATCAGGGCATGGATGTGCAGGGTCTTGCCCTGCTGCTTGAACTCTTCGATTTCAACGGTGATCTGGTACGGCAGCTCGGCGCCCATCTGGCGCATGATTTTCTCACGCACCAGTTCGGCGGCGAGGAAACGGCTGCTGCGGTCGGTGATCTGGTCTTCCGGGAAGAAGTGATCGTTTTCCGGCAGGTGCTCGGCGATCACGCGCTCCAATGCATCGAGGTTATGCCCGTGCTGTGCGGAAATCGGGATGATCTGCGCATTCGGCAACTGCTCCTGCAACCAGCTCAGGTGCGGCATCAGCTCGGCCTTGTCTTCGATGCGATCGGTCTTGTTCAACGCCACGATCAGCGGGCCGGTCACGTACTGGACGCGCTCGAGAACCATCTGGTCCTCTTCGGTCCACTTGGTGCGGTCGACCACGAAGATCACCACGTCGACGTCTTTCAACGCCGCCGAAGCGGTCTTGTTCATGTAGCGGTTCAGGGCCTTCTCGCCACCCTTGTGCATACCGGGGGTGTCGACGTAGATCGCCTGCACATCGCCCTCGGTCTTGATACCGAGCATGTTGTGACGGGTGGTTTGCGGTTTGCGCGAGGTGATCGCCAGCTTCTGACCCAGGATGTGGTTCAGCAGCGTGGACTTGCCCACGTTCGGACGGCCGACGATGGCAACATAGCCACAGCGAGTTGCGTTTGTATCAGTCATTGCCATTCTCCACACCCAGGGCAATCAGTGCTGCGGCGGCCGCTACCTGTTCGGCAATACGACGGCTCACACCCTGACCTCGGCTTTTTTCATTCAGTAAGATGATTTCGCATTCGACGAAGAACGTCCGGCAATGCGGCTCACCCTGGATATCCACCACTTCGTAACGCGGCAGCTCACAACCACGGGACTGCAGGAATTCCTGCAGGCGGGTCTTTGGATCTTTGTTGGTGTCGACCAGTGTCAGGCCTTCGAACTCGCCAGCCAGCCAGGCGAGCACACGCTCGCGGGCCATTTCCATGCCGGCATCGAGGTAGATCGCACCGATCAGCGCTTCGAGGGCATCGGCCAGAATCGACTCGCGACGGAAGCCGCCGCTTTTCAGCTCGCCGGAACCCAGGCGCAAGTATTCGCCCAGATCGAAACCACGGGCCAGTACGGCCAGGGTCTCACCTTTGACCAGACGCGCGCGCAAACGCGACAACTGGCCTTCGCGAGCCAGCGGGAAACGCTCGAACAGCGCCTCGCCGGCGACGAAGTTGAGAATGGCGTCACCGAGGAATTCCAGGCGTTCGTTGTTACGCCCGGCAAAGCTGCGGTGAGTCAGGGCCAGGACCATCAGTTCCTGATCCTTGAAGGTGTAGCCGAGCTGACGCTCTAGACGGCTTAAGGAGACGCTCACGGTTTACCCACGCTGAGTTCGTGGCTGGATTCCACCGCCATCGCCATAAGTTGGCGCAGGCTTGGGACAATTAAAGCTGTGTTCAAAAATAACGTCCTGAATATCATTGTTTTCATGCCTCTGGCGCCCATTGTGCTGGCTCCAGAAATGCATTCGGCGCTGTGTTCAACAGCGCCGTGTCTGATTACTTGATCAGGCCAACCCGCGAGAAATTCGGCAGGTGGCTGAGTTTGGGTTCCGGCCAGCTCATCCAGACCGCAAAGGCCTTGCCGACGATATTCTTGTCGGGAACCATGCCCAGCAAATCCTTGGGAATGTTCGGATCATCCCAGTAGCGACTGTCGTTCGAGTTGTCGCGGTTGTCGCCCATCATGAAGTAGTGCCCGGCCGGCACGGTCCACGAATGGTCCGGCATGGCCCGGTAGCGGCTCATTTCCTTGCGGATCATGTGCTCGGCCGCACCGAGTTTTTCCTTGTAGAGCTCGGCGCTGCCCAGCGTGCCCGGCTCGGAGCCGACCAGTTGCTCGGCAATCGATTGACCGTTGACGAACAAGCGCTTGTCGGCGGTGTAGCGAACCGTGTCGCCCGGCAAGCCAACCACACGCTTGATGTAGTTGACGTTCGGGTCGCTCGGGTAGCGGAACACCATCACATCGCCGCGCTGCGGGTCACCGACATCGATGACTTTTTTGTCGATCACCGGCAAGCGGATCCCGTAGGAAAACTTGCTCACCAGGATGAAGTCGCCGACATCCAGGGTTGGCTTCATCGAACCGGAAGGAATCTGGAACGGTTCCACCAGGAACGAACGCAGCACCAGCACGATGAACAACACCGGGAAGAACGACTTGCCGTATTCAACCAGCAGCGGCTCTTTGTTCAGCTTCTCGACCACGCCCCTGTCAGGCTGGCTGACGCTGCCCTGATAGGAGGCGATGGCGGCACGCCGGCGCGGGGCCAGGACCAAGAGATCGAGCAACGCCAACAGGCCGCAGACGAACACGGCAATGACCAGCAACAGCGGGAAATTTAGCGACATAGGACCTAACTATCCAACCTGAGCACTGCAAGGAAGGCTTCCTGTGGAATTTCCACGTTGCCGACCTGCTTCATGCGTTTCTTACCGGCCTTTTGCTTTTCCAGCAGCTTCTTCTTACGGCTGACGTCACCACCGTAGCATTTGGCCAATACGTTCTTTCTGAGCGCCTTGACGGTCGTCCGCGCCACAATCTGCCCGCCAATGGCGGCCTGGATTGCCACGTCGAACATCTGCCGCGGAATCAGTTCTTTCATCTTCTCGGTCAACTGGCGACCTTTGTAGTGCGAGTTGTCGCGGTGCACGATCAGCGCCAGGGCGTCGACCTTGTCACCGTTGATCAGCACGTCCAGTTTCACCAGACTGGCCGATTGATAACGATCGAAATGGTAGTCCAGCGAAGCATAGCCGCGACTGGTGGACTTCAGACGGTCGAAGAAGTCCAGCACCACTTCGTTCATCGGCAGGTCGTAGGTCACTTGTACCTGGGAGCCGAGGAACAGCATGTCAACCTGCACACCACGTTTTTCGATGCACAGGGTAATGACGTTGCCCAGGTGCTCTTGCGGCACAAGAATATTGGCCCGCACGATCGGTTCACGCATGTCTTCGATCGAGGACAGGTCCGGGAGCTTCGACGGGTTATCGACGTAGATCGTCTCGCCGGTCTTGAGCAGCAGCTCGAAGATTACCGTCGGCGCCGTGGTGATCAGGTCCAGGTTGTACTCGCGCTCCAGGCGCTCCTGGATGATTTCCATGTGCAGCATGCCGAGGAACCCGCAACGGAAACCGAAGCCCAGGGCGTCGGAGCTTTCCGGGGTGTATTGCAGCGACGAGTCGTTCAGGGTGAGCTTTTGCAGCGCTTCGCGGAAGTCTTCGAAGTCGTCGGAGCTGACCGGGAACAGACCGGCATAAACCTGCGGCTGAATACGCTTGAAGCCTGGCAGTACATCAACGTCCGGCGTCGAGCTCAAGGTCAGGGTGTCGCCCACTGGCGCACCGTGAATGTCCTTGATGCTGGCGATGATGAAGCCCACTTCACCGGCCTTGAGGTCAGCGGTAGGGGTGTGCTTCGGGTTGAATACACCGACGCTGTCCACCAGGTGGATCTTGCCGGTGGACTTGACCAGGATCTTGTCGCCCTTCTTCACACGACCGTGGCGCACGCGTACCAGGGAAACAACGCCCAGGTAGTTGTCGAACCAGGAGTCGATGATCAACGCTTGCAGCGGATCTTCGTAGTTGCCGGTCGGTGCAGGAATGGTGGCGACCAGGCGCTCGAGCACTGCGTCGACGCCCAGGCCGGTCTTGGCCGAGCACTCGACCGCGTCGGTGGCATCGATGCCGATGATTTTTTCGATTTCTTCTTTGACGCGGTCCGGATCGGCCTGTGGCAGGTCGATCTTGTTCAGCACCGGCATCACTTCCAGGCCCTGCTCGATCGCCGTGTAGCAGTTGGCAACCGACTGTGCTTCAACGCCTTGACCGGCGTCGACCACCAGCAGCGCGCCTTCACAGGCAGCCAGCGAACGGCTCACCTCATAGGTGAAGTCAACGTGGCCGGGGGTGTCAATGAAGTTCAACTGGTAGTTGATGCCGTCTTTGGCCTTGTAATACAGAGTAACGCTGTGCGCCTTGATGGTGATCCCGCGTTCACGCTCAAGGTCCATGGAGTCCAGGACCTGGGCTTCCATTTCGCGCTCGGCGAGGCCGCCACACATCTGGATGAAGCGATCGGCCAGCGTCGACTTGCCATGGTCAATGTGGGCGATGATGGAGAAATTGCGGATATGACTCAAATCACTCACGGATCAACACTCAAAAAGGCTGCAGGCATGGCCCGCCGAAAAATAGCCGGGAATTGTACCTGATCCACGGCGCTAGCGTCACGTTCGCAGGTCAGACGGTGCCTACAAAAACGCCCCGGTCTTGCGACAAGGGCGTTTTTTAACGTCAAAGCGGTCGGAAAATGCCCGCCATCAACCAGCTCGACGCAACAGCCAGAGCCCCGCCACGGCACAAATACCCGCCGGCACCAGCACCGAAAGCAACGGCGGGAAGCCGAATACCTGGCTCGAAGGCCCCAGCAGATCCTGAACGATGCGGAAGGTGAAGCCCACCAGCACGCCGGTGAACACCCGTTGACCCAGGGTTACCGAACGCAGCGGACCAAAGATGAAGGAAATCGCCATCAACACCAGAGCGGCAGTCACCAGCGGTTGCAATACCTTGACCCAAAATGCCAGCCAGTAGCGGCCATTGTTCAGCCCCTGGTCCGCCAGATAGTGGATGTAACTCCACAGGCCGCTGATCGACAGCGACTCGGGCACCATGACCACGGTGTTCAGCAACTGCGGGCTCAACGCAACGTTCCAGCGCTCTTCCGGAGTCGAAACCACTTCGGTGCTGCGCTCGTGGAACAGCGTGGTCGTGACATCCGACAGCACCCATTGTTCGTTTTCGAAGTCGGCACGCTTGGCGAAACTCGCCGACAGCATGTGCCGTTCATTGTCGAAGCGATAACGGGTCACGCCATACAGGATGCCGTTGGGTTGTACCGAGTTGACGTGAATGAACTCATCGCCCTGGCGGTGCCACAAGCCGTGCTTGGCGCTTTGTGCATCACCGCTGCCCTGGGCCAGCGAGCGATTGGCCTGCGCCGTGGTTTCAGCGGGCGGAGCGACGTACTCGCCGACCAGTACACCGGCCAGCATCAATACCAGCATCGGTTTCATGACCGCCCAGACGATCCGGCCGATCGACACACCGGCGGCGCGCATGATGGTCAGCTCGCTGTTGCTGGCCAGGCTGCCCAGACCGATCAGACAGCCGATCAGCGCAGCCATCGGCAGCATTTCGTACATCCGGCGCGGAGCGGTCAACAACACATAACTCAACGCATCGACCAGGGTGTAGGTATCGCTGACTTCACTCATCTCGTCGATGAAGGCAAACAGGGTCGCCAGACCGAGAATGATCCCGAGCACCGCCAGGATCGCCATGAATACACTGCTACCAATGTAGCGATCCAGCTTAACCACGGGCCACCTCCAGCGCGCTACGGCGACTCGCCCTCTTCAAGCGCAAGGGCTCCCAGTAGAGCAAGCCCAGGCCGATGGACAGGAAAATCCCGTGCACCCACCACAAGCCAAACACCGCGGGGATCTTGCCCTTGTCGAGGGCACCGCGGGCGGCAATCAGAATGGTCAGGTAAGCCATATAAAGAAGAATCGCCGGCAGTAATTTGAGGAATCGGCCCTGACGCGGGTTGACCCGCGACAGCGGCACCGCCATCAGGGTCACGATGAACACCAGCAACGGTAGAGACATGCGCCATTGCAGTTCGGCGCGCATACGAATGTCGTCACTGCCGATCAACGTACTGGTCGGCATCGCGTCACGGTCGGTGACTTCGTCGCTGACGTCCGGTTTTGGCAGCAATACGCCATACTCGTCGTACTTGATCGCCCGGTAGTCGGCTTGCCCCGGACTACCGTCATAGCGATAGCCGTTATCAAGGATCAGGTAGCGGTTGCCGTCCGGACGAATCTCCTGGCGCCCCTTTTCCGCCACCAGCACGGAAATCCCGCGATCCTTGTTATTGGAACTGATGTTTTTTTGCGAGATGAACACCCCCTCCAGATTGACGCGATCATCGGACATGCGCTCGGTATAGGTGACCCGGGTGCCGTCACGCAAAGCCTGGAAGCGCCCCGGCTCCAGGGTATCGAATTCGGTCAGGGCATCCTGCTTGTTCAACAGCAGTTGAAACTGATTGGCCCCCTGTGGCGCCAGGCTCAGGCTCAGCCACGCCACGATGAGCGCAACCAGGGTGGCCGGGAACAGCGTCATGCAAAACAGCCGCTGCTGGCTCATGCCGGTGGCCGAGAGCACGGTCATTTCGCTTTCGAGGTACAGGCGCCCGTAGGACAACAGGATCCCGAGAAACAGCCCCAGCGGCAGGATCAGCTGGAGGAAACCCGGCAGGCGAAAGCCCATGATCAGGAACAGCGAGCCCGGATCCAGCAGACCCGAAGCCGCCTGGGCGAGGTATTTGATGAAGCGACCGCTCATGATGATGACCAGCAGCACGGCACTGACGGCGCTCAAGGTCAACAGGACTTCGCGGGATAGATAACGGAAGACGATCAAACCAGACACTCCAGGGTTGTCAGGCTAAGGCGGCCAAACAAGCAAACGTATCGGACAGCCCGCAAGGCAGAGCCGCCGAAAAAAGATGGCGCATTATCCTGTGATTGGGTGCGCCTGTCACTGCGCAATGCATCCCGGGCTTGTAGGAGCGAGCTCGCTCGCGATGGTCGTCAACGATTACGCGATAAGCCTGAAACCCCGAGGCGGCCTCAGGTTCTTCGCGAGCAGGCTCGCTCCTACAATCGTACAACCGAGGGTTGTCAGCCGCCGGTAGCGAGGTTCAAACTGCGGCCTTTGTCGCCGGTCGATCCTGGCGCCTTTCTATCTATAAGCAATCGACGCACATAAAGTGTCGGGCGCATGCGTGATAACCATCAATTCAGGGACCCGGACATGGAACTGGTTGTAAAAAGCGTCAACCCCGAAACGTTGAAGACCGCCACTCTCGTGGTCTCCGTCGGCGAAGGCCGCAAGCTCGGCGCGGTTGCCAGACAACTCGACGAATTGAGCGGCGGCGCGATCAGCGCAGTGCTCAAGCGCGGCGACCTGGCCGGCAAGGTTGGCCAGAGCCTGTTGCTGCACAGCCTGCCGAACCTCAAGGCCGAGCGCGTGCTGCTGGTGGGCGTGGGCAAGGACGACGAGCTGGGTGACCGCCCGTTCCGCAAGATCATCGCCGGCATCCTCAATACCCTCAAAGGCCTGGGCGGCAGCGATGCAGTGCTCGCGCTGGATGAAGTGGTCATCAAAGGCCGCGACAGCTACGGCAAGACCCGCCTGCTGGCCGAAACCCTGGTGGACGGCGAGTACAGCTTCGACCAGTTCAAGAGCCAGAAAGCCGAACCCCGCGCCCTGAAGAAAATCACCCTGCTGACCATCAAGGCCGCCCAGGCTGAAGTGCAACGCGCCGTGACCCACGCCACCGCCATCGCCAACGGCATGGCCTTCACCCGCAACCTGGGCAACCTGCCGCCGAACATCTGCCACCCGACCTTCCTCGGTGAGCAGGCCAAAGACCTGGGCAAGGAATTCAAGGACCTGAAGGTCGAAGTCCTCGACGAGAAGAAGATCAAGGCCCTGGGCATGGGCTCGTTCTACGCCGTCGGTCAGGGCAGCGCCCAGCCTCCGCGCCTGATCGTCATGCAGTACAACGGCGGCAAGAAATCCGAGAAGCCGTACGCGCTGGTCGGCAAAGGCATCACCTTCGACACCGGCGGCATCAGCCTCAAGCCGGGTGCCGGCATGGATGAAATGAAGTACGACATGGGCGGCGCCGCCAGCGTGTTCGGCACCCTGCGTGCCGTGCTCGAACTGAAGCTGCCGATCAACCTGGTGTGCATCCTGGCCTGCGCCGAGAACATGCCGAGCGGCAACGCTTCGCGCCCGGGCGATATCGTCACCACCATGAGCGGCCAGACCGTGGAAATCCTCAACACCGACGCCGAAGGCCGCCTGGTGCTGTGCGACGCCCTGACCTACTCCGAGCGCTTCAAGCCGCAAGCGGTCATCGACATCGCGACCCTGACCGGCGCCTGCGTGGTTGCCCTGGGTTCCCACACCTCGGGCCTGCTGGGCAACAACGACGAACTGATCGACCAACTGCTGAGCGCAGGCAAGACCGCCGACGACCGCGCCTGGCAACTGCCGCTGTTCGATGAGTACCAGGAACAGCTGGACAGCCCGTTCGCCGACATCGCCAACATTGGCGGCCCGAAAGCCGGCACCATCACCGCGGCCTGCTTCCTGTCGCGCTTCACCAAGAACCTGAACTGGGCGCACCTGGACATCGCCGGCACGGCCTGGACCAGCGGCGGCAAGGACAAGGGCGCCACTGGCCGTCCGGTTCCACTGCTGACCCAATACCTGCTGGACCGCGCCAAAGCCTGAAACCGTTGAAAGGCGGCGTCACTTCCCGGTGACGCCGCTTGCCGCTCTGGAACCGCAATGACCAAAGTCGACTTCTATATCCTGCCCAGCGCCGATCCTTCGGCACGCCTGGACTTTGCCTGCAAGCTCACCGAGAAAGCCTGGCGCATGGGTCACCGCATCTACCTGCACTGCAGCGACGCGGCCCAGCGTGACGATCTCGATGCGCGGCTGTGGGCGTTCAAGGGCGAAAGCTTCGTGCCCCACGGCCCTGCCGACAGCGAGCCTGAGGGTTTGATTGTCCTGGGGTTGGGCGATGACTGCGGTCAGCATCAGGATTTGCTGGTCAATCTCGACCTGAAAGTCCCGACCTTCGCCAACAGGTTCGCCCGGGTGGCGGAAGTGGTGGTGGAGGATCCGACGATCAGAGCGGCCGCGCGGGAGAGTTTCCGTTTCTACCGCGAACAGGGCTATCCTCTGCAAGATCACCGATTACAGCGACTCTGAGCCTTCCAATGGACACTCCAAAACCGCTGCAACAGTCCGCGCACCTGCTGGATGACCTTGAGTCGATCCGCCAATTGCTCGGCGATGACAACCTGCAACCGCCTCTGCTGACCGACACGGTCGAGGACGGCGATCAGGAACAGATTCCGATGTTGTTCGACACCGTGAGCGAACCTTCGCCACCCGTCGTAGCGACAACCCCTGCCCCCATCGTTGAACCCGTTACCACGGCGCCGCCGGCGCCCGCCGCCATCAAGAACCCGGATGACTTGCTGCACCTGGACAGCGAATTGCGCGCCGCCGCGCAGTTGATCATGCAAGACGTGATCGATGACTTCGCCCCGCACATCGAGACCGAAATCAAACGCCGCCTCAGTGCACGCCTGGAGCGGTTGTTGAGCCAGTACAACGACTGAATAACCTGCAGGCGCTTCTGTAGGAGCGAGCCTGCTCGCGATGGTGTGTCAGCCACATAGGTGTTGACGGGGACTCCATCGCGAGCAGGCTCGCTCCCACACAAAGCTCCCCGCCACAGTTTGAATGTTCAAGTGCTCAAGTAACGCCCGATCAACGCGATCCCGCTGGCCAGCACCAGCCACGTCACCAGGCGCACGAACGCCTCGCGGGACAGGCGCATGGTCAACCGTCGTCCGAACCACAGCCCCAGCGCCATCGCCGGCAATAGACAAACCGCCAGCGCCAGCAACGGCAAATCGGCATACACACCGGCGATTGCAAACAGGCTCAGACGCACCACCGTGCTGCAACTGATCAGCGCACTTTGGGTGGCCCGGGCCGCCTCCTTGGGCAACCGGCTGTTCAAATAGATCGCATAGAGAAAGCCGCCGCTGCCAAACAACGCGCCAAACATTCCGCCCACCGTCCCCATCGGCAGCGCCCACGCGGCGGACAACTGCGCCGGACGGACCTTTATCCACAGGCTGTAAATGGCATAGGCGCTGATAAACAGCCCCATCAGCAGCAGCAATAGATCGGACTTGAGGTTCAGCAGGAATATCACGCCGAGGGTGCAGCCCACCGCCATGCACGGCAGCAAGCGCAGCAGTTCCGGTTTCGCCACATCACGCCGCGAGGGCAACAGGTTGCCGAACGCCGCGACAAAGTCCAGCAGCACAAGCAGCGGGACGATTTTCGACAGCGGCATGAACAGAATCAGAATCGGTCCCGCCACCAGAGCGGTGCCAAAACCGGCGACGCCGAACACGATGTAGGCCAGGGCGATGCCTGCGCCGATTACCATCCAGTCCAGCGGGCCGAAGGGCCATTGGTTCAACAGTTCGAACACATTCATTCTTCCATCTTCCTTGAATACCGCTGACGACTTTACCTCCTGTAGGAGCGAGCCTGCTCGCGAAAGCGGTGTGTCAGTTACATTATGTTGCCTGACACTCCCTCTTCGCGAGCAGGCTCGCTCCCACAAGGGAATTGTGCGGATGCATGGAGATTGACCACCGAATGCCTTTAAACTGCGCCCCATGATTAAAGATCCCTTTGCAAGACTCGGCCTGGACCGCGAAGTCCTGACCGTCAGCCAGCTCAACGGCCGCGCGCGGGTGTTGCTCGAAGACGTGTTCAGCAACATCTGGGTCGAAGGCGAAATCTCCAACCTCGCCCGCCCGGCGTCCGGCCACGTGTATTTCACCCTCAAGGACAGCGGCGCCCAGGTGCGTTGCGCGCTGTTCCGGCAGAACGCGGCACGGGTTCGCCAGGCCTTGAAGGACGGCCTGGCGGTCAAGGTCCGCGGCAAGGTCTCGCTGTTCGAGGGACGCGGTGATTATCAGTTGATCCTCGACACCGTGGAGCCGGCTGGCGACGGCGCCTTGCGCCTGGCCTTCGATGCACTCAAGGAAAAGCTCAGCGCCGAAGGCCTGTTCAGTGCCGAACGCAAGGTGCCGCTGCCGGCGCACCCGCAACGCATCGGCATCATCAGTTCGCCCACCGGGGCGGTGATCCGCGACATCATCAGCGTGTTCCGTCGCCGTGCGCCGCAGGTGCAGTTGACCCTGATCCCTACCGCCGTACAGGGCCGCGAAGCCACGACACAGATTGTCCGCGCGTTGAAACTGGCGGATGCCCGCGGTTTCGACGCACTGATCCTGGCCCGGGGCGGCGGTTCCCTGGAAGACCTCTGGTGCTTCAACGAAGAAGCCGTGGCCCGTGCCGTAGACGCTTGCGTGACGCCTATTGTCAGCGCGGTCGGCCATGAAACAGACGTTTCGATCAGTGACTTCGTGGCCGACGTTCGCGCGCCCACCCCTTCCGCTGCCGCCGAACTGCTGGCACCGGACTCCAGCGATCTGGTACGTCGGGTCGAAAGCCTGCACCGGCGGTTGGTGATGCGCATGCGTGATCGCTTGATGCGCGATCGCCTGCGCCTGGAAGGCATTTCCCGGCGCCTGCGTCATCCCGGCGAGCGCCTGCGCCAGCAAGCGCAACGCCTGGATGACCTGGACATGCGCATGCGCCGTGCGTTCGAGCGCAGCCTCAACACCCGTCGCGAACGCTTGATCCGCCTGGAAACCCGTCTGGCCGCACAACATCCGGGGCGGCAACTGGCAATGCTGCGCCAGCGCCTCGACAGCCTGGCCGAACGCCTGCCACGCGCCATCCGCGAAGGACTGAAGAACCGTCGCCTGCAGTTGCACAGCCAGATGCAGACGCTGCATGTGGTCAGCCCGTTGGCGACCCTCGGCCGTGGTTACAGCATTTTGCTGGACGAGCGTGGCAACGCCATCCGCAACGCCGCGCAAACCCATACCGGCCAGCGCCTGAAGGCCAAGCTGGGCGAAGGCGAACTGCAAGTGCGGGTCGAAGACAATCACCTGACGCCCGTCACCCTTTCTTTACTGGATTGATCCATGCCGCGTTTCTTTGCTCCGTTGCTGTTGCTGCTCCTGACCTTCAACGCCCACGCCGACAGCTACATCACCCGCCAGTTGAACAAACCGGTGCCGGGCGGCGTGGCGGTAGTGGACTTGGGCACGTCCGCCCAAGCGCCAAAAGCCACTTATCAAGGCAATCCGGTGCTGGTGGTCAAGGAACAGAACAACTGGCTGGCCATCGTCGGCCTGCCGCTGACGGTCAAGCCAGGGGCTCAATCGCTCAGCAGCGGCGGTCGTCATCTGAGTTTTACAGTTGGCAACAAGAAATACCCGGAACAGCGCATCACCCTGAAGAACACCCAGCAGGTCAATCCGGACCCGGAGAATCTCAAGCGCATCGAGCGTGAACTGGCCGAGCAGATTACCGCCTACCGCACGTTCAGCCCCAATACCCCGAGCAACCTGCTGCTGGACAAGCCGGTGAACGGGCCGCTGTCGAGCAAGTTCGGCGTACGTCGTTTTTTCAACGGTGAAGAGCGCAACCCTCACTCCGGCCTGGACTTCGCCGTGGGCGCCGGCACACCGATCAAAACCCCGGCCGCCGGCAAGGTGATCCTGATCGGCAACTACTTCTTCAATGGCAACACGGTGTTCGTCGACCATGGCCAGGGCTTTATCAGCATGTTCTGCCACATGTCGAAAATCGACGTGAAGGTGGGTCAACAATTGGCCCGTGGTGGCGTGGTTGGCAAAGTCGGCGCGACCGGCCGCGCGACCGGACCGCACATGCACTGGAACATCAGCCTGAACGATGCGCGGGTCGATCCGGCTATCTTCATTGGTGCGTTTCAGCCTTGAGATATGTTTTGAGGCGAATACCTTCATCGCCAGCAGGCTGGCTCCCACATTGGATCGTGTTCACAATACAAATCCCCTGTGGGAGCTAGCCTGCTAGCGATGACAGACTCACAGCCATCGAAACTCGATCATGCACACCAAAATCTCAATTGCGCACCAATCAAACCCTGCGCAATCATCAAAACAATCTGTGTCGTTACGCACAATAAAATCTCGCAGAACCTTGCCCTTCGAGTATTCCTCTCAATTTTTTTCGACTGCTTGCCAACCTTCACCCTCGCGGTTAGGGTTGAAGGCATGAAAACCTCTCACACCCTCATTCAGCTCCGCCAGCACCGCAGCCTGTGCCTCGTCAGTGCACGACTGCCGGGCTGAATCGTGGTGTCTCGTCCCAAACCGTACTCCAAGAACTTTTGATCCACCGGCAGGCCGCCTTTTTTCGGCCCACACAATAAGGATTTCCCGATGAGCATGCTCAAAGACCCGTCTTCGAAATACCGCGCGTTCCCAACCATCGACATTCCGGACCGCACCTGGCCATCGAAAACCATCACCGCCGCGCCGATCTGGTGCAGCTCCGACCTGCGCGACGGCAACCAGTCGCTGATCGAACCGATGGACGCCGTCAAGAAGCTGCGCTTCTGGAAAACCCTGGTGCAGGTTGGCGTGAAGGAAATCGAAGCGTCGTTCCCGGCCGCCTCGCAAACCGACTTCGACTTCGTCCGCACCCTGATCGAAGGCAACCACATCCCTGACGACACCACCATCCAGGTGCTGACCCAGGGCCGTGAAGACCTGATCGAGCGCACCTTCGAATCCCTGCGCGGCGCGAAGAAAGCCATCGTTCACCTGTACAACGCGACCTCCCCCTCCTTCCGCCGCATTGTCTTCAACCAGGACAAGGACGGGGTCAAGGCCATTGCCGTGAACGCCGCCAAGCTGTTCGTCAAATACGCGGCCATGCAGCCGGACACCGAGTGGACCTTCGAGTACTCGCCAGAAACCTTCAGCGCCACCGAAATGGAGTTCGCCAAGGAAGTCTGCGACGCGGTGATCGAAGTCTGGAACCCGACGCCCGCGCACAAGATGATCCTCAACCTGCCGGCCACGGTGGAATGCGCGACCCCGAACATCTATGCCGACCAGATCGAATGGTTCGGCCGTCACATCAACCGTCGTGACAGCGTGATCATCAGCCTGCACACGCACAACGACCGCGGCACTGGCGTTGCCGCCACCGAACTGGGCCTGATGGCCGGTGCCGACCGCGTCGAAGGCTGCCTGTTCGGCAACGGCGAGCGTACCGGTAACGTCGACCTGGTGACCGTGGCCCTGAACCTCTACACCCAGGGCGTGAACCCTGAGCTGGACTTCTCCGACATCGACGGCGTGCGCAAAGTCGTCGAAGAGTGCAACCAGATCCAGGTGCACCCGCGTCACCCGTACGTCGGCGACCTGGTACACACCGCGTTCTCCGGCTCGCACCAGGATGCGATCCGCAAGGGCTTTGCCCAGCAGAAATCCGATGCACTGTGGGAAGTACCGTACCTGCCAATCGACCCGGCCGACATCGGCCGCAGCTACGAGGCGGTGATCCGCGTCAACAGCCAGTCGGGCAAGGGCGGTATCGCCTACCTCCTGGAACAGGAATACGGCATCAGCCTGCCGCGTCGCATGCAGATCGAGTTCAGCCAGGTCGTGCAGCGTGAAACCGACCGCCTGGGCCTGGAAATGACCGCCCAGCAGATCCACGCACTGCTGCACAGCGAGTACTTGCAGGCCAACACCCCGTACGCGCTGGTCAGCCATCGCCTGCAGGAAGAAAACGGTCACAGCGCCGTTGAAGTGGAAGTGGCCAGCCAAGGCCAGGGCGAGACCAACCTGCACTGGCGCGGCAAGGGCAACGGCGCCCTGGAAGCGCTGGTGGCCGGCCTGCCCGTACCGGTGGAAATCATGGACTACAACGAGCACGCCATCGGCGCGGGTACCAATGCCAAGGCTGCGGCCTACATTGAACTGCGTGTGAACGGTGAACGTGCGGTGCATGGCGTCGGCATCGACGAAAACATCACCACCGCCAGCTTCAAGGCCCTGTTCAGCGCACTGAACCGTTCGCTGAGCCAGCCGGAAGCGAAAGCGGCGTAAACTGTCAGCCGAAAAGCAAAAGGCCCCGGGGTGTGAACCTCGGGGCCTTTTTGTTTGCCTGTCCGTTTTGCGTTGCCTGTTCTGGCCCCATCGCCAGCAGGCTGGCTCCCACAGGAGATCGCATTCCAATGTGGGAGCCAGCCTGCTGGCGATGAGGTCCTGTCAGGCGCCGCGAATTTCAGGTGAACTCGAAGGTATCGGCATCCAGATTCGCCGGAAACCGCGTGCGATACGCCGCCAGTTCCGCCGCATCCAGCACCACCTTGAACACCCCGTCAGCCTCCCCCGCACTGAGCAATGTCTCACCCTGGAAATCCAGCACCTGGCTGTCACCGGTATAGGCAAAGCCCTTGCCGTCAGTCCCGATGCGGTTGACCGCCGCCACATAGCACAGGTTCTCGATCGCCCGCGCCGGCAGCAAGCGGTTCCAGTGCTGACGCCGCGCACCCGGCCAGTTGGCGGTGTACAGCAGCAGATCGGTGTCCTGGGCGTCACGGCTCCACACCGGGAAGCGCAGGTCGTAGCAAATCAGCGGTCGCACGCGCCAGCCCTTGAGCTCGAACTGCACCTGGCGCTCGCCGGGGGTGTAGTGGTTATGCTCACCGGCCATGCGGAACAGGTGACGCTTGTCGTAGTGCAGCACCTCGCCATCCGGGCGTGCCCACAGCAGGCGATTGCGATGACTGCCATCGGCGGCCTGAACGATCACGCTACCGGTGATCACCGCATCAAGCTTTGCTGCCTGAGCCCGCAGCCATTTGCTGGTGGGGCCGTTTTCCGCTTCGGCGAGGGCCTCGGACTCCATGGAGAACCCGGTGGTGAACATCTCCGGCAGAATGATCAGGTCGGCGCCGCGAGCCTGCTCCAGCAACGGCTCGAAATGCTCGAGGTTGGCCTGGCGGTCGTGCCAGGCCAGGGACGTCTGGATCAGCGCAACGGTCAGCTTGGGCAATGCACTCAGATCACGCATAGTTTTTCCGCTGCTTCACGCAGGGTCTCCTCACGCTTGGCAAAGCACAGCCGCACCAGGCGCTGGCCGACCGGCGGCGTCTGGTAGAACACCGAGATCGGGATGCTGGCCACGCCATGTTCGCGAGTCATCCACAGGGCCATCTCGACGTCATTGAGGTCCGGACGGATCTGCGAGTAATCGACCAACTGGAAATAGGTGCCGGTCACCCGGGTGAAGCTGAAACGCGACGGCGCCAGCAGATCGCAGAACAGATCACGCTTGGCCTGATAGAAACCCGGCAGCTCTTCGACGTGCTCGGGATGCTCGGCCATGTAATCGGCCAAGGCGTATTGCAGCGGGGTCACGCCGCAGAAACTGACGTACTGGTGCACCTTGCGCAGTTCCGCCGTCAGGGCCGGTGGCGCTACCACATAGCCGGTTTTCCAGCCGGTGACGTGGTAGGTCTTGCCGAACGAGCTGACCACGAAGGCGCGCTTATACAGCTCTTCATGATTCAGCACGCTGACGTGGGGCACGCCATCAAACACCAGATGTTCATAGACTTCGTCGCTGATCACGTAGATGTCGCGATCGCGGATCAAGGCTGCCAACTGGTCGAGTTCGGCACGGCTGATCAATGCGCCACTGGGGTTGTGCGGAGTGTTGAGGATGATCATCCGCGTACGCGGGCTCAAGGCATCGGCGAGCTTCTGGAAATCGATGCTGAAATCGTCGAGACCCAGCTGCACATGCACGCAACGACCGCCGGCCAGCTCCACCGAAGGTTCGTAACTGTCGTACGCCGGGTCAAACACGATGACTTCGTCGCCACTGTGGATAACCGCCTGGATGGCACAGAAAATTGCCTGGGTCGCGCCAGGGGTGACCGTCACTTCGCTATCGACATCCACCTGCACGCCATAACTACGGGTGATCTTCGCTGCGATCTGCTGACGCAACAGCGCCAGCCCGGTCATTGGCGAATACTGGTTATGGCCGCTGGCGATATGCCGGCCGACCGCATCGCACAGGGCCTGCGGGGCA
Source organism: Pseudomonas sp. IT-P74 (assembly GCF_949768175.1). NCBI lineage: Bacteria > Pseudomonadati > Pseudomonadota > Gammaproteobacteria > Pseudomonadales > Pseudomonadaceae > Pseudomonas > Pseudomonas sp. IT-P74. The sequence continues at coordinate 18,084 of NZ_CATKQD010000044.1, read as the reverse complement.
TCGAAATCGGGGAAACCCTGGGACAGATTGAGCGCGCCGGTCTGAGCCGCGAGCTGAGACATCTGAGTGAAGATAGTGATGCCGACATTCGGCAGCTTACTGGTGATCATCGGTGGTTCCCTGCTCTACACCCGGCTCTACGGCGGCGCGGGGGAGTCCGAGAATAGCCCAAACGGCAGGCATGAAAAAGGGCGCCATTGGCGCCCTCTTCTTCCCACAGGAAAAACCCCAATCAGCGCTTGTCGCGACGCTTCTTGTCGGCCTTCTTGTGGTGCGACATCAAGCGACGCTTCTTGTTGACCTGACGGTCGGTGAGCGTGTTCTTGTTGCCTTCGTACGGGTTCTCGCCACCCTTGAACTCAATGCGGATCGGCGTACCGACCAGCTTCAGCACACGGCGGTACGTGTTTTCCAGGTAACGCACATAGGACTTCGGCACCTTCTCGATCTGGTTACCGTGGATCACGATGATCGGCGGGTTCGCGCCACCGAGGTGGGCATAACGCAGCTTGATCCGGCGGCTGTTGACCATCGGCGGCTGGTGCTCGCTGACCGCGTCTTCCAGGATCTGGGTCAGGCGGCTGGTCGGCCAGCGGGTAACCGCGGACTTGAACGAGTTCTGTACCGAGGCGTAGAGGTTGCCCACACCGGTGCCGTGCAGTGCCGAGATAAAGTGAATATCGGCAAACTCGACGAAGAACAGACGACGCTGCAACTCGATCTTGACGAAGTCGCGCTCGCTCGGCGTCATGCCGTCCCACTTGTTGATCGCGATGACCAATGCACGACCGGCCTCAAGGGCAAAGCCCAGCAGGTTGAGGTCGTGGTCCACCACGCCTTCGCGGGCGTCCATCACAAAGATCACCACGTTGGCGTCTTTGATCGCTTGCAGGGTTTTGACCACGGAGAACTTTTCGACTTCTTCGTGGATCTTGCCGCGCTTGCGCACACCGGCGGTGTCGATCAGCGTGTACTTCTCGTCGTTACGTTCGAACGGGATGTAGATACTGTCGCGGGTGGTACCGGGTTGGTCGTAGACGATGACCCGGTCTTCCCCGAGCATGCGGTTGACCAGGGTCGACTTGCCGACGTTCGGACGGCCGATGATCGCGATCTTGATCCCGTCTTTTTCGCTTGGGCCAGGAATGCGCTTGGCTTCCTCGCCTTCGGCGACGTCTTCTTCCTCGCCTTCTTCCAGCTCGTCGTCGTCTTTCGGGAAGTCACTCAGGGCGATTTCCAGCATCTGGGTGATGCCACGACCGTGAGCACCGGCGATCGGAATCGCATGGCCCATGCCCAACGGGGCGAATTCGGCGCGGGCCATTTCAGGGTCGATGTTGTCGACCTTGTTGGCAACCACGTAGGAACGCTTGTTACGTTTGCGCAAATGCTCGGCGATCATCTGGTCGGCGGCGGTGAAACCGGCCTTGGCATCTACCAGGAACAGAACGACATCCGCTTCTTCGATGGCCAGCAGCGACTGCTCGGCCATCTTTTCGTCCATACCGTGCTCGTCACCGGAGATACCGCCGGTGTCGATCAGAATGTAGGAACGCCCTTGCCACTTGGCCTCACCGTACTGGCGATCACGGGTCAGACCGGACAAGTCGCCGACGATGGCGTCACGAGTCCTGGTCAGGCGGTTGAACAAGGTGGACTTGCCGACGTTCGGTCGGCCCACCAGGGCGATTACGGGAACCATGCGGCTCTCCACTTCGTTATTTCAGAAAATACAAAAGCCGCTGCGAGGCAGCGGCTGGTGCTCGGGGCAACACTGCGCGCTTGTCTGTGGGAGCGAGCCGGCTCCGGGCGGCGTTCCGACGAAAAACGCCAGGGCACCGCGTTTATTCAGGACGCAAACGTAATCGTTGACGTCCATCGCGAGCAGGCTCGCTCCCACATTCATACCCACAAGTGAAGCAGCCTGGGGTGGTTAACCCCAAGCATAGTTCTTACTTGATGGTCAGGGCTTCCAGTTTGCCACTGTTGCCATACACATAAATCGTGTCACCCACCACCAGCGGACGGGCGCGCAGGCCGTCGCTGTCGATGCGCTCGCGGCCGACGAAACGACCGTCCACCTGACTCAGCAGGTGCAGGTAACCTTCCAGGTCACCGACTGCAACGTAGCTGGAGAACACTTCCGGAGCCGACAGTTGACGGCGGGCCAGCGAGTCGTTGCTCCACAACGCTGTGGTGGAACGCTCGTCGACGCCTTCAACGGTGCCCGAAGACAGGCTCACGTACACGGTACCGAAACCCTGGGCGACACCGGCATAGCTGGAAGCATCACGCTGCCAGAGCTGACGGCCGCTTTGCAGGTCCAGAGCGGCAACGCGCCCCTGATAGCTGGCGACATACAGCGTCTCGCCCGACAGCAGCAAGCCACCGTCGATGTCGACCACGCGTTCCAGCTCCGAACGACCTTGCGGGATCGCTACGCGCTGTTCCCACACCGGTACGCCGTTGGTGATGTCCACGGCAACCACTTTACCGGTCGACAGGCCAGCCACCGCGAGACGGTTGGTCACGATCGGCGCACTGGTACCGCGCAGGGTCAGTACCGCAGGCGTACTGTCATAGATCCAGCGACGGTCACCGGTGGAGGCATCCAGACCGATCAGACGATCGTCCTGGGTCTGAACCACCACGACGTCGCCGTTGTTGGCTGGCGGCGCCAATACTTCGCTGGACACGCGAGCGCGCCACTTTTCTTCACCGTTGATCGCGTCCAGGGCAACGATTTCACCCTTGATCGTACCAATGGTGACCAGACCGTAACCGACACCAACGGCGCCGGAGACAGGCAGTTCGAGGTCTTTCTTCCACTTGACGTCGCCGGTGTTGCGGTCCATCGCCATCAACACGCCAGTGACGTCGGCGGCATAGATGGTATCGCCATCGATGGCCGGAACCAGCATGTTGTAGGTTTCGCCCTGACCGTCACCGATCGAACGACTCCACTGCTTTTGCAGAACCACTTCTTCTTTGAAGTCGACCAGTTCGGCCGGAGGCAGTTCTTTTTTGCTGTTGCTGCTGCAACCCGCGGCCAAAATGGCCAGGGCCAGCAATGCTGCATGTTTCCAACGAATCACGTCACGCATCCCCTTTGGCCAGGTCGTCCAGCTTGATTTGCAGGCCACCGACCGCCGCTTCATCCGACAGTGCCGCCTTGGCTTTTTGATACGCCGCGCTCGCCTCGTCGGTACGACCCAACTGCACCAGCAGGTCGCCCTTGAGTTCTTCGCGAGTGGCCAGGAATGCCTTGTCGGCAACGCCTTCGAGCAGCTTCAGTGCTTCGTCGGCCTTGTTCTGCGCACCGAGCACCTGAGCCAGACGCTGACGGGCGATTTCGCCCAGCGCCGGGTTGGCCGGTTTGGCAACAATAGCTTTGAGCTCGCTGGCCGCGTCGTCCAGCTTGCCGCTGTCGACCGCCACCTTGGCCACGAACAGGCTGCCGTACTGCGCATAGGCGCTGCCGCCGAACTCGCTGTTGAGCTTGCCGGCCAGGTCCGAAACACGGGCCGCATCAGGCTTGCCGTCAGGCGTCAGCGTGGTTTCGAGCAATTGCTGATAGAGAATCGAGGCGCCTTGCGACTGATTGCTCTGATACTTCTGGAACGCCTGCCAGCCGAACACGATGACCAGCGCCAACAGGCCACCAGTGACCAGGGGCTTACCGTTGCGTGACCACCATTCCTTCAGTTCCATCAAATGTTCGTCTTCGGTACTCGACACCCCAATACTCCTTAATCGCTAATTCGGCTGTTTAGACAGCTTCAACCCTGCACGACGCAGGTGGCCAGGTGTGCAGCAAGCGCATCCCAGGCAATGCTTTGTTGTTCGCCCTGGCCACGCAGGGGTTTGAAACCTACCACTTGCTGGGCCATTTCGTCGTCACCGAGGATCAGCGCGTACAGCGCACCGCTCTTGTCGGCCTTCTTGAACTGGCTTTTGAAACTGCCGGCGCCGGCATTCACTTGCAGGCGCAGGTTGGGCAACTGGTCACGAACGCGCTCCGCCAGGGTCAGGCCAGCCAGTTCGGCGGCTTCACCGAAGGCGCAGAGGTAGACGTCGACCTGACGGGAGATCTCTTGCGGAATCTGCTCCAGGGTTTCCAGCAGCAGGACCAGGCGTTCGATGCCCATGGCAAAGCCAACGCCGGCGGTCGGCTTGCCGCCCATCTGCTCCACCAGACCGTCGTAACGACCACCGGCACACACGGTGCCCTGGGCGCCGAGCTTGTCGGTGACCCATTCGAAAACGGTCTTGCTGTAGTAATCCAGCCCGCGAACCAGCTTCGGGTTGATCACGTAAGGAATGCCGGCGGCGTCCAGGCGAGCCTTGAGGCCCTCGAAATGCACGCGGGATTCTTCGTCGAGGTAGTCGGCCATTTTCGGCGCATCGACCAGAATTGCCTGCGTCTCGGCGTTCTTGGTGTCCAGGACGCGCAACGGGTTGGTCTTCAGGCGGCGCTGGCTGTCTTCGTCCAGCTTGTCCAGGTGTTGCGACAGGAACTCGACCAGCGCTTCACGATAACGGCCACGGGACTCGCTGGTACCCAGGCTGTTCAGTTCGAGCTTGACCGCATCGCGGATGCCCAGTTCGCCCCACAGGCGCCAGGTCAGCACGATCAGCTCGGCGTCGATGTCCGGACCGTCGAGGTTGAACACCTCCACACCGATCTGGTGAAACTGGCGATAACGGCCTTTCTGCGGACGCTCGTGGCGAAACATCGGGCCGATGTACCAGAGTTTCTGAACCTGGCCGCCGCCGGTGATGCCGTGTTCCAGTACCGCGCGCACACAGGCCGCCGTGCCTTCGGGGCGCAGGGTCAGGGAGTCGCCGTTGCGGTCGTCGAAGGTGTACATCTCTTTTTCGACGATGTCGGTCACTTCACCGATGGAACGCTTGAACAGTTCGGTGAACTCGACGATCGGCATGCGGATCTGCTTGTAACCATAGTTATCCAGCAGGCGCGAAACGGTGCCTTCGAAATGACGCCACAGGGGAGTCTGTTCGGGCAGGATGTCGTTCATGCCACGAATGGCTTGCAATGACTTGCTCACTTTAAATCCTTAAATTCATTCGGCTCTACAGTCAGGTTCAGCCGCGCGCGATAACGGCAGCGTCAGCTTCGACCTTTTCGGCCGCTTTCTGGCGGATCAAGCGTTCAAGCTCATCCACCAGATTGTCATTCGTCAGCTTCTGCGACGGCTTGCCGTCGATGTAAATCAGGTTCGGCGTGCCGCCGGTCAAGCCGATATGGGCTTCCTTGGCTTCACCCGGGCCGTTGACCACACAACCGATGACCGCAACATCCAGCGGCACCAGCAAATCCTCGAGGCGCCCTTCCAGCTCATTCATGGTCTTGACCACATCGAAGTTCTGCCGCGAGCAACTCGGGCAGGCGATGAAGTTGATGCCACGGGAACGCAGGTGCAGGGATTTGAGAATGTCGTAGCCGACTTTCACTTCCTCGACCGGGTCGGCCGCCAACGAGATGCGGATAGTATCGCCAATCCCTTCGGCGAGCAGCATACCGAGGCCCACGGCAGATTTCACCGTGCCGGAACGCAAACCACCGGCTTCGGTGATGCCCAGGTGCAGTGGCTGGACGATTTCCTTGGCCAGCAAGCGGTAGGCTTCGACGGCCATGAACACGTCGGAGGCCTTCACGCTGACCTTGAAGTCCTGGAAGTTCAGGCGTTCAAGGTGTTCGACGTGGCGCAAGGCAGACTCGACCAGCGCAGCCGGGGTCGGCTCGCCGTATTTCTTTTGCAGGTCTTTTTCCAGGGAACCGGCATTGACGCCGATACGGATCGGGATCCCGCGGTCACGGGCGGCATCCACCACCGCACGCACACGGTCTTCGCGACCGATGTTGCCCGGGTTGATCCGCAGGCAATCGACACCCAGTTCGGCTACGCGCAAAGCGATCCGGTAGTCGAAGTGAATGTCGGCAACCAAGGGTACTTTGACCAGCTGCTTGATCTTGCCGAAAGCTTCGGCGGCGTCCATGTCCGGTACGGAAACCCGCACGATATCGACGCCGGCCGCTTCCAGGCGATTGATTTGCGCGACCGTGGCCGCGACATCGTTGGTGTCGCTGTTGGTCATGCTCTGCACAGCGATAGGCGCATCGCCGCCAACAGGCACGTTACCGACCCAGATCTTGCGGGATTCGCGACGTTTGATTGGAGATTCGCCGTGCATGACTTATTGACCCAACTTCAGGCGAGCAGTCTCGCCACTGGTGAACGGAGCGACATCGACCGGCTGGCCGTTGTAGCTGACCTGAGCGCCGCGGGCAAAGCCCAGACGCACGGCAAACGGTGGTTTGCCATTGACTGCCAGGCTGTCGCCTTTGCGTTTGAGACCGCTGAACAGCACCTTGCCGCTACCGTCGGTCACTTGTGTCCAGCAATCGGAGGTGAACTGCACCTGAACCTGGCCTTGACCGGCCACCGACGCGGCTGGCGCTGGAGCAACAGGGGCTATCGGTGTAGTCGCCACCGGGGCCGGAACGACTGGAGCTGCCGGAGCCGGAGTTACCGGGGTCACCGGCGCTGCGACAACAGGCGCGGCTGGCGTGGTCGGCGCTGCCGGAGCGGCTGGCGCAGTCGCTTGAGCCGGTTCTGGTGCTTCAGCCGGAGCATCAGCCTGTGGCAGCGCGAGGGCGGTTCCGCCTTCGGATTGACCTTCCGCGACGGCCTGGTCTTCCGGCTCGTCCAGCGGGTGAATCTGAGTCGTACCGTCGGCGCCTTCGACTTCTACGTGCTCGGGTGCCAGACCGATCAGGTCCTTGGTGCGCATCGAGGTCTGATCCTGCCACCAGACGAAACCGCCACCGATCACCGCGACCAGCAACAGCAGGCTGACGATTCGCAAAATGGTGTGTGAAACCCGCACCGGCTCTTCAATACGACCCAGGCTGTGAACATTGCTGCCCTGGGAATCGGTACCGGTGGATTGATCGAATTGCCGGACCAGAACGGCCTGGTCCATGCCGAGCAATTTGGCATAGGCACGAATGTAACCGCGGGCAAAGGTATGCCCGGGCAGCTTGTCGAAGGCGCCGGCTTCCAGATTGCTCAGGGAAGTGGTGGTGAGGTTGAGCTTGAGGGCCACTTCGGCCAGCGACCAGCCATTGCTTTCGCGGGCCTGGCGCAAGGTCTCACCGGGGTTTACGCGATTCGCTGCTACAACTTCGGGATGCGCCGCTTTCATCATTGCTCCGACAGGTATTGCTGATATTCCGGCGTACCGGGATAGAGTCTTTTTAGTTGCAGGCCTTTGCTTGCGGCCTTGTCGCGGTCTTCGAACACTTTTGCCAGCCGAACGCCGAGCAATAGACTACGTGCATTTTGCTCGGAGAGCTGGCTAAAACGGTCGTAATAGTCACGCGCGGGCACATAATGCCTGTCTTCGTAAGACAACTCAGCCATTTCCAGCAATGCACGTGGTTGTTGGTGGTTCAGGCGCAGGGCTTTTTCCAGTTGCTGTTGGGCCAGATCCCGCTGACCGAGCATTGCAGCGGTCATGCCCAGGTTCTCGAACACCCGCGAACGCTCAGGATACAGGGTATCGGCAGCGGCTTGTTCAAAGCGATCGTAGGCTTCGCTGTAACGCTTCTGCTCGAACAAAAAACTGCCGTAGTTATTGAGGATCCGTGCATCGGCGGGACGGGAAGACAGTGCCTTGCGAAAATGCTCGTCGGCAAGCTCCGGTTCCATCTCGGCCTGGAACACCAGCCCCAGCGCCGCGTTGGCATCAGGATCGGAGCTATCGAGCTCCAACGCTTTCTTCAGTGGGACCTTGGCACGCTCGGTCATGCCTTGTTGCAAATACCCGATACCGAGTTGCACGTACGCCTCACGCGCTTCATCACGGCCCTTGCTGGTCTTCATCGGGTTGTAATCGCCCGAAAGCACGCAGCCAGCACACAGGCTGGCCAACAGCAAAAGCAGCGCAAAGCGCAGGGACATAGAGATCCTCTCTTGGTTATTTCGCGGCGTCTTGCGCTACATCGTTTTCGGCGTTCAGTTCACGCACGGCGATATAACGTTCGCTGCGACGGGTGCGATCCAGCACCTGCCCTACCAGTTGACCACATGCGGCGTCGATGTCTTCACCACGGGTGGTACGGACGGTGACATTGAAACCTGCATGGTGAAGCTGATCCTGAAAGCGACGAATCGCATTATTGCTCGGGCGCTCGTAACCGGAGTGCGGGAACGGGTTGAACGGGATCAGGTTGATCTTGCACGGAATATTCTTCAGCAGCTCGATCATTTCCACCGCGTGCTCGACCTTGTCATTGATGTCTTTGAGCAAGGTGTATTCGATGGTCAGCACGCGCTTTTCGCCGAGATTCGACATATAGCGCTGGCACGACTCGAGCAGCATCTTAAGCGGATACTTCTTGTTGATCGGCACCAATTGGTTACGCAATGCGTCATTCGGTGCGTGCAGGGACAACGCCAGGGAGACGTCGATGTGCTTGGACAGCTCATCGATCATCGGCACCACGCCGGAGGTCGACAGGGTCACGCGGCGTTTGGAAATGCCGTAGCCCAGGTCGTCCATCATCAGATGCATGGCCGCGACGACGTTGTCGAAGTTCAGCAGCGGCTCACCCATGCCCATCATCACCACGTTGGTGATGGCACGGTCGACGGTTGCCGGGACGCTGCCAAAGGATTTGTTGGCAATCCACACCTGGCCGATGACTTCGGCGGCGGTGAGGTTGCTATTGAAGCCTTGCTTGCCGGTGGAGCAGAAACTGCAATCCAGGGCACAGCCTGCCTGGGACGAAACGCACAAGGTGCCGCGTTTGCCCTGGGGAATGTACACGGTCTCGACGCAGCTGCCGGACGCCACGCGCACCACCCACTTGCGGGTGCCGTCGCTGGAGATGTCCTCGCTGACCACTTCCGGACCACGGACCTCGGCAACAGTCTTGAGCTTTTCGCGCAAGGCCTTGCTGACGTTCGTCATGGCATCGAAATCATCGACACCAAAGTGGTGAATCCATTTCATTACCTGACCGGCACGGAAACGCTTCTCCCCGATTGAGTCGAAGAATTTTTCCATTTCCAGCTGAGTCAGACCCAGCAGGTTAGTTTTTACAGTCGATGTAGTCATGGATTCACCTTCACTCTTAAGCCAATGCTTAGCGAGTGGTTACTTCAGTAGCTGCGAAGAAGTACGAGATTTCGCGAGCGGCAGCGGCTTCGGAGTCCGAACCGTGTACAGCGTTGGCGTCGATGGAGTCAGCGAAGTCAGCACGGATGGTGCCGGCAGCAGCTTCTTTAGGGTTGGTAGCGCCCATCAGCTCACGGTTCAGAGCGATAGCGTTTTCGCCTTCCAGAACCTGAACGACAACCGGACCGGAGATCATGAAAGCAACCAGGTCGTTGAAGAAACCACGAGCGCTGTGCTCAGCGTAGAAGCCTTCAGCTTCGGCTTTGGACAGTTGCTTCAGTTTCGAAGCTACAACGCGCAGGCCAGCTTTTTCGAAACGAGTGGTGATCTCGCCGATCACGTTTTTAGCAACGGCGTCAGGCTTGATGATGGAGAAAGTACGTTGAACAGCCATGGTGTAACTCCAGAAACGGTAATTTACGAAAAATTAAACCCGCGAATTATACGCGGGTTCTCGGGTATTGCCTAACCTGCGGCGTGGCTCAGTCGCGTTCTTCGATCCAGTGGGCCTGAATGGCCTCCAGGATCTTTTCGCCACAATGCTCAGGCATGTCGTCGAAATCGGGTAGTTCCATCACCCATTTACGCAGATCGACGAAGTTGACCGACATAGGGTCCACGTCGGGCTTGCTTTCAGCCAGCTGGATCGCGATCTCCAGCACATCAGTCCACTTGAGTTTCATGACAATTCCTTGAATCAGTGCGGTGCTTCGGCTGCGTGGTTGAGCGAGTACTTCGGAATCTCGACGGTCAGGTCTTCGGTGCCGACCTTGGCCTGGCACCCCAGACGAGACTCGCGTTCAAGACCCCAAGCCTTGTCAAGGTAGTCCTCTTCCAGCTCGTCAGCCTCTTCCAGCGAGTCGAAACCCTCGCGAATGATGCAGTGGCAGGTAGTGCAGGCGCAGACGCCGCCACAGGCGCTTTCCATCTCGATGTGGTGCTCGTGGGCCAGCTCGAGGATGGAAATCCCCGGCTCAGCCTCAACAACCATGCCTTCGGGGCAAAACTTCTCGTGTGGCAGAAAAATGACCTGCGGCATCGTTATTCCTCAATCTCATTCAGGTTGCGCCCCGCCAGCGCGGCTTTCACCGTCGAGTCCAGGCGGCGGGCAGCAAAGGCGTCGGTCACTTGCGACAGACGCTTGGTCTGCTGCTCGATGGCGTAACCATCGGTACCTTTCATCAGTTCGGTCAGTTCCTGCACCTGCATGTCGATGACCAGGCGCTCTTCGGCGTCGAGCAAGCGCTCGCCATCGGCCTCCAGAGCAGCCTGCACCGCCTCGATCAGGCGCTGGGCGTCGACCTGCTGCTCACGCAATACACGGGCAACCTTGTCGTCATTGGCGTGCTGGAACGAATCCTTGAGCATTTTGGCGATTTCGCCGTCGGTCAGGCCATAGGACGGCTTGACCTGAATGCTCGCCTCAACGCCCGAACCCAGTTCCCGAGCGGAAACGCTCAGCAGACCATCGGCATCGACCTGGAAGGTCACGCGAATCTTCGCCGCACCAGCCACCATCGCCGGAATGCCGCGCAGCTCGAAGCGCGCCAGGGAGCGGCAGTCGCTGATCAGCTCGCGCTCGCCCTGCAATACGTGGATGGCCATGGCCGACTGGCCGTCTTTGTAAGTGGTGAAGTCCTGAGCGCGGGCGACGGGGATGGTGGTGTTGCGCGGAATCACCTTCTCCATCAGGCCGCCCATGGTTTCCAGCCCCAGGGACAGCGGAATCACGTCGAGCAGCAGCAGTTCGTCGCCGTCGCGCTTGTTGCCGGCCAGGGTATCGGCCTGGATCGCAGCACCGATGGCGACCACTTGATCCGGGTCGATTTCAGTCAGCGGCTGGCGACCGAAGGCTTCGGCAACGGCTTCGCGAACGCGAGGCACACGAGTCGAACCACCGACCATGACCACGGCATGCACGTCGTCCAGTTCGATACCGGAGTCGCGAACGGCGCGGCGGCAGGCTTTCAGGCTGCGAGCGACCATCGGCTCGATCAGCGCATTGAAGGCTTCGCGGGTCAGCTCGGCTTTCCAGTCGCCATGGGCCACTTCAACGGCCGCCGCATTGGTCAGGGCTTCCTTGGCCGTACAGGCAGTTTGCAGCAAATTGCGTTGCGCGCCCGGATCGAGATCGGCGGACAGGCCGGCGCTCTCGATGATCCAGCCAGCGATTGCGTGGTCGAAGTCATCACCACCCAGGGCGCTGTCGCCACCGGTAGCCAAAACCTCGAAGACACCGCCGGTCAGGCGCAGAATCGAAATATCGAAGGTACCGCCGCCCAGGTCGTAGATCGCGACCAGGCCTTCGGCGTGCTGGTCCAGGCCGTAAGCCACGGCTGCAGCGGTCGGCTCATTGAGCAAGCGCAGCACGTTCAGACCGGCCAGCTTGGCCGCGTCCTTGGTGGCTTGACGCTGGGCGTCGTCGAAATAGGCCGGAACGGTGATGACCGCACCCACCAATTCACCACCCAGAGTCGCTTCAGCGCGCTGGCGCAGGACCTTGAGGATGTCGGCGGACACTTCCACCGGGCTTTTCGGGCCCTGGATCGTCTCGATGAACGGCATGTGCGACTCGCCACCGACAAAGCGGTACGGCAACTGATCACCCAGCTGCTTGACGTCGGACAGACCACGACCCATCAAGCGCTTGACCGACAGCACGGTGTTCAACGGATCGGTGGCGGCGGCCAGCCTGGCGGATTCGCCAACCTCGACGCGATCGGCGTGGTAGCGCACGGCAGACGGCAGGATGACCCGCCCTTCTGCGTCGGCAAGCGGCTCGGAAAGACCACTGCGCAATGCAGCGACCAGCGAATTGGTAGTGCCCAAGTCGATCCCCACAGCCAGACGACGCTGGTGCGGTTGAGGACTTTGGCCGGGTTCGGCGATCTGCAGTAGGGCCATCGTTATCAGGACTTATCTGTATATCAGGCGTGCGACCGGAGCGGCACTGGGTTAATCGTCGAGGCGCTCTTCTAACTGGCGCACTTCGTAGGTGAGCTTGTCGAGGAACTGCATGCGCCGCATCAGGCGTTCGGCCTGTTCACGGTGAGCGGCATCGTTCCAGCAAGCTGCGAAGCTTTGGTTCAGTTCATCCTGGGCAGCCTTCAGGCGACGCTTGAAGACGGCAACGCCATTGAGGTCGGCGCTGTCCTGCAGGTCTTCGAGCTCTTCACGCAACTCCATCTGCTGCAGAAGGAACTCCGGATCATGCACCGTGACCTCCAGCGGCAGTTCGCCACCATTCAGGGCGAGCAGGTAACGCGCGCGCTTGGGCGGACTCTTGAGCGTCTGGTAGGCCTCGTTGAGGCTCGCCGATTGCTCCAGCGCCAAGCGCTGCTCACGCTCGGAAGCGTCGGCAAAGCGGTCCGGATGAACACTGCGCGCCAACTCACGGTAGCGCGTAGCCAGCTGATCGAGGTCCAGATCGAAACTCGGCTGCAGCTCAAATAAAGCGAAATGACAAGGAGTACCCACGACAAGCCTCAGATGTTGAAGCTTTCGCCGCAGCCACATTCACCGCGCACGTTGGGGTTGTTGAACTTGAAGCCTTCGTTCAACCCTTCCTTGACGAAATCGAGCTCGGTGCCGTCCAGGTAGGCCAGGCTTTTCGGGTCGATGATCACTTTTTCGCCGTGACTTTCGAACACCTGGTCCTCTGCAACCACCTCGTCGACAAACTCCAGCACGTAGGCAAGGCCGGAACAGCCTGTGGTGCGAACACCCAGACGAATCCCTTCACCTTTGCCGCGCCCGTCGAGGGAGCGCCGCACGTGTCGAGCAGCCGCTTCTGTCATGCTGATAGCCATCGGTGACTCCTTACTCGTCGCCAAAAATCAGATCAAGCCTTTCTTCTGCTTGTAATCGCGAACAGCCGCCTTGATGGCGTCTTCAGCGAGTACCGAGCAGTGAATTTTCACTGGCGGCAGGGCCAGTTCTTCAGCCAGCTGGGTGTTCTTGATGGTTTCCGCTTCGTCCAGGGTCTTGCCCTTCATCCACTCGGTGGCGAGGGAGCTGGAAGCGATAGCCGAACCGCAGCCGTAAGTCTTGAACTTGGCATCTTCGATGATGCCGGCGTCGTTGACCTTGATCTGCAGGCGCATCACGTCACCGCACGCCGGAGCGCCGACCATGCCGGTGCCGACATCAGGATCTTGCGCGTCCATCTTGCCGACGTTGCGCGGGTTTTCGTAGTGGTCGATGACCTTTTCGCTGTAAGCCATGATTCTCAATCCTCACTCATCAGGGCCGCTCTTGAGACCCTGTAGTTACGCTGCGTTTACCGCCGCGCTGCTACAGGACCTGTATCCGGCGGCTTCTTTGTTTAGTGTGCCGCCCACTCGATCTTCGAGATATCGACGCCGTCTTTGTACATGTCCCACAGCGGCGACAAAGCGCGCAGCTTGGTAACGGCCTCGCAGACTTTCTGCGCGGCGTAGTCGATTTCTTCTTCGGTGGTGAAACGGCCGAAGGTGAAGCGGATCGAGCTGTGCGCCAGTTCGTCGTTGCGGCCCAGGGCGCGCAGCACGTACGAAGGCTCAAGGGATGCCGAGGTGCAGGCCGAACCGGACGACACCGCCAGATCCTTGAGCGCCATGATCAGCGACTCGCCTTCAACGTAGTTGAAGCTCAGGTTCAGGTTGTGCGGAACGCGGGCGGTCATGCTGCCGTTGACGTACAGCTCTTCCAGGTGCTCGACCTGCTTGTAGAAGCGGTCGCTCAACGCCTTGATGCGCGCGTTCTCGGCAGCCATGTCTTCCTTGGCTACGCGGAAAGCTTCACCCATGCCGACGATCTGGTGGGTCGCCAGGGTGCCGGAACGCATGCCGCGCTCGTGGCCGCCACCATGCATGGTCGCCTCGATACGTACGCGCGGCTTGCGGCTGACGTACAGGGCGCCGATGCCTTTAGGGCCGTAGGTCTTGTGGGCGGAGAACGACATCATGTCGACTTTCAGCTTCGAAAGGTCGATCTCGACCTTACCGGTGGACTGAGCGGCGTCGACGTGGAACAGGATGCCCTTGGAACGGAGCAGTTCGCCGATCGCTGCGATGTCGTTGATGGTGCCGATTTCGTTGTTCACGTGCATGACCGAAACCAGGATGGTGTCGTCGCGCAGTTCGGCTTCGATCATCTCAGGGGTCACCAGGCCATCGGTACGAGGCTCGATGTAGGTCACTTCGAAACCTTCACGCTCCAGCTGGCGCATGGTGTCCAGGACAGCCTTGTGCTCGATCTTGGTGGTGATCAGGTGCTTGCCCTTGGTGGCATAGAAATGCGCCGCACCCTTGATTGCCAGGTTGTCGGATTCGGTGGCACCGGAGGTCCAGACGATTTCACGCGGGTCGGCGTTGACCAGGTCAGCGACCTGACGACGGGCGTTTTCGACGGACTCTTCGGCTTTCCAGCCGAACACGTGGGAACGGGACGCCGGGTTACCGAAGTTTCCGTCGACCAGCAGGCATTCACTCATTTTTTGCGCAACACGCGGATCAACCGGGGTGGTCGCAGAGTAATCAAGGTAAATCGGCAATTTCATGGACTATCTCCTAAATCAGGCTGGCTGGCGTGCCGCTAGCTCTTCGGCTGTCATTCGACGGCGGACGCTTCAATCTTGTCCAGGCGTGGCGCCTTGCTGTTGCAACGGCGCTGGTCCTGACGCTGGGCTACTTCTTGCACCTCACGGCGAGTCACAAGGTCAGCCAAGCTGATACCGCTCAGAAATTCGTGAATCTGCAGGCTCAGATCGCACCACAAGTGGTGGGTCAGGCAAGTGTCGCCGGAATGGCAATCACCCTGCCCTTGGCATTTGGTTGCATCGACCGATTCGTTCACCGCATCGATCACCTGGGCGACCTGGATGCCCTGCATGTCGCGGGACAGCTGGTAGCCGCCGCCTGGACCACGGACGCTGGACACCAGATTGCTACGGCGCAATTTGGCAAAAAGCTGTTCGAGGTAGGACAGGGAGATGCCTTGGCGCTCGGAGATATCGGCCAGGGACACGGGCCCGTGCTGCGCGTGCAACGCCAAATCGAGCATGGCGGTCACGGCGTATCGGCCTTTTGTAGTCAGTCGCATGGACAATTACCACGGAAATCGGAATGAGGCGAGTATGCAATTCCCGAGTATTTAAGTCAACTATAAGACCTAGTACTTTAGTCAGGATTACCCGCAAAAGAGCGGCAGCATCATAGCAAAGGCTGGCTGTGAACAGCCAGTAATACCGAGTCATCGTTCATCGCGAGCAGGCTCGCTCCTACAGGGGAACGCATTTCAAATGTAGGAGCGAGCCTGCTCGCGATAAGCCCAACTCGGTCTAACTGGCCTGACTCTGATCCTTGTCCTTCACACAGGCAAAGTCTTCTTCACGCAACTCAGGCAGATCTTTCGCACAGTAATTGCTGCCCAAGTCCTTCAACGCTCCGCACATCCCCTCCAGACGCCCATCGACCGCCTGCAGGTGATCAAGCAGTTGACCGATGGCACGCGCCACCGGGTCAGGCATGTCTTCAGTCACGCCATAGGCATCAAAACCGATCTTCTCGGCCATGGCCTTGCGCTTGGCGTCCTGCTCTTCGTCGGGCTTGACGATGATCCGCCCCGGAATACCCACCACAGTGGCGCCCGGCGGCACTTCCTTGGTCACCACGGCGTTGGAACCAACCTTGGCTCCCGCACCAACAGTGAACGGGCCAAGCACCTTGGCGCCGGCACCGACAACGACACCATCACCCAGCGTCGGGTGGCGCTTGCCTTTATTCCAGCTGGTACCACCGAGGGTCACGCCCTGATAAATGGTCACGTCATCGCCGATCTCGGCGGTTTCGCCGATGACAATGCCCATGCCATGGTCAATGAAGAAGCGCCTGCCGACCTTGGCCCCCGGATGGATCTCGATCCCGGTCAACCAGCGCCCGAAGTTCGACACCAGCCGCGCCAGCCACTTCAGGTCCGCGCGCCACAGCATCGCCGACAAACGGTGAATCCAGATGGCATGCATGCCGGGATAGCAGGTCAGGACTTCAAAAGCGTTACGCGCCGCCGGGTCTCGGTGGAATACGCTCTGGATATCTTCACGCAAACGCTCGAACATCATTAATCCTTCCGCTTAAGGAGCTCACCACGGGCCGCTTTCTGGGTTTCCGTGAGGATGCCACGCAAAATATTCATTTCCGCCCGACTGACCGAGCTGCGTCCGTACAACCGGCGCAGGCGCGCCATCAAGTGCCGTGGCTTTTCCGGATCGAGGAATTCGATGGCCACCAGGGTCTGTTCCAGGTGTTCATAGAATCGCTCCAGCTCATCCATGGTCGCAAGCTCGGCGCTTTTGACCGAAGCCACTTCGTCCTTCTCGACCTTGCTCGGCTGACCCTGGGCCGCCAGCCAGGACATGCGCACTTCATAACCCAACACCTGCACCGCCGCCCCAAGGTTCAACGAACTGAACTCCGGGTCTGATGGAATGTGAACGTGATAATGACATCGCTGCAGCTCTTCGTTGGTCAGGCCGGAGTCTTCACGACCGAACACCAAAGCGATTTCCGCGCCCTGCCCGGCTTCCTCGACCACTTTCGTTCCGCATTCGCGGGGATCGAGCAGCGGCCAGGGAATGCGCCGGTCGCGAGCACTGGTGCCAAGCACCAGATTGCAACCGACCAAGGCATCTTCCAAGGTGGCGACGACTTGCGCGTTTTCAAGGATGTCACCGGCACCGGAGGCGCGGGCATCGGCCTCGTGATGCGGGAACACACGAGGCTCGACCAGCACCAGCCGCGACAGCCCCATGTTCTTCATGGCACGCGCAGCCCCGCCGATATTGCCCGGATGGCTGGTATTGACCAGGACGACACGAATGTTTTGCAGCAAGGGAGGCGCTCTCGAACACGATAATCGGGAGCGGAATCTTACAGCTCATCCTACCGTTAAGCCATGAAAGCGAACGCCGTCCTTCTCCTGTAGAAACTTTCTGATAGAATGCCCGGCTTTCTTTAACAACCTTAGGTGACACATCCATGCAGCCCATGCTGAATATCGCGCTGCGCGCCGCCCGCAGCGCCAGTGAATTGATCTTCCGCTCCATCGAGCGCCTGGATACCATCAAGGTCGACGAAAAAGACGCCAAGGATTACGTATCCGAGGTGGATCGCGCCGCCGAACAGAAAATCATCGACGCCCTGCGCAAGGCCTACCCGAATCACTCGATCCTGGGTGAAGAGACCGGCATGCACGCCGGCACCGGCATCGAAGGCGAAGAGTACCTGTGGATCATCGATCCGCTGGATGGCACCACCAACTTCCTGCGCGGCATTCCTCACTTCGCTGTCAGCATTGCCTGCAAATACCGCGGTCGTCTTGAGCACGCTGTTGTTCTGGACCCGGTTCGCCAGGAAGAATTCACCGCCAGCCGTGGTCGCGGCGCTCAACTGAACGGTCGTCGCCTGCGCGTCAGCGGCCGCACCAGCCTGGACGGCGCCCTGCTGGGTACCGGCTTCCCGTTCCGTGACGACCAGATGGACAACCTCGACAACTACCTGGGCATGTTCCGCGCCCTGGTTGGCCAGACTGCCGGCATCCGCCGCGCAGGTTCGGCGAGCCTGGACCTGGCCTACGTGGCCGCCGGCCGTTTCGACGCCTTCTGGGAGTCGGGCCTGTCCGAGTGGGACATGGCTGCAGGCGCCCTGCTGATCCAGGAAGCCGGCGGTTTGGTGAGCGACTTCACCGGCGGTCACGACTTCCTTGAAAAAGGCCACGTCGTTGCCGGTAACACCAAGTGCTTCAAGGCAGTATTGACGGCGATCCAGCCGCACCTGCCGGCCTCGCTGAAGCGCTAAGCTTCCAGCGACAGAAAAAGCACCCTGCGGGGTGCTTTTTTTA